>NZ_JANLCM010000002.1:987504-1316672 GCF_024979235.1 Herbiconiux aconitum
GGTTTGCTGGCGTTCCTCATGAGCTTCATCCCGAACATCGGATACTTCTTCGCCATCATCCCGCCGGTCATCTTCGGGTTCCTGGTGGGCGGCTGGCCGACCGTGATCGCCATCGTGATCGTCTACGGCATCATCAATGCGGTGGTGCAGTCGATCATCCAGCCCCGGGTGGTCGGGCAGGCGGTCTCGCTCAGCCAGACCATCACCTTCTTCTCCGTGCTGTTCTGGGCGGTGGTGATCGGCCCGATCGGCGCCATCCTCGCGGTGCCGCTGACCTTGCTCGGCAAGATGATCCTCATCGACGCGAATCCGGATGCGCAATGGTGGCGACCGGTGCTCGGCCCCACGGCCGAGACGCGCGGCATCCTGCAGTCCGACTACGTGGAGGAGAAGACCGCGCGCAAGTCGGCCAAGGCGCAGAAGGCTGCTCTGGCCGGCCGGCGCGGCGCGGCGCCGCCGGCGGCGGCGAACGAGCCGGCACCCGACGAGGCGCCCGAGTCGCCTACCGCGCCGCCGCCGGGTTGACCGACACCAGGTCGATGTTCAACTCCCCGAACATCGAGAGCAGACCGTGCAGGGCAGCCTGATCGACCACGAGCCCGGTGACGTGCGTGAAGGAGTCGTCGTCGACGAACACCTGGTAGCCGGTCAATGACGCCGCGAGTTCGGGGCTCAACCGGCCCCGCACGACGATCTCGAACGTCTGCTCCCGCACTCGCGCCTCCGAAGCGTCGCCGATCGAGGGAATCTCCCTCGTCATCGAGTGTGCGCCGCCGGGCGAATCAGGGCGTCATCCGCCATGGATGACTTCTGCCCTTCGCTGCCATACTGGGGTTCGGGCGCGGGAAAAGAGGCCGGATGGGTCAGCTGCATGTTCCTCCGCGTCACGCGGTCGACCGACCGGGCCTGCGGCATCTGCTCGACGACGGACAGTCCGGTCCGGCCACGTTGATCGTCGCCCCGGCCGGCTCCGGTAAATCGGTGCTGATCAGCCAGTGGGCGGCCTGCCGCAACGATCTCGTCTTCGTCTGGCTCGACGTCGGCCCCGAAGACAGCGATGCTGCCTGTTTCGCTCGACGTCTGACGGCCGCGCTCACCCCGCTCTCCCCGGGCATCGCGACCATCGGGTCGAAAGTGGTCGCCGCCGGCGGCGGTCTGGGTCGGCCCTTCGTCGACGCGCTGAGCGATCGGATGCAGTCGTTGCCGGAATGCGTGATCGTGCTCGACGACCTCCACCTCCTCGCGAACGAGAAGGTGCTCGCCGATCTCTGGACCCTCGTCGACATCGTGCCTCCGCAGATCCACTTCCTGCTGTCGTCGCGGCGCGACTTCCGGCTGGGTTGGGGGCCGCTGCGCCTGCGGCACAACCTTCTCGAGATGCGGCAGTCGCACCTCGCCTTCGACGACGAGGATGCCGCGGAGGCGGTGGTGCGCATCAGCGGCCGTGCGCTCGCCCCCGAGGACGTCTCGGTGCTGGTCGAGCGCACCGAGGGCTGGGCGGGCGGTGTGCAGCTGGCGGCGCTGACACTGCGCGACTCCGATGATCCGGAGGTCTTCGCCTCGGTGATCGCCGGAAGCGATCGGCTGATCGCCGACTACCTCGGCGAAGAGGTGCTGCTCGCCCAATCGGAGGGGCGCCGCGAGAGCTTGCTCCGACTGTCGGCCCTGAAGGAGATGAACGCCGATCTGGTCGCCGCCTGCACCGGGAAGCCGCAGGCGCAGGCCGCCGAGCTGCTCGAATCGTTGCAGGACCAGTCGATGTTCCTGCGCCCGGTGACGGGCAAACCCGGGTGGTACCGCTTCCATCACCTCTTTCGTGAGTTGCTGCGCTACCGGCTGCACGCGAGCGATCCCGACGGTGAGACGACGGTGCTCCTGCGGGCTGCCGAGTGGTCGCTCGAACACGACTCCTTCGAGAAGGCCATCGGCTACTTCATCGAGGCGGAGCACTGGGATTCGGTTCTCGCGGTTCTGCTGGCCCGCGGATCGGACGTCTTCGAACGTGGGCAGACCGCCACCATGCTCAGCTGGCTCGACGCCGTTCCGGAGGGTGCGCTGCGACACAATCCGGAGGCGCGTCTGCTCCGCGGCATGCTGCTCGGCCTGAGCGGGCGCGTGGCCCAGGCGGAGGATCTCTTTCGCGAACTCGGGGCCGACCCCGCTCTCACCCCGGGTCAGCAGCTCGTGGCCCACAGCTACCTCACGGCGCGGGTGCAGTTCCGGCCGAGCCCTGCCCTCTCGTTGAGCGACGCCGAGGTGGCGGTGGGCCTGCTCACCGCCTACGACGGTTACCCGGTGCCTGATCTCCTGCGCCTGACCAGCGTCAAGATGCTCTGGCCGTTCGTGCTGGCCGCGGGCGGCCGGTCACTGTTCTTCCTCGGCCGGCTCGACGAGGCGAGAACGTGGCTGCAGCGCGGCCTGGACACCCCGGGTGGACGGTATTCGGCCTACCGCATCCACCTGCTCGGGAGCCTCGCGCTGGTGGATGTCTGGGAGGGCCACCTCGAACGAGGTCTCGACACAGCCGACGAGGCGATCCAGCTCGCGCGAGAAGTGGGACTGCTCGGGCACCCCGCTCCCGCCGACGCCTATCTCGCCCGGTGCTTCGCGGCCATCGCTGTCGGTCGCACCGAAGCCGCCGTGTCGGCCATGCGCGAAGCCGAAGCGCTCGCGGCGCTCAACAATCGCACGCAGTTGCTCTGGTTGGTGCGTCTGGCGAAAACGCTTCTGCTCGGCCACTTGTTCGTCGACGACGAGGCCATCGGTCCTCCGCCTCCGGTCGTGGCCGCCGAACTCGGTCGCGCACGCGACGCGGTGCCGCTGGCGGCCACGACCTCGCCGCTGCCGGTTCCGCTCACCGATCGCGAGCGTGAGCTGCTGGCCTACTTCCCGAGCCGCTATTCGAACGCCGAGCTCGCGTCACGGCTGTTCGTGTCGGTCAACACCATCAAGACGCACATGGCGCACATCTACCGCAAGCTCGACGCCCCCGACCGGGACGCCGCCATCCTGCGGGCGCGAGAGCTGGGGCTGTTGTGAAGGCTTCTTCGGGCACGGCCGGGCGGTTTCCCGGGCTCGCCCGGCCTTCGGCTGGGCGGGCCCTTCTTGCTCGCGCCGCCGCTTCTGCGGCGCGAGGCGACATGCTCGGCTGAGGTCGGAGGGCCCGGCCTGCGGTCGGACCCTCCGGCCTCGGCCTCACCCTGGGTTGTCGAGCGCGGCCCGCGGCCTGCGGTCTCGTTTCCCCACGACTTGGGGAACGAGAACGAGAACGAGACCGAGACCGAGAACGAGAACGAGAACGAGAACGGAACGACGGAGGGGGCGCGGAACTGCGGGCGGAGGCTCCGTCGTTTCCGGTGTGGGGCCTGAAACTCCGTCGTTTCGTAAGCGAGGCGCGCTCGTCTCCGCGCACGGCGGCGGAGCGCAATCAGGCCAGCGCGGCCTTCTGGCCCTCGCGGAGTGCACCTCCGGGGTGGCGGTCGGGGAGCAGAGGGCCCCGGCCCTCGAAGAGGCGTTCGCGGAGCGTCTCGTTCGGGGTGTACGCGGTGCGGTAGCGGCCGCGCTTCTGGAGCTCGGGTACAACGAGCTCCACGAAGTCCTCGAAGGTGCCGGGTGAGAGGTATTGCACCAGGTTGAAACCGTCGAGCCCGATCGAGTCGGCGAGCTCCTCGATCCGGTCGGCCACCTGGGAAGGCGTGCCGTAGACGAAGAACGGATCGGAGAACGGGTCGTCGTAGTGGTCGACGACGCTCTGCACGGTCTTGTCGGCGAAGGCCGACTCCAGCGACTGCACGTGGTCGCGCGCCTTGTACTCGATGTACTCCTCGGCGCCGAGCTTCGACAGGTCGATGCCCGAGCCACCGCCGAAGTGCACCAGGTAACCCACCACGTCGCGGTACGACAGGATGTCGTCGAGCTTCTTCTTCACCTCGGCCTCGGTCTCGGCCACGACGACGTTCAGCCCCAGCAGGAACCGGATGTCGTCATCCTGCCGCCCGAGCGACACGGCGAGCTCCTTCACCTCGGTGATGACCTTCCGCGCCTGTTCCGGTGTGCGGGCGCCCACGAAGATCGCCTCGGCGTGCCGCGCCGCGAAGACCCGGCCGCGGTCGGAGGCGCCGGCCTGGTAGATGACCGGCGTGCGCTGGGGAGACGGCTCCGAGAGGTGGGGGCCGGCCACCGTGAAGTAGCGCCCGTCGTGGTCGATCTGCCGCACCTTCTGCGGGTCGGTGTAGAGGTTCGCCGCGACATCCCGCACCACCGCATCCGCTTCCCAGGAGGTCTCCCACAGCTTGTACGACACCTCGAGGAACTCCTCGGCCAGATCGTAGCGGTCGTCGTGCTTGACCTGGTCGCTCAGACCGAAGTTGCGAGCGGCATCGGGAAGGTAACCCGTCACGACGTTCCACGCCACCCGGCCTCCGGTGAGGTGGTCGAGCGTGCTGAAGCGACGGGCGTTCGGAAAGGGCTGCTCGTAGGTCGTGGTGAAGGTCACCGCGAAACCGAGGTTCGAGGTGACGGCCGCCATCGCCGGCACGAGCAGGAACGGGTCGTTGTTCGGCGTCTGCACCCCGCGAACGACCGCCGGGTCGCGGCTGCCGTCGTAGACGTTGTAGGTGCCCACGACGTCGGCGAGGAAGATCGCGTCGAAGAGCCCGCGCTCGAGCAGCTTCGCCGTCTCGGTCCAGTACGACAGCTCGGTGTAGCGGTGTCGGTTGTTCTCCGGATGCCGCCAGAGACCGTGATTGATGTGGCTCGGCGTGTTCATCTCGAAGCCGTTGAAGTGCAGCTCTTTCGTCATTCCGCCACTCTCGATGCCCTTCTCGCGCGGGCGCAAGCCGCACGTAACACGGCGCAAAACAGTTACGCCAGGCGTCGTCATGTGACGGCGGCGGCTATCGGTCGCGCCGTGCCGCCCCCTACCGTCTGAGCATCCCCCGACCACCGACCTCCCGTTCAGGAGAACAGCTCGATGTCCAATCACTTCCGAGTCCTGCCGATCGTGGCCCTCGCCACCGCAGCAGCCTTGACGCTCGCCGGATGCTCCGCGGGCGCCTCGGCCGGACCCGCCGCCGATGCGCAGCGCGTCGAGGGCGGCACCATCGTCTACGGCCACCAGCAG
Source organism: Herbiconiux aconitum (assembly GCF_024979235.1). Lineage (NCBI taxonomy): Bacteria > Bacillati > Actinomycetota > Actinomycetes > Micrococcales > Microbacteriaceae > Herbiconiux > Herbiconiux aconitum. The sequence goes on from NZ_JANLCM010000002.1 coordinate 992,627, forward strand.
GAACCCGCGTGCGTGTTCGGCGGCTGGATCGAGCAGGCCTACCTCTCCACCCAGGTGCTCGACAGCCTGGTCTCACTCGACGAGAACTCCCAGGTCGTGCCGTGGCTCGCGGAGTCGTGGGAGGAATCCGACGACCAGCTCACCTGGACCTTCCACCTCAAGCCCGGTGTGACCTTCACCGACGGCACGCCCGTGAACGCCGAGGCCATCGCCTACAACTTCGACTACTGGGTCGGCGGCGGCAACAGCACCGCGAAGGTGTGGCTGCAGGGCTACTACCAGTCGGCCGAGGCGATCGACGACACCACGGTCGCCATCCATCTGCAGAAGCCCTACGCGCTGCTGCCCGAGACGCTCACCCAGGGCTATTTCGGCATCCAGTCGGAGCAGGCGCTGAAGACGCGCTCCGACGAGGACAACTGCAACAGCCCCATCGGCTCCGGAGCCTTCGTCGTGAAGCAGTGGAACCGTGGGCAGGACATCGTGCTCACCCGCAACGACGACTACACCTCACCGCCTGCGAACGCGAAGCACACGGGGCCCGCCTACGTCGACGAGATCGACTGGAGGTTCGTGCCCGACCCCACCACCAGGGTCGCCTCGCTCCGCGCCGATGAGACGAACGCCATCTACGACGTGCCGGCGATCGAGTGGTCGACCCTCGAGGGTCAGGGTTACCAGCTCGAGAAGTACGTGACCCACGGCCGCCCGCAGCAGCTGACCTTCAACACCGCCGAGGGGCCATTCACCGACGAGAACGTGCGCAAGGCCTTCGCCTACAGCCTCGATCGCGAGCCGCTGGTCGAGACCATCGGGCACGGCGTCATCCCCTACGAGGGCAACGGCGGCGTCAGCCAGACCACGCCGGGCTACAGCCAGGCAGCGGCCGACACCTACTCCTTCGACGCCGACAAGGCGAACGAGCTGCTGGATGCCGCCGGCTGGACAGGCCACGACGCCGACGGCTACCGCACGAAAGACGGTCAGACCCTCGAGGTCGTGCTGCCGTACGGCGCCGGCTCGATCATCAATGCCGACGGCGCCTCGATCCTCCAGGGCGTGCAGGAGCAGGTGAAGGCCACCGGCTTCAAGGTGAAGCTCATCCCCGTGCCGCAGAGCGAGTTCTTCTCCGGCGCCTACTCCAAGCCCTCGGAGAAGGACATCAGCGCGGGCTACTGGACGAGCGTCGGCTCCGGCATCCTGCTGATCAACTGGGGTCAGAGCACTCCGGATGCCCCGAACTACAACAACGCGGCGTTCTACAACAGCCCCGAGCTCGAGAACGACATCCTGCAGGCCAATTCCACGGCCGACCCGGATGCGCGGAACGCCCTCTACGCCCAGGCGCAGCAGTACATCGCCGACCACGCCCTGGCCATCGGCCTCTACGACCGGCTGAGCACCCTCGCGGTCTCGCCGTATCTGAAAGACGTGTGGCAGGAGAACGCACAGGGAGGCCCGGTGTTCTATGACGCCTACTTCGTCAAGTGACACGCTGACCCCGCCCGCCGCGCCGGCCCCCTCCGGGCCGGCCGGCGGCGGGGCCCGCGCCCCCCGCCGCTTTCCGTGGCGGATGATCGCCGGCAAGCTCGCCGGCGCCGTCGTGGTGCTCTGGGGCGCCGCCACCGCCGCGTTCCTGGCGCAGACCGCCCTACCGGGTGACCGCGCCACCATCATCCTCAACATCCGGGCCGGCCAGGCGATCGAGCGCACCCCCGCCGAGCTCGCCGCCATCAACCAGGAGTACGGCCTGCAGAACCCCCTGCTGGTGCAGTATCTCGAGTACCTGCGCGGCATCGTCACCGGAGATCTCGGAACCTCCTACCAGCAGCACCGCCCGGTCGCCGCCATCATCGGCGAGCAGATGTGGCCCACCATCGTGCTGACGCTCACCGCGGTCCTTCTCGCCTGGGTGATCATGGTGGTCTGGGTCACCCTGACGGCCGGCCGCGGCACGAAGGTCAGCTCGGTCGGCGCGGTGCTCGACACCGCAGTGGCGGGACTGCCCCACTACTGGCTCGGCATCATCCTGCTGCTCGTGTTCGCCCTCACGCTGGGCTGGTTCCCCGTGATCAGCGGCACCAGTCCGAACGGGCTGTTCCTCCCCGCGCTCACCCTCGCCATCCCGCTCGCCGGATTCATGGGGCAGGCCACGAGGGCGGAGTTCGAGCGCTCGCTCGACCAGCCCTTCGTGATCACCGCCCGGATGCGCGGCATGGGCGACTGGGCCGTGCGGCTCAAACACGTGCTGCGACACTCGGTGCTGCCCGCGGTCACCCTCTCGGGCTGGGCGCTCGGCGCCACCATCTCGGGTGCCGTGATCGTGGAGTCGATCTTCACCCGCTCGGGCATCGGATCGGTGCTCGTCACGGCCGTGAACACCCAGGACCTGCCCGTCGTCACAGGCATCGTCATCCTGATCGCCGCGCTCTACGTCGTCGCGAACATCCTCGTCGACATCGCCTACGTCCTCATCGATCCGAGGTTGAAGAAATCATGACCGCATTGGGCCAGCCGCTCCTCACCAAGCCCGTCTCCGCGAAGCTCGCCGCGACGCCGTGGGGCTTCTTCCTCTCGATCGCGGTGCTGCTGTTCTTCGTGGTGGCCGCCGTCTTCCCGGCGGCGCTCGCCACCCACGATCCGTATGCCATGGATTTCGCGAACGCCCTGCATCCGCCGTCGTTCGTGTTCTGGTTCGGCACCGACGAGTCGGGCCGCGATCTCTACAGCCGCGTGATCTACGGCACCCGCGAGTCGCTCCTGATCGGCGTCGGCGCGACGGCCGTGAGCCTCAGCCTCGCGCTCGTGCTGGGCTCGCTCGCCGCCCTGTCGGGGCGTTTCGCCTCTGCCGCCGTGAACCGCATCATCGAGGTGCTGTTCGCCTTCCCCACCCTGCTGTTCGCCCTGCTCCTGGTGGCGGTCATCGGCCCGTCGGCGATGTCGCAGGTGGTGGCCGTCGGCGTCGGCACGGCGCCGGGGTACGCCCGCATCATCCGCGGCCAGATCCTGAAGGCGAAGGACTCCGGATACGTCGAAGCGGCGGTCGCGCTCGGTCACCCCCGCGCGTGGATCCTCCGCAACCACGTGCTGCCGAACGCGCTGCGGCCCCTGGTGGCGATCTTCGCGCTCTCGGTCGGCCAGTCGATCGTGTGGGCGTCGAGCCTGTCGTTCCTCGGGCTCGGAGTCGCACCGCCGTCGCCGGAGTGGGGCGCGCTGCTCGACGCCGGCAAGCAGTACATCACCCAGGCGGGCTGGCTGACCGTGCTGCCCGGCCTCGTGATCGTGGTGCTCGCGCTGGCCGCGACCACGCTCGGCAAGCACATCCAGAACATCCTCGAGAAGGACGAGAAATGACGACCGCGGCTGCCTCTGCGAATCCTCTTCTGCGCGTCGACCACCTGAACGTCGGCTTCACCCGGGGCGGCGAGACCCGTTCCGTGGTGAAAGACGTCTCGTTCACACTGCAGGCCGGCGAATGCCTCGCGATCGTGGGTGAATCCGGGTCGGGCAAGAGCGTCACGGCCCGCACCATCGTGGGCCTCACCGGGGCGAACGCCGTGGTCGAGGCGGAGACGCTCGAACTCGACGGGATCGATCTCGCGACCGTGCCCGAGAAGGCGTGGCGCGGCATCCGCGGCCGCCGAGTGGGCTTCATCCTGCAGGATGCGCTGGTCTCGCTCGACCCGCTGCGGCCGGTCGGCAAGGAGATCGAGGAGGCGCTGGCACTGCACGGGTGGGGCTCGCGCGCGGCGCGCAAGCGCAAGGTCGTCGACCTGCTCGAGTCGGTCGGCGTGCCGAACGCGGCCGTGCGGGCGCGGCAGCGGCCCGACGAGCTCTCCGGAGGTCTGCGCCAGCGCGCGCTGATCGCCTCGGCACTCGCGCTCGGCCCCGAACTGGTGATCGCCGACGAACCCACCACGGCGCTCGACGTCACGGTGCAGGCGCAGGTGCTCGACCTCATCGCGGGCATGAAGAAGCGCGGCGTCTCGGTCATCCTGATCAGCCACGACCTGTCGGTGGTCGCCCGGCTCGCCGACCACATCCTCGTGATGAAGGGCGGATCGGTTCTCGAGAGCGGGTCGGCGCACCAGGTGCTCACCGCGCCGGAGCACGAGTACACGCAGGCTCTGATCGACGCCGTGCCCGGGGGGCACACCCGGGGCGAGCGGCTCGGACCGGCGCTCGACGTCGCGCTGCCGGCGCCCGATTCCCGGGTGCCGCTGGATGCGTCGGAGGGTCCGGTGCTCGAGGCCCGCGACCTGGTGAAGCGGTTCCGCGGCCCCGGCGGCGTGCCGAGCACGGCGGTCGATCACGTGTCGTTCACGCTCGAGCGCGGGGCCACGCTCGGCATCGTCGGCGAATCCGGATCGGGCAAGAGCACCACCGCGCGCATCGCGCTCGCGCTCACGGGCGCCGACGAGGGCTGGGTGAAGCTGGTCGGCCAGGACTGGTCGAGCGTGAAGGAGTCGAAGCGGCGCCACCTGCGCAACCGCATCGCGGTGGTCTACCAAGACCCTCTCAGCTCCTTCGATCCGCGCTGGACCGTAGAGCGCATCCTCGTCGACGCGGTGGGGCAGGCCGACCGGGTGTCACCGGATGCGCATGCCCGGGCCCGCGATCTGCTGCGGCAGGTGGGACTGACCGACGAGGTGCTGCCTCGGCTTCCGCTCAAGCTCTCGGGCGGCCAACGCCAGCGCGTGGCGATCGCGCGGGCGCTCGCCACCGAGCCCTCGATCATCGTGCTCGATGAGGCGGTGTCGGCGCTCGACGTGTCGGTGCAGGCGCAGATCCTCGACCTGCTGGTCGAGCTGCAGGACCGCATCGGCCTCAGCTACCTCTTCATCTCGCACGACCTCGGCGTGATCCACCACATGAGCGACACGGTGCTCGTGATGAAGGACGGCGCGGTCGTGGAGCGCGGAACGGCGGATGACGTGTTCCTGCGGCCGCAGCATCCGTACACGCAGGAGCTCGTGCGGTCGCTGCCGACGCTGGAGGAGCCGCGCGGGGCAGGGGCGGCGTCTGCATCATCGACCGGCTCCCTTCCGACCCGAGCCACGGAGGCGGCCGCACGGTGACCGAGTTCGTCGACACGATCGTCGCCGGAGGAGGCACCGCCGGTTCGGCCGCCGCCTGGCAGCTCGCCCGGCGCGGCGCCGAGGTGCTGCTGCTGGAGACGTGCCCAGCCGTCGACGACAGCCCCGGCCGGGCCTTCGAACTTGCGTACGCCGATCCGGTGTATCAGGCGCTCGCGACGGAGTCGGCGGAGCTGTGGGACTCGGTGTCGGCGGCGGGCCAGGGCGGCTCGGCGCCGGTGCTCGATCGCACCGGTGCCGTGCTGCACGGCCACGCTCCTCGGCTCGAGGTGGCCGCCGAGGCGCTCGTCCGGGCCCGGCTCGCTCACGAGATCCTCTCGGCGGCCGACGCCGAGTCACGGTGGCCGGGGCTGCGGTTCGGCGGAAGCGTGCTGTTCACCCCGCAAGGTGGACGGCTGCGGGAGGGCGCGGCGATCACGGCGCTGCGAGGGGCCGCGGTGGCTGAGGGGGCGCGGGTCGTCGCCGGCGCGACCATCACGCGCATCCGCATTCTCGGCGACGACCTCGCGCGGCTCGAGGTGCGCAGGGCCGCGGCGGGCGACGACCCGACGCCCCCGCACGGATCGACATTCGGCGAGGTGCAGGAGATCGACTGCCGGCGGCTCGTGGTGGCGCTCGGCGCGTCGACGGCGAAGCTGCTGCGCGGGCTCGTGGCGCTCCCCAGGATCACGTCGACGCGGGACTCGTCGATCGTTCTCCCGACCTCGCGGGGAACCGCTCCGGCCGTGCTGCACCTCCCCGATCCCACCGCTCCCGGGCAGCGCTACTGGCGCGGTGACGCCGCTGTGCTCGGCGGTGAAGGCAGCGTGTCAGTGGGCTGGCGCGACATCCGGTCGTCCGGGGAGTCGTCTGCGCGCTCGGGCGCGGTGCCGCCCCGCGAGCTCGCCGCGCTGCTGCGCTACGCGCGCGAATGGGCGCCAGGCGCCGATGCCACGGTGCCGACGCTGACCTCCCGGGTGCGCACCTCGGCGCACCACGGCGATTTCGTGATCGACCGGATCGGCCCCGTGATCGTGGGTGCCGGCTTCGGAGCCGCCGGTGCCGGCCTCGCGCCGGCTGTCGGGAGGCTCCTCGCCGGGCTGGTGGAGGGTACGGCTGCTCCCGGCCGCTTCGCCCTGCGCCCCGATCGCCGTCGCGCCTTCGATCCGGCCGCACCCGGGAGATCAGTTCGTCGCGCCTGACGCACGTCGCCCCCACCCGGCCCGCCGGCCGCCGCCCGCAGCAAGCGCTTGCCGTCACCACTCGTGGCGTGCACCGGCCGACCGCGCACGCTGCAGCACCGTGTTGACCCACACCGGCTCGTCGTTGGCCGACTCCGCGAGGCGCACCATGCCGGGCCAGCCCGCGTAGAACCCGTCACCGAGATCACTCGCGATCACTCCGGCGCCCTTCGCCGCCAGCGCTCCGACGAAGCTCCGCAGCTCGCGCGCATCCTGTGCAGCCGACGGCGGATCGAGCACGACCACGTCGTCCTCTCCCACCTCACGAAGCACCTCGAACAGGCTGCCCACCGAGAGGGAGACGTCGCGCGAACGCAGCAGAGTCGCGAGTTCACGGAGTCCGGCCGCGTCGAAGGCGACGGCGTCCCGCCCGTAGTGGGCGTCGCCGAACTCCTGCAACGGTTCGCCGGCGGCATCCGGGCGCGCCGTGCCCCGCAGGTACACGAATCGGGCTGCCCGCGTGACCGACGGCATCCGCTCCACCGTCTCGGCCGGTTGATCGCGCACAGCAGCGAACCGGGCCGGGTCGTGGGCGGCGGCGAGATCCTGGATGCCCGCGACCAGCCCGCCGACGTCGTCGCGCACGCTCTCCCACACCGCCATGACATCGGGGTTCGGGCTGCTGAATCCGAACCAGCCCTCCGGATGGCGCTGCAGGAGCGCGATGGCCGCCGCCCCGCCGTCGAGGAGAGGCAGGAAGCATCCGCGGATCTCCTCCGGCGCCGCCGCCGCGAGGAAGCCCGAGACGCGGCGCCGACGCGGACTTTCGAGATAGGGCGACGGGATGCGCCGGGATCGGGTCACCCCTCCATCATCCCGCGCCCTGGTCATAGCCGGGCCCGTTCGCAGACATGTAAAGAATCATTGACATCAAGTCGACTCTTCTTTACTCTGGCAGATGTCAACATTCTTTTACATTCAGATCGGAGTTCGCATGTCGTTCGAAGAGAGGAACACGTGGGCGTTCCTGTTCATCGCCGTCGCGGCCTACCTCTGCTATGTCGTGATCGTGCTGGTCGTGGCAGGCGGTCGCCCGCTCGTGGAGGTCGACTACGGGCCGATCATGCTCTCGACCATCGGAGCGGCGATCGTCGCCGGCATCCTCGCGAACATCGTGATCTCGACCATCTGGCGCAAAGGCGCCGGCAAGGCCGACCAGCGCGACAAGGAGATCAGCCGATTCGGCGACCACGTGGGTCAGGCTTTCGTGGTGATCGGCGCGGTGGTCGCGATGCTGCTGGCCATCGTGCAGTTCGACTACTTCTGGATCGCGAACGCCGTCTACCTGGCCTTCGTGCTCTCCGCCCTGCTCGGCTCGATCGCGAAACTCGTCGCCTACCGTCGGGGGTTCCAGCCGTGGTGAAGCCCACTCGCGTCACCAACAGCATCCGCTCGCTCCGCTTCAGCCAGGGCGAAATGACCCAGGCAGCCCTCGCCGACCGCATCGGCGTCACCCGTCAGACCGTGATCGCCATCGAGCAGGGGCGCTACTCCCCCTCCCTCGAGATGGCGTTCCAGATCGCCCACGTCTTCGGGGTGCCCCTCGACGACGTGTTCCACTACCCCGAACCGCACTAGAGTCCTGCTCCGGCAGGGAGAGGTCATCATGACACGCTCCGGCACGAACGACAGCAACCCCGTCCACCCGGCCACCACCGCAGGTGCGCCCGCACCCACACCCACGCCCGCACCGACAATGCGCGCCGTCACCCAACCGCGATACGGGTCTCCGGATGCGCTCCGCGTGACCCTGGTTCCCGTTCCGTCGCCCGGCCCGAACGAGGTGCGGGTGCGCATCCGGGCCGCGGGCGTCGACGCGGGCACCTGGCATCTGGTCACCGGCAAGCCCTACCTGATGCGTCTTCTGGGCTTCGGCGTGCGCGGGCCGCGCTCGGGCACGCTCGGCCTCGCCTTCGCGGGCGAGGTGGATGCTGTCGGTTCGGCCGTCACCGCATTCCAACCGGGCGACCGCGTGTTCGGCTCGCACGGCGGTGCTTTCGCTGAATTCGTCTGTGCCCCCGAGTCGATGCTGGCGCGGATGCCGTCCGACGCGGGATTCGACGCCGCTGCGACGCTTCCGGTCTCGGGCGTGACCGCCCTCCAAGCCGTGCGTGACGCGGGCGAGGTGCACGCCGGTCAGAGCGTGCTGGTGATCGGTGCGGGTGGCGGGGTCGGCAGCTTCGCTGTTCAGCTCGCGGTAGCCGCCGGCGCGACGGTGACCGCGGTGTGCAGCGGTTCGAAGGAGTCGTTGGTGCGCTCGCTCGGCGCATCCGAGGTCGTGGACTACACGCAGACCGATGTGACGGCACTCGACCGCCGCTGGGACGTCATCATCGACATCGCCGGCAACCGCCGCCTGTCGCGGCTGCGCCGCATCCTCGGCAAGCGCGGCACGCTCGTGCTCGTCGGCGGCGAGAACGGCGGACCGGTGCTCGGCGGGATGGAGCGGATGCTCGGGGCCACGGTGCTGAACGCATTCACGTCGCAGCGGCTGCGCGGCTTGATCTCGCGCGAGAACGCGGCCGACTTCGACGTTCTGGCGGCCGCAGTGACGTCGGGCGCGATCGTTCCGGCGATCGACACCCCCTACCCCTTGGCCGAGGCGGGTGCGGCGGTCACCCACGTCGCCGCCGGTCGCGCCCGCGGCAAGGTCATCCTGGTGCCGTGACCCCCGGAGACGCTCGGCGCAAACCGATCAGTCGCGGGCTGCCAGACCGTCTTCCCAGGCATGCAGCGAGCGCCGAACCGAGGCGAGGTAGGCAGCCCGGTCGTCGACCCAGATGCGCAGCACGCGCACCGATTGCGGCTTCCTGTTCACCGGCACCACGATCGGATGCTCGAGCTCGATCTCGACGTTCGTCTCCTGTTGCACCGAGATGGCGAGCAGCTCGCCGTCGATCCGGAACGTCTTGGCGCCCTCGATGTGTTCGTGGAGCGGCGCCACTGACGCGACGTCGTCCCAGCCGACCACGATCTCGGTCTCATCGCCGTGACGGATGCGCAGCCCGGCCGGGCCGACCGCGTGCGGACGCGTGAGATAACCGAGTAGCAGCCCGATCATCCAGGTGAGACCCCAGATTCCGAGCACGAGCAACGGGATGCGCACGGCCGCCCAGGAGTGCACGATCAGGTCGATGATGGGGATCTCGATCGCCGACAAGACGATGAAGACGATCAAGACCGGCCGGATCGGTTTGTCGTAGCTGAAAGCGTCGGCGCCTCGGGGAACGCGGGGTCGCAGGGTGGCCCAGCGGAAGAGGCTCCTCCAGACGCCGAGCTCCATCCGCCAGACGACGCCGGCGATCCGGCCGACCCGGTGCGCGATCGTCATTCGCCCTTCTCCCGTGGTCATGGCTCACTCATCCTCCGTCGACTCCGCCGTGCTCGTGAGAAGCGACCGGGCCGGCAGCGGCGGACTCATCCGCTTCGACAAGGGCCTCGAGACGTTCGATCGTGGCGCCGAGCCCCCGGATGAGCGCCTGGCGGTCATCCGGGGCGACAGCCCCGAGCAGCTCGGCGGAAAGCTGGTGGTAGTCGCGTTCGGTGCGCTCCATCGTCGACGTGCCGTATTCGGTGAGGGTGACGAGAATGGCACGGCGATCACTGGGATGCGGCTGCCGGGTCACGAACCCTCCGTCGGTCAAGGCGTCCACGAGACCGGTGACGTTGCGTGGAGTGACCCGCAAGCTTTCTGCGAGTTGCTGCTGGGTCAGAGGACCCCGGCCGTGCACCAGCCAAAGCAGGTGCATCCGCGACGGGCTCAGGCCGATCGCTCCGAGGTTTCGTGACATGTCGCGCTGCAGCAGCTCGTTGGCCATGAGCAGCAGATCGAGCAGGCGATGCGCATCTGTCATACCGTGATAGTACTACATTATGTATGTCATTCACTATGATATTGCGCGCTGCAATCGCTGACGCACGAGGGGCCGAAACCGTATGATCGGCCTCATGGATGCCGTGGCGCCGCTCAGACGACCGGGGCTCGTCACGTTCTCGGTCGTGCTGATCTACATTGCCGGAATCGTCGACGTGCTCCTCGGCATCGCCGCGATCTTCGTTCGCTACCTCCCCGAGGCGGAGGCCGACGGTCTGGTGTTCCCGGTGACGGTGGTGGGCGCCGCCATGATCATCATCGGCCTCGCGATCGTCTCGCTGGCCTCGGGCGTCGCGCGCGGCAGTCGCTTCGCACGCGGCGCGATCACGATCCTGCTCCTGGTCGGCCTCGTCCTCGGCATCGTGGAACTCGTGCTCGATCCCGACGACGGCCCCTCCGGCCTCATCGGCCAGGCGGTCGCGTGTGTCGTCGTCGCACTCCCCCTGTGGATCGGCCCGGGCGGGCGCTTCTTCGGCCGCTCACGCTCCTGAGGCGCCGCGCTTCGGTCACGCCTCCGATCGATCGATCGCCGCCGCCCGTGCCGCGGTGGCCCGAGCCGAGTCCCGCGCCGCAACACGACGATGCACGAACCGCACGATCTCGATCAGCCCGATCGATCCGGCCGAGACCACGAGCACCAGCACCGCCGTCGGCAGCGTCGGGTCGACGAGCTGGAGGAAATCGCGCACCAGAGGTATGGAGAACACCAGCACCAAGCCGATCATCATCGCCCCGATCACGAACGACTTGAACCGGGTCACCGGCCGGGACAGCACCACGAGAATCCACAGCCCCACGATGGTGAGGATGAGCGTCGCTCCCGTGCGGATCTCGGCCTCGGGGATCTTCCACGCCGATGCGGCGAGCGCGTACAGCGCCAACCCGAGCGTCACCACGGCGCCCGCCGGGATGGCGAAGGTCAGCGACCGTCGAAGGAATCCGGGCACGTAGCGCTGTTTGTTGGGGAGGAGTGCGAGGAAGAACGCCGGCAGTCCGATCGTCAGCCCGTCGATGACCGAGAGCTGCCGGGGCAGAAAGGGGAACGGGAGCATCAGCGCACCGAAGACCACGGCGAGGAACGTCGCATACGCCGTCTTGGTGAGGAACAGCATCGACACCCGTTCGATGTTCGCAATCACCTGCCGCCCCTCGGCGACGACGCGTGGCAGATGCGAGAACTTTCCGTCGAGCAGCACCAGTCGTGCCACGGCCTTCGTGGCGGCGGCACCGGAGTTCATCGCCACCCCGATGTCGGCCTCCTTGATGGCGAGTGCGTCGTTCACCCCGTCGCCCGTCATCGCCACCACGTGCCCCGCCGTCTTCAGGGCGATGACGATGCGCTTCTTCTGATCGGGCGTCACCCGCCCGAACACCACGTTCTCGTCGAGCACGCGGATGAGGTCGCCTTGGTCGTCGGGCAGGTTGCGGGCGTCGAATCCGGTCGGTGCATCCAGGCCCACGTCGCGGGCGATGGCGGCCACCGTCTGCGGATTGTCGCCGGAGATCACCCGCACCCCCACTCCCTGCTCGGCGAAGTACTCGAGGGTCTCCCGCGCATCCGGCCGGATGTTCTCACGGAAAGTCAGCAGAACGACGGCCTCGGCGTCGGGCGGCACCGTCTCGTCGAGCGTCGGCGAGCCCTGCGCGAGAACCAAGGTGCGGCGCCCGGATGCCGCGAGCTCCGACGCGCGGGAGAGGAGCGCAGTGCTTCCCTGCGGGAACACCATCTCCGGCGCGCCGAGTATCCACATCTCGTCGTCGAACACGACGGCGCTCCACTTGCGGGCCGAGGAGAACGCGACACGATCCGACGGCGCCACGGCGGGCTGCGCCGTGAACGAATCGGAGAGACTGCGCGCCGTGGCATTCGCGTCGTTCTGCACGCCGTACCAGGCCAGAACGCCCTCCCAGCCCGATCGCTCGACGAGCGGATGCGCGCCGTCGAACACGATGTCGCCCTGCGTGAGCGTGCCGGTCTTGTCGAGGCAGATGAGATCGACCCGGGCGAGCCCCTCCACCGCCGGCAACTCCTGCACCAGCACCTGCTGCCGGGACAGTTTCACGGCCCCCACGGCGAAGGTGATGCTCGTCATGAGCACCAGGCCGAGCGGAATCATGGCGACCACCGAGGCGATCGTTGCCACTGCGGCGTCACGCCAAGCGCCGCTCTCGATCGCCGGCCCCCAACCGCCCTGCGCCACCATCTGTGCGTTCAGCACGAGCAAGAAGATGGGCCCGATGATCCAGGCCACCCACCGCAGCACCCGGTTGATCGACGACCGGAGTTCGGATGCCACGAGCGAAAACCGCTTCGCCTCTTGGGCGAGCGTGTTGGCGAACGACGCGGCCCCCACGCGCACGACCACCGCTCGGCCTTCACCGCCCACCACGATCGAGCCGGAGAGCACCTCGTCGCCGGGCGTCTTCTCGACCGGCTCGGACTCCCCCGTGAGCATCGACTCGTCGACCTGCAAGCCGAGCGAGGAGAACACCGCTCCGTCGGCCGGGATCTGGTCGCCGGCTCGCAGCACGGCGACGTCGCCCTCGACGACCGTTCCGATGGCGATCTCCTGCTCTTCCCCATCACGCACCACCCGAGCGCTCGGCGCGTTCACCAGCGCCAGCCGGTCGAGAGCGCGCTTCGCGCGGTATTCCTGCACCGTGCCGATGACGGCGTTGGCGAGCGCACTCACCCCGAAGAGCGCATCCTGCCAGCGGCCGATGACGAGCAGCACCAGAAAACACGCCACCACGATGCCGTTGAAGAGGGTGAGCACATTGGCCCGCAGGATGCTCCAGATGCTGCGGCTGCTGTCGGGCACGAAGGCATTCGTGCGCCCCTCCGCGGTGCGGGTTGCGACCTCGGCGGCGGTCAGCCCCGAAACCGGCGCGACCGTGTCGGCTGCACTCACGCGCTCCCCCTCGTCTCGACGAGCTCGCCCACCACCCGTGCGACCAGCGGAAAGGGAACGGGTTGCCTGAGCGAGAACTTCAGGGTGTCTTTCGCCGCACGGTAGGGCGCCAGCTCGGCCTCGAGCTCCCCGTCGAACGCCGGGACGGCGTAGAGCGCGACATGCGTCTTCCACCCCGCGAAGAAGATCAACGGCCGATCACCCGTCGCATAGGTGGGCATGTGGTAGCTGATGCTCTCGCCCGCACCGGGTGCCGCCTGCTGAATCGTCTGACGCAGTTGCGACAGCACGAGCTGCACCTCATCCGGGAACGAATCGATGTAGTCGTCGACTGTGGCGAACTGCTGCTCGACCATCAGAGTCCCTGCACCAGACCGCCGTCGATCGTGATGTTCGTGCCGGTGAGGTTCGCCGCCCGGTCGCTGGCCAGGAACACGACCACGTCGGCCACCTCCTCCGGATGCGTGAACCGTTGCGTGGCCGAACCGGCGACCGCAGCGCTCGCCACCTCGGACGGTGCGAGTCCGCTCGCCCGCGACACCGTCTCGGCGACTCCCCCTCCGCCGAGCCACAGATCGGTCTCCACCGGCCCGGGGCTCACGCAATTCACCCGGATGCCGCGACCCCCGAACTCCTTCGACAGCGACTTCATGGCGTTCAGCAGCCCGGCTTTGCTCGCGCTGTAGTCGATGACCGCCGGGTCGGGCAGCAGGGCGTTGACGGATGCGACAGTGACGATGGTGCCGTGGCCCGCGGTGAGCATGCCGGGCAGCACGGCACGGGTCGTCCGCACGGCGGCCAGGAGGTTGAGGGTGAGCGAGTTCAACCACTCCTCGTCGGTGACCGAGAGGAATCCCCCCACCCTCGATGTGGCAGCACCGACGTTGTTGACCAGGATGTCGACACCACCGGCCGCCGTCGCGAGCGCGGCGGGAGCGTCGGCGGATGAGAGGTCGGCCGGCACGAATCGCACGGCGCCCGTGGCGACCAGTGCGTCGAGCTCGGGCGACGACGATCGCGACGCCGCGACCACGACGGCGCCCGCGTCGACCAGCCCGCGCGTGATCGCCAGCCCGATCCCCTTGCTCGCCCCCGTCACGAGAGCGGTCTTGCCCTCGAGCTGTCGGTCAGCGCTGTCACGCATACGATCTCCCTCGTCTCGGTCACCAACGGTGCGCGTTGGCTCTGAAGGTATCGGAGGCGCCGCCATCGTGCCAGAGTCGATGGCGAATGTGGACGATTCAGGGAATTGCACAGCCTCGTGCTGCAGGGGATGCTAGACGCATGGCTACCGAAACTGCGATCAAACCCGAGGTCCCGCCGTCCGGCACCGGCTGCGTCGAGTGCATGGAGAACAGCGGTTGGTGGTTCCATCTCCGCCGCTGCGCCGAATGCGGTCATGTCGGATGCTGCGACTCCTCCGTCGAGCAGCACGCGCGTCGGCACGCGGAAGAGACCGGGCATCCGGTCATCCAGTCCTTCGAGCCGGGTGAGGACTGGTTCTGGGACTACGAGACCGCCGACTACGCCGAAGGGCCGCGCTTGGCCGCTCCGGATTCGCATCCCGAGAACCAGCCCGCGCCCGGTCCTGACGGCGCGGTGCCGCCCGACTGGCGCGAAAAGCTCCACTGACCAGGGCTGCCGCGCCGAACGCGGCACCCGCCCGGATCAGACCCCGGGCTCGTCGAAGTACGAGACGTTGACCTCGTTGCGCTCCCGAGCGGCCGCGGCGCGCTCCTGACGCAGGCGCTCGGCCCGCTCCTGGCGCTCGCGCAGCGCATCCGGGTCGACCTCGACCTTGCGCACCGTGAGCGACCCCTTGGTGGCGGGGCTCGACCTCTTCGCGGCCGACGAACCGGCCGACGTCGAGGTGCCGGACGACGGCCGGCCACCGCTGCGGCTCGCCGCTGCAGCGCGAGCTGCGGAGACCACGGGAGCCTGGCTGCTACCGGCGCACCGCTGCCCCGTCTTGTCCTCGTGCTGGATCAGGGTCTGCGACACCAGCCCCACGGCGATCGATCTTCCACACACCGGGCATTTCGTTCCTGCACTGCTGGCCATGGTGGCGTTCGACCCTTTCGATCGGCTGATTGCGACATCCCCCGAGATTCGATTTTCGCACGGATCGGAGGCGCATTGAACCGCCCACCGGCGGCCTGCACAAACGTGCGGTGATGCATTTCTGCATCACCGCATGTTTGCACTTGCGCAATTATGCATAGTGCGCAATAATTAGCGAGTGCCATCCACTCCTCTCGGTCTCCGCGATCGCAAGCGTCAGGAGACCCGCGCCCGCATCGAACGGGCGGCCGCCGAACTCGTACTCGCGCACGGCTTGGAGGGCGTGACCGTCGACGCGATCAGCGGGGCGGCCGAGGTCTCCCCCCGCACCTTCTTCAACTATTTCGAGAGCAAAGAGGATGCGATCGTCGGCCTGCGAGGGCTCGACGAGACGCGCGAGACCATCGACGCCCACCTCGCCCGCGCCGACGAGGAGCAGAGCGATCTGGTCACCTCGATCGTGCGACTGCTCTTCGAGGTCTGGGGAGCTGCTCTGCCCGACTCCGGGCTGCGCGAGACACGCATGGAGATCCTGCGTCGGAATCCCGAGCTGCTCGAGCGCCACCTGGCGCAGATGGGCCGGATGATGCAGCAGCTCTCCGAGGCCGTGCGCACGATGGCCGACCGCACCACCACCACCGACTCCCGCCCCCTCCCCGATTCCCCCTCCTGGGCCGAACCCGTCCTCGCCCTCTGCGGGATGGCCGTCCGTCTCACTATGAAGGACTGGATCGCCGGCGGCAGCACCGAATCACCCGACGTTCTCGAGTCGCGAACCATCGCGCTCGTCAGAGAGGCAATCGAAACACTCCGATGACCCAGACACTCCCCGCGCCGGCGACCACCGGCACCGTCTCCGTGGCCGGCACCGCCCCACATCCCGCGAGACGCAACATCCTGCTCGTCTTCGCCGGGCTGATGGTCACCATGCTGCTCTCGTCGCTCGACCAGACGATCTTCAGCACCGCCCTGCCCACCATCGTGGGTGAACTCAACGGCGTCGACCACATGCTCTGGGTCACCACCGCCTACATCCTCGCTTCCACGATCATGCTGCCGGTCTACGGCAAGCTCGGCGACCTGATCGGCCGCAAGGGCCTGTTCATCGGGGCGATCGTGCTGTTCATGGCCGGTTCCGTCATCGGCGGCATGGCGCACGACATGACCTGGCTGATCGCCGGTCGCGCCGTGCAAGGCCTCGGCGGCGGCGGCCTGATGATCCTCTCCCAGGCGATCATCGCCGACGTCGTGCCCGCCCGCGAGCGCGGCAAGTACATGGGCATCATGGGCGGTGTCTTCGCCCTGTCGTCGGTGGCGGGTCCGCTGCTCGGCGGCTGGTTCACCGAGGGCATCGGCTGGCGCTGGGCGTTCTGGATGAACATCCCGCTCGGCATCCTGGCCATCGCCTCCGCCGTGCTGTTCCTGCGCCTGCCGAAGGGTGCGCAGCGCCGGCCGCGGCTCGATTTCGCCGGAATGGGCCTGCTCGCCATCGCGTCGACCTGCCTGGTGCTCGTCACCACCTGGGGCGGCACGACCTACGACTGGAACTCCCCCGTCATCATCGGTCTCATCGTGGGCACGATCGTGGCCGGCGTGCTGTTCGTGATGACGGAGCGCCGCGCCGTGGAGCCGATCATGCCGCTGCACCTGTTCAAAGACCGCAACTTCAACCTCACCACCATCGCCGGACTCATCATCGGCATCGCGATGTTCGGCGCCCTCGCCTACCTGCCCACCTATTTGCAGATGGTCACCGGCGTGAACGCGACGAACGCGGGCCTCCTGATGATCCCGCTGATGGCCGCGCTCCTGGTCACCTCGATCATCTCCGGCCAGCTGGTCAGCCGCACGGGCCGCTACAAGTGGTTGCCCATCACGGGCACGGCCATCGTCGCGGTGGCCCTGGTGCTGCTGTCGACCATGACACCGGCGCTGCCGATCTGGATTCTCTGCTCCTACCTCGCGATCATGGGTCTGGGGCTCGGCATGAGCATGCAGATCCTCATCCTGATCGTGCAGAACGCCTTCCCGGTCAGCCAGGTCGGCACGGCCACCGCCTCGAACAACTACTTCCGTCAGATCGGCGCCTCCCTGGGTTCCGCGATCGTCGGCAGCCTGTTCGTGTCGCGCCTCACGACGCTGCTGGCGGAGCGGATGCCGGCAGGCGGCGGCGCCTCGGCCGGCGACAGCAACTCCTTCACCCCGGCCATGGTGAACGCGTTGCCGGATGCGGTGCGGAACGTCATCGTCGGCGCCTACAACGACGCCCTCACGCCGGTGTTCCTCTACATGGTTCCGCTGGTGCTGGTGGCGGTGGTGCTGCTGCTGTTCGTGAAGGAGAAGCCCCTGGCCACGTCCATCGAACGCGAGATCCTGCCCGAGACCCTCGAGATCGACGGCGCGACACGCACGGTACTGTGATTCCATGCCGCTGTCAGGAGAGTACGAAGTCGGAACGTCGGATTGGGCGAACAAGCAGCTCGAGACCTACGAGGGCTCCGGCGGCACGAAGGGCACCACCCTCCGTGGCATGCCGGTCATCATCCTCACCTCGGTCGGCGCGAAGAGCGGCAAGCTGCGCAAGAATCCGCTGATGCTAGTGGAGCACGACGGCGAATACGCGGTCGTGGCGTCGCTCGGCGGTGCCCCGAAGCATCCGGTCTGGTACTACAACCTCCTCGCCCACCCGCACGTCGAGCTGCAAGACGGCCCGGTCAAACGCGACTACCTCGCCCGTGAGGTCACGGGCGAGGAGAAGTCGCTGTGGTGGGAGCGCGCGGTCGAGGCCTACCCCGACTACGCGAACTACCAGAAGAAGACAGACCGGCAGATCCCGGTCTTCGTGCTCACTCCGGTCGACGTCGTCTGACCCGAGCCCTCGGGCTTCGGGTCAGGCCTCGCCGAACCCGGTCTCGATCAGGTCGGCCAGGGCGTCGACCGCCTCCTGCGCATCCGGACTCTCCCCCGAGACCACCACGGTCGACCCTTTGGTCAGCCCCATCGACATGATGCCGAGCAGGCTCCGTGCATTCTTGCCGTTCACCGTCACCTTCACGGGAAAGGTGTTGGCGAGTTTCACGAACTCCGCGGCGGGGCGGGCGTGCAGACCGTCCTTGTTGATGATCGTCACCGTGCGCGTCGGGTTTCCGGATGCTCCACTCGGCTCGCCCGCATCCGTTCCCGTTCCCGTTCCCGACGCGGCGTCGACATCGGATTCGGCTTCCTTCTCCACATTCGCCGACTCGGCGGCCTCGAGCACGCCGGCCAGGTCGGCCCCCGTCTCGGCGGCCACCGCCGCGGCGACGCCGCCCTCCACGAGCGGCGCCGAGGCGATCCGCACCCGGGCGCGCACGTCGTCGTCGAGGAAGTCGAGGGCGGTCTCCGTCGTGAGGATCGCCGAGCCGAGGTCGCACAGCACCACGACCCCCGAACCTGAGTCGGCGGCGGCGATCGCCGAACTGACCTTCTCGAAGCTGGTGCCGATGCCCCCTTCGTCGGTACCGCCGGCCGCGACAAGGGTGGCGCCCTCCGCCATCTGCCGCGCGAGATCGACCAGACCATCGGCGATCAGCGAACTGTGCGAGACGAAGACGACGCCCACCTTGCCGGCTGTACCGGCCACCCTAGGCGCCCTTCGCGGCGTCGGCCGCCGCCCGGAGGATGAGCGACGACGACTGCGCCCCGGGGTCGCGGTGCCCGATGGCCCGCTCCCCCAAGTAGCTCGCCCGGCCCTTGCGGGCCACCAGCGGCTCGGTGGCCACCGCACCCGCCTCGGCGGCGGTCGCCGCCGCATCCAGGATCTCGGCCTCGCTCTTGCCGGCAGCGAGAGCGGCGCCGGCCGCATCCACCGCGGGAGTCCAGGCGTCGATCATCGTCTTGTCACCGGGCTCCGCCTTGCCGCGCAGCACGATGCCGTCGCGCGCCGCCGTCAGCAGAGCCACGATCGCCGCGCCGTCGAGTTCCTTCTCGGTGCCCACGGCTCCCGCGGCCTTGAGGTAGGCGGTGCCGAGCAGCGGGCCCGACGCACCGCCGACCGTCGAGATCAGCGTCGTCGCCACCATCTTGAGGGCATCACCCGGAGTGGAATCCGCCGGCAGGTCGTCGACCTTGGCCAGCACGGCCGAATACCCCCGGTCGAGGTTCTCGCCGTGGTCGCCGTCGCCGATCGCGCGATCGAGGGTGACCAATTCGACGCGGTGCTCCGAGACCACGTTCGCGGTGCGCCGGATCCAATCCGTCGTCCAGGTGATGCCCAAACTCATTCGTCTACCTTCCCCAGCGCAAGGCTGCAGTCTGTACCGGTGCGTCGTAGAGCTCGGTCAGCTCGTCGTCGAGCTTCAGCACGCTGATCGAGGTGCCCTGCATCTCGAGCGACGTCACGAAGTTGCCCACCAGCGAGCGTGTCACCTCGATGCCCTTGTCGGCGAGCACCTGGGCGGCGTGCCGATAGACGATGTAGAGCTCCACCTGCGGCGTGCCGCCCATGCCGTTCACCATCAGCGCCACCTTGTCGCCGGATGCGAACGGCAGGTCTTCGAGGATGGGCGTGAGCAGACGATCGACGATCGCGTCGGCCGGCTCGAGCTTGATGCGCTCCCGACCCGGCTCGCCGTGGATGCCGATGCCGATCTCGATCTCGTCGTCGGCCAGCTCGAAGCTCGGCTCCCCCGCATGCGGCACGACGCACGGCGTGAGTGCCACGCCCATGGTGCGCACCTGCGAGTTCACCTTCTCGGCGACAGCGGCCACCGCGGCCAGGTCGTCTCCGCGCTCAGCGGCAGCCCCGGCGATCTTCTCGACGAAGACCGTGCCGGCCACGCCGCGGCGACCGGCGGTGTAGAGCGAGTCCTTCACGGCGACGTCGTCGTCGACGACCACCGTGCGCACCTCGATGCCGTCGGCGCCCGCGAGATCGGCGGCCGTCTCGAAGTTCAGCACGTCGCCGGTGTAGTTCTTCACGATGTGGAGCACGCCCGCTCCCCCGTCGACCGCCTTCGTGGCGGCGAGGATCGGGTCGGGCGTGGGCGAGGTGAACACCGGACCAGGAACGGCGGCATCCAGCATCCCGTAGCCGACGAAACCGCCGTGCAACGGTTCGTGGCCGCTGCCACCACCGCTGACGAGGCCGACTTTGCCCGACACGGGAGCGTCTTTGCGGGCGATGAAGATCGGGTCGTGCGACACGGTGACGAGATCGCCGTGCGCTGCTTCGAATCCGGCGACCGCCTCTTCGACGACGTTCTTCGGATCGTTGATGAGCTTCTTCATTGAAAAATCCCTTCGATCGGACGTTCGTCGCCCGCGACGGGAGCCCGAACCGGGCCATCCGGTGCAAATCTACGCCGTCCGGCTCGTGCTCCGGTAGACCCCTCCGCGCCACGCCCGGGCAGCAAAGGGATATACCTGGCAAGTTCCTGGGGATATCGTTGGGGCAAACCCGATCACCACGGGGGTCACAGTGGGTGACCGAAAAGTGCGAAGGAAGGTCATCGTGGACAATCTCGGTATCGATTTCGTTTCGGAGCTGGTGGGCACAGCCCTACTTGTCCTCCTCGGCACAGGCGTGGTCGCCAACGTCGCTCTCACGAGGACGAAAGGCTTCAACGGCGGCTTCTTGATGGTCACCATCGGATGGGGCCTCGCGGTCTTCTCCGGTGTCATCGTCGCGTACGCGTCAGGAGCCCACCTCAACCCGGCGGTCACCCTGGGGCTCGTCGCCAACGGAGCGACATCCTTCGGCTCGGAGGCGACAGCGGTCGACGTCAACTTCGTGACCGTCATCGTCTACATCCTGGCGCAGATGATCGGTGCGATCATCGGTGCGGTCTTCGTCTGGCTGGCTTACAAGCAGCACTTCGACGAGGAGCCGGAGCCGGCGGCCAAGCTCGGCGTCTTCTCGACCGGACCGGCCATCCGCTCCTACGCGTGGAACCTCATCACCGAGATCATCGGCACCTTCGTGCTGGTGTTCGTGGTGATCGCCTTCGGCGGCGGCCGTCAAGGTGAAGGCGGTCTGGCGGCCCTCGGGGCACTGCCCGTGGCGCTCCTCGTGATCGCGATCGGTGCGTCTCTCGGTGGTCCGACCGGATACGCCATCAACCCGGCCCGTGACCTCGGACCGCGCATCGCGCACGCGTTCCTGCCGATCCGCGGAAAGGGAACCTCCGACTGGTCGTACGCCTGGGTGCCGGTGGTCGGCCCGATCATCGGTGGTCTGATCGCCGGCTGGTCGGCGCTGGTGCTGCTTCCGATCCTCACCTAGAACACACAGAGGGCCGGTCCACAGTGAAGTGGACCGGCCCTCTTTTCGTGCCGTGCCACCGAAGGAGTTGTCATGACGGACTACATCATCGCGATCGACCAGGGAACCACGAGCACGAGGGCGATCGTCTTCGACCACTCCGGCTCGATCGTGAGTCAAGGGCAACTGGAGCACAAGCAGATCTTCCCGAAGGCGGGATGGGTCGAACACGACCCGAAGGAGATCTGGGACAACACCCGGGAGGTCATCGGGCAGGCGCTCTCCCGAGCCAACATCACGCGGCACAACGTCAGAGCCGTCGGCATCACGAATCAGCGCGAGACCACCGTCGTGTGGGACAAGAACACCGGCGAACCCGTCTACAACGCCATCGTCTGGCAGGACACCCGCACCCAGGAGATCGTCGACCGCCTTTCCGCCGACGGGGGCGCCGAGCGGTTCAAGGACATCGTGGGGCTGCCGCTGTCGACCTACTTCGCCGGCACCAAGATCGTCTGGATTTTGGAGAACGTGGAGGGCGCCCGCGAGAAGGCGGACAACGGCGATCTGCTCTTCGGCACCACCGACTCCTGGGTCACCTGGAACCTCACGGGCGGAGTCGACGGGGGCGTGCACATCACCGATGTGACGAACGCCTCCCGAACCCTGTTCATGGATCTGAAGACCCTCACCTGGCGCGACGACATCCTCGAGGTCTTCGGGGTGCCCCGCTCGATGCTCCCCACCATCAAGTCGTCCTCCGAGGTCTACGGCACCGTGCACACCTCGTCGCTCCTCCGCGAGGTGCCGGTCGCCGGCATCCTCGGCGACCAGCAGGCCGCCACCTTCGGCCAGGCGGCCTTCGATGCCGGGGAGGCGAAGAACACCTACGGCACCGGCAACTTCCTCATCTTCAACACGGGCACCGAGATCGTGCACTCGAAGAACGGATTGCTGACGACCCTCGGCTACCAACTGGGCGACGACGTGCCCCACTACGCGCTCGAGGGATCGATCGCGGTCACGGGTTCGCTCGTGCAGTGGTTGCGCGACAATCTGGGCCTCATCGCCGCCGCCCCTGAGATCGAGGAGCTCGCGGCATCCGTCGACGACAACGGCGGCGCCTACTTCGTGCCGGCGTTCTCCGGGCTCTTCGCGCCGCACTGGCGATCGGATGCGCGTGGTGCGCTGGTGGGCCTCACCCGTTACGTGAACAAGGGCCACATCGCACGAGCGGCCCTCGAAGCGACGGCATTCCAGACACGCGAGGTGCTCGACGCCGTGAACGCGGACTCCGGTGTGCCGTTGACAGAGCTGAAGGTCGACGGCGGGATGATCGCGAACAACCTGCTCATGCAGTTCCAGGCCGACATCCTCGACGTTCCGGTGGTGCGGCCGGTGGTCGCCGAGACGACCGCCGTCGGCGCGGCCTACGCTGCGGGGCTCGCGGTCGGCTTCTGGGCCGACCTCGACGAGCTCCGTGCGAACTGGCAGGAGGACTCCCGCTGGGAGCCGCACCTGGACGATGCGGAGCGGGCCCGCCTCTACCGCAACTGGAAGAAGGCGGTCACGAAGACCCTGAATTGGGTCGACGACGACGTGCTGTAGCCCGCGATGGAAAGCCGGGGGCCGCGCTCAGACGACCCAGGGTGAGCGCGCGGCCGCGTCAGCGACCGCTCGCGAACATGTCGCCTCGCGCCGCAGTAGCGGCGGCGCGAGCAAAAGGGCCCGCCCAGCCGAAGGCCGGGCGAGCCCGGGAAGCGGCGAGGCGGTACTCAAGAATGCCTACGCCCTCTGGGTGGCCGCGATCCAGGCGTCGAGCTTTGCCGCCGCCGCACCGGAGTCGATCGCCTCCGAGGCGATCGACATCTTCTCGGCCAGGCGTTCCACGATGCCGCGGTCGAGCTCCGTGGGATCGGAGACCAGCTCGAACGCCACGAGTCCGGCGGCCGCGTTCAGCACCACCATGTCGCGCACCGCGCCCTGCTCCCCGCCCATCACACGACGCACGATGTCGGCGTTGTGTGCCGCGTCGCCGCCCTGCAGCTCCTCGATGGAGGCGCGCCGGATGCCGAGGTCACGCGGGTTGAGATCGTGCTCCTTGACCGATCCCCGCGACACCTCCCAGATGTGGCTGTGCCCGGTGGTGGTCAGTTCGTCGAGCCCGTCGTCACCGCGGAACACCAGGGCGGTGGCGCCACGGGTCTGGAAGACACCGACGATGAGCGGAACCCGATCCAGATGCGCCACACCCACGGCGGATGCCTCGGCTCGCGCAGGGTTGCACAGCGGCCCGAGGAAGTTGAACACCGTCGGCACACCCAGATCGGCCCGCACCACTCCCGCGTTCTTGAAACCGGGGTGGAATTTCGAGGCGAAAGCGAACGAGATCCCGGTCTCCAGGAACACTTCGGCGACCCGCGACGGCTCGAGGTCGATGTCCAGGCCGAGCGCCCGCAGCACGTCCGACGAGCCAGAGAGCGAGCTCGCCGCCTTGTTGCCGTGCTTGATGACGGGAACGCCGCTCGCCGAGGCCACGATCGACGCCATCGTCGACACGTTCACCGTGCCGAAGGCGTCGCCGCCGGTGCCCACGATGTCGAGCGCGAACGGATCGATGTCGAGGGGCAGCGAGTGCTCGAGGATGGCGTCGCGGAAGCCGACGATCTCGTCGACGGTCTCGCCTTTCGCCCGCAGCGCCACGAGGAATCCGGCCAGTTGCGCCTCGGTCACGTCGCCCTCCATGACCTTGTTCATCGACCAGGTCGCCTCCGAGATCGACAGATCCTCGCCAGCGAGAAGCTGGGCGATCATTCCGGGCCAGGATTGCGTGTGCGCCATAGCAGCGATCTTATGGGGCGTCGCTCGGCGAACACCGACGTGTATCCCTGCACGGACACGCCGATGACCTCGCCCCCTACCCCCCTAAATGCAAAATCAGCTGACGATTTCGGACATAATGGATCTGTGACGAGCAGCTCATTGACCCATTCTCAGAGTGCCCCAATGGTCCAGCGCCCCAACATCGTGGCGGTGGGCACCATCGTGTGGCTGGGCAGCGAGGTCATGTTCTTCGCGGGCCTGTTCGCGATCTACTTCACCCTGCGGTCGACGAACCCCGGAGCGTGGGCCGAACAGGCCAACACGCTGAACGTTCCGTTCGCTCTCGTGAACACGATCATCCTGGTTATCTCGTCGTTCTGGTGCCAGTTCGCGGTGTTCGCCGCCGAGCGCGGGCAGACCAAGCGCACCAGCTGGAAGCCGGTCGACTGGGGAATCACCGAGTGGATGTTCCTGGCCTACGCTTTCGGCGCCATCTTCGTCAGCGGCCAGGTGCTCGAGTACGCGACGCTCGTCTCCGAAGGCATCACGATCGACGGCAGCGCTTACGGTTCCGCCTTCTACCTCACCACCGGTTTCCACGCCCTGCACGTCACCGGCGGCCTCATCGCGATGCTCCTCATGCTGGGGCGCGTGTTCGCGGTCAAGAACTTCGGTCACAAAGAGGCGACGAGCATCATCGTCGTCTCCTATTACTGGCACTTCGTCGACGTGGTCTGGATCGGCCTGTTCCTGGTGATCTACGTGCTGAAGTAGCGCAGTGATCACTGTCCACCGACGTCATCCCGAACAGAGAGTAGAGAGAATGGCCCGCAAGAGCAGGAAAGCCAACAGACGCCACCCCCTGGCGACTGTCGTGCTGATTGCTATCGGCCTGGTCGTCACAGGCGGCGGGTACGCGCTTCTCAGCAGCACGACCACCGCTACCGCCGACACCAGCGCTACCAGCCAGGAGACGATCGAGGAGGGGCAGAAGCTCTTCGCAGCGAACTGCGCCACCTGCCACGGCATGAGCCTCCAGGGCACCGCCGACGGGCCGAGCCTCATCGGCGTCGGCGCTGCTTCGGTCAACTTCCAGGTCGGAACGGGCCGGATGCCGATGGCCATGCAGGGCCCTCAGGCCATGCAGAAGCCGCCGCAGTTCACCGATGAGCAGACCGCGGCACTCGCGGCTTACGTCGCCTCCATCTCCCCCGGCCCGGCGATCCCCGACCCGAGCCTCTTGCAGGGCGACGGCGACGCCACGAACGGTGGCGAACTGTTCCGCATCAACTGCGCCATGTGCCACAACGTGCACGGTGCCGGCGGTGCCCTCACCGAGGGCAAGTTCGCGCCCGAGCTCACCGGTGTCGCGGCAACGCACATCTACGAGGCGATGCTCACGGGCCCGCAGAACATGCCCGTGTTCAACGACGACAACCTCACGCCAGAAGACAAGCGCGACATCATCACCTACCTGAAGTACCTCGAGAACAACCCTTCCCCGGGCGGTGTCGAGCTCGGTTCGCTCGGACCGGTCGCCGAGGGTCTGTTCGCCTGGATCTTCGGGCTCGGCGCGATCGTCGCACTGATGGTCTGGCTCACCGCCAAATCGAACTAGCCCGCCCGGATCTCGTGAACACCGGCACAGCAGCACACACCAGCACAGCTCGAAAGGGACAACAATGGCACATGACGAGGTGAGCGGAGCAGAGTCCTCCGCCTCCGATTCGTCGGCCGTCGAGACGAGTCGAACGGCATCGACCAGCACCGCGGTCATTGCGTCCGACGTCGAGAACCCGGGCGAGCCCACCCACCGCCAGCGCGTCACCGACACCGACCCGAAGGCCGCCCGTCGGGCGCAGCGGTCGATCTACACGCTCTTCTACCTCTCGATCGCAGGCAGTGTCTTCGCGCTCGCTGCGTACATGGCGTTCCCCATCGAGAACGAGGACGTCGGCTCCGTCCGGCTGAACACGTTGTTCATGGGCATCGGCATCGCGCTGGCCCTGTTCGGAATCGGCCTCGGCGCCGTGCACTGGGCCAAGGCCCTGATGTACGACAAAGAGGGCATCGACATCCGCCACCCCGTCCAGGGATCGGATGAGACCCGCGCCCGCGCCGTCGAGATCTTCGACGAGGCCGACAGGGAGTCGGGCTTCGGTCGCCGCACGCTCATCCGCAACAGCCTGATCGGTGCGCTGATCGCGTTCCCGTTGCCCGGAATCGTGCTCTTCCGCGGTCTCGCTCCGCAAGACGAAGACCCGGCCGAACTGCTCAGCCACACGATGTGGAAGAAGGGTGCGCGTCTCACGCTCGACCCCTCCGGCATCCCGGTCAGGGCATCCGACATCACCATCGGATCGGTGTTCCACATCATCCCCGAAGGTCTGAACGACGCGCCCGACCGCCTGGAGCAGAAGGCCAAGGCCGCCGTGCTGCTCATGCGTCTGAACCCGGCCGACCTCAACATCAGCCCCGGGCGTGAGAACTGGTCGTACGACGGCATCGTCGCGTACTCCAAGATCTGCACCCACGTCGGCTGCCCTGTCGCTCTCTACGAGCAGCAGACGCACCACCTGCTCTGCCCGTGCCACCAGTCGACGTTCGACGTGGTGAACGAGTGCCAGGTCATCTTCGGACCGGCGAAGAGGCCCCTTCCCCAGCTGCCGATCGAGGTAGACTCCGAGGGATACTTGGTGGCCCAGAGCGACTTCAACGAGCCCGTCGGCCCTAGTTTCTGGGAGCGTTCATGACCAGCACAATCGAAAGATCGGATGCCCCGGCCGACGTCACGACCCCGGCGCCGGCGAAGAGCGGCGGCTTCACGGCCGCGGCAGCGAACTACATCGATGAGCGCACGAGCATCTCGGGTGTCGTCAAGGAGTTCGGCCGCAAGATCTTCCCCGACCACTGGTCGTTCATGCTCGGTGAGGTGGCGCTCTACAGCTTCGTCGTCATCATCCTCTCCGGTACCTTCCTGACCTTCTTCTTCCAGGCCTCGATGGCCGAGGTGACCTACAACGGCTCCTGGGCTCCGCTGAAGGGCATGGAGATGTCGGCGGCCATGGATTCGGCGCTGAAGATCTCGTTCGACATCCGCGGCGGTCTCCTGGTTCGCCAGATCCACCACTGGGCGGCTCTGCTGTTCATCGCGGCCATCGGCATCCACATGCTGCGCATCTACTTCACGGGTGCGTTCCGCAAGCCGCGTGAGCTCAACTGGGTCATCGGCTTCACGCTCTTCGTGCTCGCGATGGCCGAGGGCTTCACCGGATACTCGCTCCCCGACGACCTGCTCTCGGGCAACGGCCTCCGCATCATCGACGGCCTGATCAAGGGCATCCCCTTCATCGGCACCTGGATCTCGTTCCTCCTGTTCGGTGGCGAGTTCCCCGGCACGGCGATCATCGGGCGTCTGTACACCTTGCACATCCTCTTGCTGCCGGCGCTCGTCGTCGCGTTCATCGCGCTGCACCTGGTGTTCGTCGTGGTGCACAAGCACACGCAGTTCGCCGGTGGTGGCCGCACAGAGAAGAACGTGATGGGCTACCCGATCCTCCCGGTGTACGCCGCGAAGGCCGGTGGCTTCTTCTTCCTGGTGTTCGGTGTCATCGCTCTGATGGCCGCGTTCTTCACGATCAACCCGATCTGGAACTACGGTCCATACGACCCCTCCCCCGTTTCGGCGGGTACGCAACCGGACTGGTACATCGGATTCGCCGACGGCGCTCTCCGATTGATTCCACCGGGCTGGGAGTTCGTCTGGCTCGACCACACCTGGTCGTTCAACATCATCGTGCCCGTCGTGGCTCTGGTGCTGCTTCTCGCCCTCGTCGCGATCTATCCCTTCGTCGAAGGCTGGGTCACCGGCGACAAGCGAGAGCACCACATCCTCGACCGCCCGCGCAACGCTCCGACCCGCACGGGTATCGGCGCCGCCGGTGTCACCTTCTACGCCGGCCTCTGGGCGGCGGCGAGTTCCGACATCATCGCGACGCATTTCCAGCTGTCGCTGGAGAGCGTGACGCATGCCATCCAGGCCTGGGTCGTGCTCGGCCCGTTCCTGGCCTACTTCGTCGCCAAGCGCGTCTGCATCGGTCTGATGAAGAAAGACCGCGAGATCGTGATGCACGGCTATGAGTCCGGCCGCATCGTTCGTCTGCCCGGTGGCGAGTACATCGAGGTGCACGAGCAGGTCGACGACTACGAGCGCTGGAAGCTGCTCGACTACGAGGTCTACGAACCGCTGATGCTCCGCCCGAACAGCCAGGGCAAGATCACGGCGGGTGCGCGTCTGCGGGTGCGTATGTCGAAGTGGTTCTTCGAAGACCGCATCGCCCCGGCCACCCGCACCGAGCTCGAGGCCGGTCACGGCCACGGTCATGCCCCCCAGGGCCTGCACGGCGACGGCACCGATCACTCCCTCGAGGAGGGCCCGGGCCTCAAGTAGCCTCGTCCCCTCCCCCGACTCAGGGCCCAGCACCGCACTTTTGCGGAGCCGGGCCCTTCGTCGTTGAGTACCAACCCGAACCACCCGAGCCGGTCGAGCAGGGCTGCTCGCCGCCACCACTGTGTCACTCGGCGTCGTCGTCGCCACCGTGCTCGCCGCTCCCTTCGCGGCCTTCACCTGACCTCAAGGCGACGACGGGCAAGACGGTGCTTCGCATCGAGGGCGACGACCGCTTCATCGTCTCCGCCAACGTCAGTGCGGAGTATTACACCGGCCCGATCGACACAATCTTCGTCGCGACCGGCGCCAACTTCCCTGATGCCTTGGCTGGCGGCGTGCTGGCTGGCACCGCGAAGTCATCGATCCTCCTGGTGCAGAAGTGCTGCGTGGCGGCTGAAGTGGCGGCTCATCCGGGCCACTACAGCCGAAGCGCATCGTGCCCCTGGGCGGCCCGAACAGCCTCGACGCCTACCTCGAGCGCCTGCCCCTCTGCGCCTCGAAGCTGGCGTGCCGGCGGAGGGCCCAGCTGACCTAGTTTGGCGGGCCCTCCTCTGTCGTCGGTGCCCGCACGACGGGGGCCAGGAGCGGTCCGCGCTCACGAGGAGCACGGGTCCAATCGGGCGGAGTAGCCCCGGTAGTACTCGAAGACCCAGCCGACGATCGCAACGAGCAACACGGCACCGGCGATGACGGACATCCTGGACCCGACCGCGAGGCCGAACGGCAAAATCGTCCCTGCTACCCACCACCGACACCGCTGATCTGGGTAGGAATTGCTCATGTCCAATCACACGATTCCCGCGCGAAGCTTGACCTGTCTTTGGATTCTCATTGGAGTGTGCGTTGGTTGCTCAGCCTTCGGCTTCGGCCCTCCTCGATCGGGCGACCCGTTACGCGCTGTACGAATCCTTGGATGACGCCCACTCGGGCGACCGCGCGTGGAGCGAGTTCCAGCGTGCGGGCGCCCGCATGGAGGGAGATTCGAGCGAGTTCCGCGACCTCGTCGCGGCTATCGTCATCGACGGCCGAGAGGATGTACTCGAGGTGGTCGTCATGAATCCGCGAGTGCCCTTCGCGTCGATGCTCGCACTCGCCGAAAGTGGGCTCGCGGTCATGGCTATCGCTCACGTCAATCGCGGGTACGAAATTGCTCGCGTTCTGGCCGACAAGTTCGGTGCGCGCGAGGCCGTCACCACCGTTGCCGTCACTCTCTACTGCTCGCCACAACACAGCGACGAGGAGTTCCGGCGCTACCTGAATCGATATGCCGACGACGACATGGTCATGTACAACCTCGATGTTCGGCAATCTGAGGCCAGTTCGCCGGCAAAACGCGCCATTCTGCAGCCGCACCTCGACGCCTGGTTGCTCGACGTCGAGCAGGACGACGGCGGTCCCGACGACTGACAGAGCCTACGCGGCAAAGTCCCGCCTGCCTGCGTCCGACCTCCCCGGCGTGTTGACTCCGTTCGATCGGCGCCGATCGGTGCCGATCGGGTACGGATGGGTGCGGATGGGTGCGGAGGCCGTCGGCCTAACGAAAAGACCCGCGCTCTCGAGGAGCACGGGTCCAATCGGGCAAGCCGAGGGGTCAGGGAGCCTAGCGGGCGAAGTAGCCCCGGTAGTACTCGAAGACCCAGCCGACGATCGCGATGAGCAACACGGCACCCGCGATGAAGGAGATCCAAAACCCGACCGCGAGGCCGAGCACCATGAGCGCTCCACCACCGGCGAGGATGATCGGCCACCAGCTCCACGGGCTGTAGAAGCCCATCTCGGGATCCCCGTCGTCGATGTTGGAGTCGAGGCGGTCTTCAGGCAGCTCAGCACCCTGTGCCTTGTGCACGCGGCCCAGGTAGAAGGCCAAGAACGCCGACAGGATCGCAGCCAGACCGATGCCGACCGTGCCGACCCACTCGACCTGCCCGCCGTACCAGATCAGCGACCAGATGGTGTAAGCCGCATCGGCCACCACCATGAAGGCAAAGAGGATCCAGAAGAGATTGGTATTCGCCCTCATTGCGTTACTTCACCTTGCCCTGTGAGAGGTCGTACGTGGGAGCATCCGGCGCGTCTTTCGCCGGCCCGACGCCGACGGGGATGCCGGCCTCCGGGTGGTTCAGGTCGAACGCCGGCGATTCCGAACGGATGCGCGGGATCGACGTGAAGTTGTGCCGCGGCGGCGGGCACGACGTCGCCCACTCGAGCGAACGGCCGTAGCCCCACGGGTCGTTCACCGTGACCTTGGCCCCCTTGCGGGCGGTGATGTAGACGTTGAGGAAGAACGGGATCATCGACGCGGCGAGGATGAACGCACCGATCGTCGAGAGCTGGTTCATCCACGTGAATCCGTCTTCGGGCTGATACGTCGCATAACGACGCGGCATTCCGATGACGCCCAGCCAGTGCTGGATGAGGAACGTGGTGTGGAAGCCGATGAACAGCAGCCAGAAGTGCCAATAGCCGAGCCGCTCGTTGAGCATCTTGCCCGTCCACTTCGGCCACCAGAAGTAGAAGCCGGAGAACATGGCGAACACGACGGTACCGAAGACCACGTAGTGGAAGTGCGCCACCACGAAGTAGGTGTCGGACACATGGAAGTCGAGCGGCGGCGACGCGAGGATGACACCGGTCAGACCACCGAAGGTGAAGGTGATCAAGAAGCCGATGGCCCAGATCATCGGTGTTTCGAAGGTCACTGACCCTCGCCACATCGTGCCGATCCAGTTGAAGATCTTCACACCCGTCGGCACTGCGATGAGCATCGTCATCAAGGCGAAGAACGGCAGCAGCACCGATCCGGTGACGTACATGTGGTGCGCCCAGACCGTCACCGACAGCGCGGCGATCGCGATCGTCGCGTAGATCAGGGTCTTGTAGCCGAAGATCGGCTTACGACTGAAGACAGGGAACACCTCGGAGACGATGCCGAAGAACGGCAGCGCGATGATGTAGACCTCCGGATGCCCGAAGAACCAGAACAGATGCTGCCAGAGCAGCACACCGCCGTTCGCCGCGTCGTAGATGTGAGCGCCGAAGACGCGGTCGGCGCCGAGTGCGAAGAGCGCGGCAGCCAGCACCGGGAAGGCCATCAGCACGAGGATCGACGTCACCAGGATGTTCCAGGTGAAGATCGGCATGCGGAACATGGTCATGCCCGGCGCGCGCAGCGTGATGATCGTGGTGATGAAGTTCACGGCACCGAGGATCGTTCCGAAGCCCGAGAGCCCCAGCCCGAACACCCACATGTTTCCGCCGTCACCGGGTGTGAACGTCGTCGACGACAGCGGCGCATAGGCGAACCAGCCGAACGACGCGGCACCCTGCGGGGTGAGGAAGCCGGAGACCGCGATGAGGGAACCGAACAGGAACAGCCAGAAGGCGAACGCGTTCAGACGCGGGAACGCGACATCCGGTGCCCCGATCTGCAGCGGCATGATGACGTTGGCGAAGCCCGCGAACAGCGGCGTCGCGAACATCAGCAGCATGATCGTGCCGTGCATCGTGAAGAGCTGGTTGTACTGGTCTTTCGTCTGCAGCAGTTCGAGACCCGGCTCGAACAGCTGCGCGCGGATGACGAGAGCCATCACGCCACCGAGGCAGAAGAAGAGGAACGAGGCGATCAGGTACATGTACCCGATGGTCTTGTGGTCGGTGGAGGTGATCCACTTGATGAAGATGTTGCCCTTGCGGCCCACCGACTTCGACGGAGTCGGAATGGGGGTCGCGGTGCCGGGCGATACCGCCACTGTTGCTGTCATGGCGCGCTCCTACTCTTCTTCGTGCGCGGGCGTGCCGATGCCCGGGAGGTTCTGGTTGCGGTTGTACTCCGGGCCCAGTTGACCCTCTTGACCGGCGTCTTTCAAGGACTGGATGTAGTCGTCGTACTCCTGCTGCGAGACGACCTTCACGTTGAAGAGCATCAGCGAGTGGTATTCACCACAGAGCTCGGCGCACTTACCGCTGAACGTGCCTTCACGTTCCGGCGTGACGTACATGAAGTTCGTCTTGCCGGGCAGCATGTCTTTCTTGTAGAGGAAGTCGATGACCCAGAAGGAGTGGATGACGTCGCGCGACTGAAGCTCGATCTCCACCTTCTTGCCGACGGGCAGGTAGAGCACCGGGATCTCGGACTCCACGAGCGATCCGTTCGCGTCATCCGGGTCGTCTTGGCCCTGGATGCCGGGCGAGTAGACGTTCTCGTCGACGTAGTTGAAGTCCCAGGCCCACTGCTTGCCGAAGACCTGGATCTTCACATCGGGGCTGTCGTACTTCGCCTCGATCTCGCTCTGGTCGCGGGCGGTGAAGGCGAAGAAGCCGAGCACCAGGATGAGCGGAACGATCGTGTAGAAGATCTCGATCGGCAGGTTGTAGCGCAGCTGCACCGGCAGACCGGTCTGCCCCTTGCGGCGGCGGTAGACCACGATCGCCCAGATGGTGAGGCCCCAGGTGATGACACCCACGATGAGCAAGACGATCCACGACGTGACCCAGAGGCCGATGACGCGGTCGACGTTGTTGGTGGTGCCGGGCTCCGTCGGAAGCCAGCCTTGCAGCTGGTCTTGGGTGCACCCGGCCAAGACAACGGACAGTAGCGCCGCGATAGGAATCGCGACCCATCGGAGACGTCGGTTAGAGCGCACCACAGACCTTTCGGGAAGCTACACCACAGTGTATTTGACCTCCTCATAGCCTACTGGGTCGAGGTCGCCGCCGTTGCCACAGGCACACCGGATGCGGTCGCTTCGGATACGAAAAAGGGGCCGTTCCCGAAGGAACGGCCCCTGAATCCGTAGATTCGCATTGCTCTAGTGGAATGAGTCTCCGCAGGCGCAGCTTCCGGAGGCATTCGGGTTGTCGATCGTGAAGCCCTGCTTCTGGATCGTGTCTTCGAAGTCGATGGTGGCGCCCTCGAGGTAGGGAACGCTCATCTTGTCGACGATGACCTCGACGCCGTCGAAGTCGACGACGCCGTCTCCGTCGAGCATCCGCTCGTCGAAGTAGAGCTGGTAGATGAGACCCGAGCATCCGCCCGGCTGCACGGCGACGCGAAGACGCAGGTCATCGCGGCCCTCCTGCTCGAGCAGGCTCCGCACCTTGTCGCCCGCGGCGGGCGTGATGCCCACCTTGTGCGCCGGCGCCTCGACCCCGGCGGTCAGCGTTGTTTCGCTCATGTGCGATCCCTTCGTTCGGAAGTATGCAGAAAGTCTAACTCGGGCAACTGGGGGGTCGCCGCATCTATTCCCGGGAGTTCAGGCGCAGGAGGAGCAGAGCCTCCGCGGCGATGGCACGCTTGAAGACGCCGAGGTGCAGGGACTCGTTCGGGCTGTGGGCACGGGTGTGCGGGTCTTCGACACCCGTGACGAGAATCTGGGCCTCCGGGAAAACGCGCACCAGGTCGGCGATGAACGGGATCGATCCGCCGACACCGGCCTCGACCGGCTCCGCCCCCCAGGCGTCGCGCATCGCATCCTTCGCCGCAGCGACGGCCCAGCCCGAGGTGTCGACGAGGAACGGGCTGCCCGTGTTGACGTCGCTGATCTCCACCTGCGCTCCGAACGGTGTGTGCGAACGGATGTGCTCCTCGAGCGCCACCAGGGCCTCGCCCGCATCCTTCCCCGGCGCGATCCGCGCGCTCACGCGCACCGACACGCTCGGGAGGAGGGTGTTCGACGCGTTCGCGACCGTCGGGGCATCGATGCCCGTCACCGTGACGGAGGGCCCGGCCCACAGTCGCGACAGGATCGTGCCGGTGCCGATCGGCTGCACGCCGTCGAGCAGCCCGGTCTCGGCGCGGAGTGTCTCCTCCGTGTACTCCGGTGTCGGCATCTCGCGCGAGGTGAGGCCGGCGACCGCCACGGAGCCGTTCTCGTCGTGGAAGGTGCTGAGCAGTCGGATGGCGGCCAGCATCGCATCCGGAACCGCCCCGCCGTACATGCCGGAGTGCGAGGCGTGGTCGAGGGTCGAGACCGTCAACTTCAGGGTGACATTGCCACGGAGGCTGATGGTGAGCGAGGGGGTCTCCGTGTCCCAATTGTCGGAATCGGCCACCACGATGACATCGGCCGCCAACCGTTCCCGGTTGGTCTCGAGGAAGTTCGCGAACGACTGCGAGCCGAACTCCTCCTCGCCCTCGATGAACACCACAAGGCCCAGGTCGAAGTCGGCACCGGCCACTGCCGACAGCGCCCGCACCGACGCCAGGTGCGAGACAACGCCCGCCTTGTCGTCGGCCGCACCGCGGCCGTAGAGGCGGTCGCCGCGCACAGTGGGCTCATAGGGCGGTGAATCCCAGTCCGCATCCTGCCCGGGAGGCTGCACGTCGTGGTGCGCGTAGAGCAACACAGTGGGCTTGCCGTTCTTGGCCGGCCGCGTGGCGAGCACCGCCGGCTGGCCGAGCTCCCCCGACTCGGTGGAAGCGCGCAGCACGTCGACCGAGTCGAACGCCCCGGTCGCGCGGAACAGCTCCGCCACGGCATTCGCGCTGGCCGCCACGTGCGCCGGATCGAACGCCGCCCACGAGACGGAGGGGATACGCACCAGATCGCTGAGATCGGCGATGCTCACCGGGAGCCCGAGCTCGACGGCCTCGGCGAGAGCCTCTTCGAGAGCGATCTGCGGCGGATTCTGGGCGAACGAGGAGCCATTGCTGTCTGTCATGCAGGTAATCTTAAGAGACGAACGAACGAGGACACCGTGGCAAAGAAATCCAGCACGACCGAAGCGCCCATCGAGGCTCCTGTGGAGGAGCAGTCGGGTAAGGGTCACGCGACCCCCACCCGCAAGGAGCGTGAGGCGGCCAACAAGCGACCCCTCGTTCCCACCGATCGCAAAGAAGCCGGCCGGGATTACAAGCGTCGTCAGCAGGAGATGCGCGACAAGGCGCGGGTCGGCATGGCCAACGGCGACGAGAAATACCTCCCCGCGCGCGACAAGGGCGTTCAGCGCCGCTACGTGCGCGACTACGTGGATGCCCGCTTCAACCTGGGTGAGTTCCTCATCCCCGTGATGTTCGTCGTCATCCTGCTCACCCTCGTGCCGATGCCCGAGATGCAGGCCGCCGTGATGCTCGGCCTCTACGCCTTCGTGGTGATCGTGATCGCCGACAGCCTTTTCCTCGGCCTCCGTCTCATGAAGAAGATGCGGGAGAAGTTCGGGGCCGACAAGGTCGAGAAGGTGCGCTGGTACGCCACGATGCGCGCCCTGCAGTTCCGTCGGCTGCGCCTGCCGAAGCCGCAGGTGAAGCGCGGCCAGTACCCGAGCTGATCTTCGGCGCCGCACTCGGCGATCGGATGCCGCGGGTCAACCCGCGCGGGTCACTCCCCCTGGCGGGTACGCCGTAGCCGGGCCAGACCGATGTTGATGCTGCGCACCCAGAACGGGCCGCGATAGAGGAACGCCGTGTAGCCCTGCACGAGCGTCGCTCCAGCGGCGAGCCGCTGGTCGACGTCGTAGGCGGAGTCGACTCCCCCGACCGAGATGACGCACAGCGACTCCGGCACCACCGAGCGGATGAGCTTCAGCACTTCGAGCGAGCGCGCCACGAGGGGCGTGCCCGACAACCCGCCGGCGCCCGCTGCCTCGACGACTGCCGCCTCGGTTTTCAGTCCTTCGCGGGAGATGGTGGTGTTCGTGGCGATGATGCCATCGAGGCCGAGCGACACCGCGAGCCGCGAGATCGCCAGCACCTCCTCGTCGCTGAGATCGGGTGCGATCTTCACGAGCAGCGGCGTCGCTCCGGCCTCGGCCTTCACGGCGGACAGCAGGGGTGAGAGCTTCTCGAGCTCCTGCAGCCCCCGGAGTCCGGGCGTGTTGGGCGAGCTGACGTTCACCACGAGGTAGTCGGCCATCGGGGCGAGGGCACGTGCGCTCTGCCGGTAGTCGTCGATCGCGTCATCCACCTCGACCACGCGGCTCTTGCCGATGTTCACGCCGATGACGGGTCGAGGATGCGTGAGCGAGCGCACCCGGGCCAGTCGCAGCGAGGCGCTGGCGGCCCCGGCGTTATTGAAGCCCATGCGGTTGATGACGGCGCGATCCGGGATCAGGCGGAACAGCCGCGGGCGCGGGTTGCCGGGCTGAGGCCGCGCGGTGATGGTGCCCACTTCGACGTGCCCGAACCCGAGCGCCCCGAACCCGCGGATGGCCTTGCCGTCTTTGTCGAAGCCCGCCGCGAGCCCGAACGGGGTCGGGAAGTGCAGGCCCAGGGTGTGCACCGAGAGGTCGACCGGACTCTTCGTGAACCGGGAGACGACGCCGTCGAGTTTCAGGAACGGGATCGCCCGGATGACGTCGAAGGCGAGGTGGTGCGCCCGCTCCGGATCCATCTTCGACAGCACGTGCCGGAAGAGAAGGTCGTACATCCCGCTACTCAGGAGTGGCGGAGCCGTCGGCGGCGGCCCCATCGGCACCGACACCGGAGGCGGCCTGGTCGTGCTCCACTCTGAGCAGGGTGATCGCGGTCTCGAAATCGTCGAGCGAGTCGAAGCCCTGATAGACGCTCGCGAAGCGGAGGTAGGCCACCTCGTCGAGTTCGCGCAGCGGCTGCAGGATGGCGAGACCGATGTCGTTGGCCTCGATCTGCGCGGCACCACTCAGGCGTACGGTCTCCTCGACCCTCTGGGCGAGCACGGCGAGATCACTGTCGGTGACCGGCCGGCCCTGGCAGGCCTTGCGCACGCCCGACACGATCTTCTCGCGGCTGAACGGTTCGACGACGCCCGAGCGCTTGATGACGCTGAGCGACGCGGTCTCGGTGGTGCTGAAGCGCCGGCCGCAGTCGGGGCACTGGCGGCGTCGGCGAATGGCGAGACCGTCGTCGGTCGTGCGCGAGTCGACGACGCGGGAGTCGGGGTAGCGGCAGTACGGGCAGAACATGTCGCGTCAATGCTAGCCGTCGTTTGCGGTGGGGAGGTGCGTCTGCGGCATCCTCGCGTGCCGTAGGTCGATCAGGGTGGACCGGGCGCAGAAATTCGGGACTCCCGCTCGGCGTCTCGAACGCTTAGCATGATGGCGATGGAATCAAGCCGGCTCGACGCCCAGCAACTCCCTCCGCTCACGGATGCCCAGTGGGCGCGACTGCTCGCGTACGGAACCGAGCACGACGTCGCCGCGGGCGACTACCTCTTTCGCTCCGGTGACCGCGACTACGACCTGATCCTTGTGGAGTCGGGCGAAGTCGAGGTCGTGCGGGACCCCCTGGGCTGGGTCGACGAGAGCGTGATCGCCCGGATGGGCCCACGATCCTTCGTGGGCGAGCTCGGCCTCCTGCAGGGTCAGGGCGCTTTCCTGTCCGCGCGGATGAGTGAACCAGGGCGCATCCTCCGGGTGTCGCGCGGCGAGCTGCGGACGCTCATGGCCGACGACGACGAGCTGGGCGACATCGTGCTCCACGCGCTCTGGGCCCGGCGCGAAAACCTTCGGCGCGGGCCGGCGGCGCTCACCCTCAAGTTCGTGGGTGCGGGTTCCGATCGCGACTTCCTGGCGCTCCGCCGCTTCGCCGAACGGCTCGACCTCGTGCACGTCGCCGTCGAGCTGCCGCCCGGCGAGCTGGGCGCGTTGACGGGCCACAACATCACCGCCGACGACCTTCCCGTCGCCTTCGTGCAGGGCGAGCCGATCGCCCGCGCCACTCCCGGCATCGTCTCGGAGCGCCTGGGCCTCAGCTACCGGGGCCAGGCCGACGAGATCGCGGATCTCGTGGTGATCGGCGGCGGACCGGCCGGGCTCGCCGCGGCGATCTACGGCGCATCCGAGGGTCTCAGTACCGTGCTGGTCGACGCGATCGCCCCGGGCGGGCAGGCGGCTGCGACCTCCCGCATCGAGAA
The DNA here is from genome assembly GCF_024979235.1 of Herbiconiux aconitum. Classification (NCBI taxonomy): domain Bacteria; kingdom Bacillati; phylum Actinomycetota; class Actinomycetes; order Micrococcales; family Microbacteriaceae; genus Herbiconiux; species Herbiconiux aconitum. The sequence continues at coordinate 1,031,131 of NZ_JANLCM010000002.1, forward strand.
CTTCCTCGGGTTCCCGTTCGGGGTGAGCGGCCGCGACCTCATCGGACAGGCCTGCCTGCAAGCCCTCAAGTTCGGGGTGCGGGTCTATGCCCCGTGCGAAGCGAAAAGCCTCGAGACCGTGGGTGACCTGCTCGAAGTGACGCTGATGGACGGCGCTGTCGTGCGGGCGCGCACCGCGATCGTGACCGCGGGGGCGGCCTATCGCACTCTCGATCTCGACCGTTGGGCTGACTTCGAACGCTCGGGCATCTACTACGCCGCGACCCAGCTCGAGCTGCGCCAGGTCAACGACTCCCCGGTCGTGGTGGTGGGCGGCGCCAACTCGGCCGGTCAAGCATCCCTCTATCTCGCGGCGAACGGGTGTTCGGTGCGACTCGTCGTGCGCGGCGCCGACCTGGGGGGCCGGATGTCGGCCTACCTCGTCGATCGCCTCCTCGAGGATGCGAGAGTCGAAGTGCACACCGGGTCGCGAGTCGTCGGGCTCGATGGCGGCGACTCCCTCGAGCGCGTGCGCATCGACAGCGTGGGCGAGGTGGATGCGCGAGGGCTGTTCTGCTTCATCGGCGCCGATCCCGCCACGGGGTGGCTCGCGACCCTCGATCGCGACTCGGACGGCTTTCTGCGAACCGGCACCGATCTCGCCGCTCAGTCGCTGCTGTGGCAGAAGCTGGGGCGCGAACCTCTTCCGTTCGAGACATCGATTCCGCGCGTCTTCGCCGCGGGCGACGTGCGCCGAGGCTCGATGAAGCGGGTCGCCGCCGCCGTGGGCGAGGGGTCGAGCGCGGTCGCCTCGGTGCACCGGGCGCTGGCTGGCTAGCTAGCTGAACCGCGCCGTGACGGCATCACCGTGGGCCGGGAGGTTCTCGGCGGAGGAGAGCGCCACGATACGCTCGGCCACCTGCTCGAGCGCCGCGCGGTCGTAGCGGATCACCTGTTGCGGGCGCAGGAAGGTGTATGCGCCGAGGCCCGACGCGAAGCGCGATTGACCGCCCGTCGGAAGCACGTGGTTCGAGCCCGCCAGGTAGTCGCCGAGGCTCACGGGCGAGTAGGGGCCGAGGAAGATGGCGCCGGCGTCGTGGATGTCGCGGAGCGTCGCATCCGGTTCGGCCGTCTGGATCTCGAGGTGCTCGGGCCCGTAGGCGTTACTGAAAGCCGCCGCCGTGGCCATCGAGTCGACCAGCACGATCGCCGACTGGGGTCCGTCGAGTGCGACCGCCACCCGGTCGGCGTGCCGGGTCGAGGATGCCACCCCGGCCAGTTCGGCCACGACAGCCTCCGCCAGGGCCACGGAATCGGTGACGAGCACCGCGGCGGCGAGCTCGTCGTGCTCGGCCTGGCTCACCAGGTCGGCGGCGACGAAGGACGGGTCGGCGGCGGCATCCGCGATGACGAGGATCTCGGTCGGCCCGGCCTCGGAGTCGATGCCCACGGTTCCGCGCACCACTCGCTTGGCGGCGGCGACGAAGACGTTGCCGGGGCCGGTGATGACGTCGACCGGGTCGAGGCCGATCTCGTCGACGCCGAACGCCAGGGCGCCGATCGCACCTGCTCCCCCGATGGCGTAGACCTCGTCGATGCCGAGCAGCCCCGCGGCGCCGAGGACGGTGGGGTGCACGCGGCCGCCGAACTCCTTCTGCGGCGGCGAGGAGATGGCGATCGATCCGACACCGGCCGATTGCGCCGGCACCACGTTCATCACGACGCTCGAGGGGTAGACGGCCTTGCCGCCCGGCACGTAGAGGCCGACCCGCTGCACGGGGTGCCAGCGCTGCTCGACGACCGCACCGTCGGCGAGCGTCGTGAGTCGCGCATCCGGGATCTGCGCCGCCGTCGCCTGACGCACGCGCCGGATGGCCTCTTCGAGCGCCGCTCGCACGTCGGTGTCGAGCCCCGCGACGGCCTCGGCGATGTGCCCGGCCGGCACCCGCACGTGCTCCGGCACGACACCGTCGAAGCGTTCGGACTGGTCGCGCAGGGCGACGAGTCCGTCGGTGCGCACCGCCTCGACGATCGCGGCCGCGACCGCGGCGGCGACGGCCACGTCGGTGTCGGCGCGCGGCACGACGGCGGCGAGTTCGGAGCGGGAAAGGGTGCGGCCGCGGAGGTCAATCGTCTGGATCATGGCCCGTCAAGCCTACCGACCCGGCATCCCGGCTGTTCCAGCGCCCGAACCCTCGGACTTCTCCAAACGAGACGCCAACCTGCGGCACAGGGCGTCGCGGTTGGCCGCTCGTTTGGAGTTGTCCGCAAACAGGGTCAGACGAGGTCCTTCGCGAGCATGCTCTCGGCGGCCGCCACGATCGCCTCGGAGGCGGGGCGCGGCTCCCAGCCGAGCACCCGGCGCGCCTTCTCGTTCGAGGTCAGCTTGGGCAGGCCGGGCTCGCCGGACATCGACTCGGTCGGCACCTTCGCCGCCGCGACGCCGAGTCGGTCGTGCAGCAGCGCGCCGATCTGCGACAGTTCCATCGCCGGTCCGTCGGAGAGCAGCAGGCGCTGACCGGCCGCCTCGGGCGCCGTCGTGGCAAGGATGTGGGCGGCCGCGACATCCCGCACGTCCACGACCGGAATCCACAGGTGCGGGAAGGCCGGGAACGCGCCGGCGAGCATCCGCTGCACGATCTGATTCGCGCCCGAGATGTCGGAGCCCATGACGGGGCCCATCACCGCCACCGGGAGCATCGTGGTGAGCTCCATCGAACCGCCCTCGGCGGCCATGAAGTCCCAGGCCGCGCGCTCCGCGAGAGTCTTGCTCTTGCCGTAGGCGTCGACGTCCGGGCCGTCGAGGATGGTCCAGTCGTCTTCGGTGAACACGTGGTCGCTCGCCGGGTGACCCCAGCTCACGGCGTGGAACGCCGAGGTCAGCACCACCCGCGACACACCGGCGTCGCGCGCCGCGCGAAGCACTCGCAGTGCACCGTCGACGGCGGGGCGGATGAGGTCGTCGTCGTTCTCCACGTGCCCCGGCTGCACGGGGGAAGCCACGTGCAGCACCGTGTCGACACCGTCCACCGCTTCGGCCCAGCCCGCATCGCTCGTGAGGTCGGCGGCGGCGAAGCTGAGCGCATCCGGATGCACCATGCCCGCGTCGGTGAGCACCGCGCGAACCGCCCCTTCCCGGCCCGGCGACCGCACGGTGGTGCGCACGCGCTGCCCCTGCTCGAGCAGCTGCAGGATGATGTGTCCGGCGATGAATCCCGATCCGCCGGTGACGAGAACGTGGTGCGCAGTCATGATGGTCACTCCTTGGTGGGCCGCGGCCGGCCCCTTGTCGTTCCTCGAGTCTCGGTCGCGGGTGCGCGCACAACCAGTCGTCCGGATGTCCTAGGACTGGCGGACACAGGACAAGAACGTCGTCGGCGCGCAGACTGGACCCATGGAATCGTGGGAATTCGGCCGGATGCTGCGCCATCGGCGGGACGGAGTGGCGCCCGAGACCGTGGGGCTGTCCACCGGCGGGCATCGGCGGGCGACCGGATTGCGCCGCGAGGAACTGGCCGCACTCACCGGCATCTCGGCCGACTACCTGACCCGGCTCGAACAGGGCCGTGCGACGTCGCCGTCGGCCCAGGTGGTCGAGGCGCTCGCCCGTGCCCTGCGCCTCAGCGATGCCGACCGCGAACTGTTCTACCGCCTGGCCGGGCTCACGGTTCCAGGCGTCGACGTCGTGCCTTCGCGCATCTCGCCGAGCGTGCAGCGCCTGCTCGATCGCTTCGCGAACACCCCGCTCGCCGTCTACGACGCCGCGATGACCCTTCTCGTCGCGAACGCGCCCTACGAGGCACTCCTGGGGGTGAACGCGAAAGCCCGCGGGATCGAGCGCAACGCGATCTGGCGCAACCTCGTCGGGCCTGGAACCAGAACCGTGATGACCGCCGCCGAGAAGGCCGCGTTCGAGGCCGGAATCGTTGCCGAGCTGCGGCTGACCGCCGCCCGCTATCCCGCCGACCGGGCACTCCGGCGGCTCGTGCGCGAACTCGCTGCCCAGAGCCCCCGGTTCGCCTCCCTCTGGGAGTCCGACGAGGTGACCCCGCGCCATGACCCGGCCCGGCGCAAAGTGATCGAGCACCCGACGGTGGGCCGCATCACCCTCGACTGCGACACGCTCGTGGTGGCCGGCGACGACCTCCGCGTCATGATCTACACGGCCGAGCCGGGAACCGAGGATGCCGAGCGCCTGGCTCTCGCGATCGTGCTCGGCACCCAGACACTGGTCGAGTAGCCACCCGCCGCTCTGCCCTGACGGTCGCCCGAGCGAGGAGCCCCCGTGGCTAACGTCCGGCGATCGCCCGGTCGAGCCACTCCAGGAGGAGCTGTCGTTCGGCCTCGCTCAGCGAATCGAGGCCGGGCGCGATGGCCCGGAACGCGACGGTCGTGGCGATCGCGGCTCCATCGGCGGGCTCGGGTGCATCAGTGAGGATCTGACGCAGAACCGCCTCGTAGAGGTCGTCGGCGAGACCGAGGTCCCGCTGCTCGGGCGGCGTGCCCAGCATCGTCTGAACGGCCCCGGTGCCGGCCGCCTGAATGATCCCGACCGCCCGCTGTTCGCTCACGCGGAGACGCCCGGTTTCCGCGACCCGATGCACCCGGGCTTCCAGAACGCGCTTGCCCGACGCCAGCGCGGGCGAATCCCGCACCCGATTCGATTCGCTCACGAGTCGGAAGAGGTCGGGGTTGTTCAGGCCGAAGTCGATCTGTGTCTGCCATCCGGCCCGCAGGTCGACGAGCGGATCGACGCCGTCGACGGATGCCGCCTCGACGACGGCCGCCTTCTTGGACACGTAGCTCGCCATCACGTGCTCGGCCACCGCCTCGAGCAAACCGTCTTTGTCGCCGAAGAGTCGATAGATCGTCGGCGCCTGAACCCCCGCGCCCTGGGCGACGCCGCGGGTCGTGACCGCCGCAGGGCCGTGATGCTGGAGCAGTAGCGCAGCGACCTCGATGATCTTGTCGCGCGTGCCGACTCGTGTGCTGATCGCATCCGTCATTTTTCAATGCTAACGCACTGGTGATATCAACGGAAATTCCAGTGATACGCTTTCGTTGTTTCCATTGTTAACACGAAAGGACGAACCATGATCATCGTCACCGGAGCCACCGGTTCCCTCAACGGAGCCACCGCCGACCACCTGCTGCGGCGGATGTCGGCGAGCGAGATCGTCGTCGTCGCCCGCGACGTCGCCAAAGCCCAGCGTTTCGCCGACGCCGGCATCGCGGTGCGGCGCGGTGACTACGCCGATCCGGACTCGTTGCCGTTCGCGTTCGACGGCGCCGACCAGCTGCTGCTCGTCTCGGCGAGTGACCCGAGCGCCGACGCCGTGAGCCTGCACCGGGCCGCGATCGATGCGGCCGTGACCGCCGGAGTGGGTCGCGTGCTCTACACGAGCCATCAGGGCGCCTCGCTCGAGAACCCCTTCCGGCCCGCGGTCGACCATGCCGTGACCGAGCGTCTGCTCGCCGAGTCGGGTCTGCCCTGGACATCGTTGCGCAACGGCTTCTATGCGCACAGCCTCCTCTGGTTCGCCGGCCCGTGGCGCGAGACCGGCGTGATCGCCGTGCCGGCGAACGGGCCGGTGTCGTGGACAGCGCGCGAGGACGCGGCCGAAGCGGCAGCCGTCATCCTGGCTTCCGATGGTGCGCACGAGGGCCCGATCACCCTCACCGCCGGTGCCGCACCGACGTTCGAGCAGGTGGCCGCCATCGCGTCGGAGTCGACCGGACGGACGGTCGAGTGCGCGGCGCTGAGCGAGGAGGAGTGGATGGCCGCTCAACTCACCGCGGGGCAGCACGAGGTGCAGGCGCGATTCCTGCTCGGCGTGTTCCAGGCCGCCGAACGGGGCTACTTCGCCGGGGTCGACCCGCTGCTCGGCACGCTTCTGGGCCGCGAACCGCGCACGGTGCGTGAGCTGCTGGCAACGGCCGAGGAGCCCTCCGTGCGGGCCGCGTAGGGCGGGTGGCCGCGGGCTACACCAGGCAGTTCGGCCCGAGCAGCGACTTCAGCTCGCCATACAGATCAGCCGTCACGTTCACGCCGAACGGCACCTCGAAGATGCGCACGTTGTCGTTCTTGATGAGCTTCAGTCGCACCTCGGTGTCGCCGGCGTGACGGATGAGCACATCGTTCAGCGCCTGCACGGTATCGGTGGTGGCGCGCGTCTCGGCGAGCGAGATCTGGAGTGGGCCCGCGGTTCCCACCTGCCCGAGATCGGGCTGGAACATGCTGAAGGCGTGGAGGTTCATGCCGTCGTCGCGGAGCGACACGCGACCGCGCACCACCACGATGGCGTCGTTCGTGAGTGCCGGCCCGAACTCCTGATAGGTCTTGCCCATGAACATGGCGGTGATCTCGCCGTTGAAGTCCTCGACGGTGATCATGCCGTACTGATTGCCCGAGTTCTTCGCCACGCGATGCTGCACGCTCGTGATGAGCCCCGCCACGGTGACCTGGTCGCCGTCTTGCGTGTGCTCGCTCTCGAGAAGATCGAGGATGGACGTCGACGCCACCTTCGCGAGCGGGATCTCGAGCCCCGCGAGCGGGTGATCCGACACGTAGAGCCCCAGCATGTCGCGCTCGAACGCCAGCTTGTCGCGCTTGGCCCACTCGGGGCGCACCGGGATGTCGTGAACCTCTTCGGGCGCATCCCACAGCGAGTCGAAGTCGAAGCCCACCTGGCCGTTGGCTTCGTTGCGTTTCTCTGAGACCGCGTTGTCGATCATCGCCTCGTGCACCTCGATGAGGGCACGCCGGGTCGATCCGAGGGAGTCGAAGGCGCCGGCCTTGATGAGCGATTCGATGGTGCGCTTGTTGGTGGCCTGCAACGGGATCTTCTTCAAGAAGTCGCCGAAGGAGGTGAAGGCGCCCTTCTCTTCGCGGGCGGAGCGGATCAACTCGACCACGTTCATCCCGACGTTCCGCACCGCACCCATGCCGAAGCGGATGTCGGTGTCGACGGCGGTGAAGAACCCGATCGACTCGTTCACATCCGGCGGCAACACCTTGATGCCCATGCGACGACACTCGCTCAAGTAGAGCGCCATCTTGTCTTTGGAGTCGCCGACGCTCGTCAGCAGCGCCGCCATGTACTCGGCCGGGTAGTGCGCCTTCAGGTAAGCGGTCCAGTAGGAGATGACTCCGTAGGCGGCCGAGTGCGCCTTGTTGAACGCGTAGTCGGAGAAGGGAAGCAGGATGTCCCACAGAGTCTTGACCGCGGCCTCGGAGTAGCCGTTGTCGTGCATGCCCTTCGAGAAGCCCTCGTACTGCTTGTCGAGCTCCGACTTCTTCTTCTTGCCCATCGCGCGGCGCAGCAGGTCGGCCTGGGCGAGCGTGAAGCCGGCGAGTTTCTGCGCGATCGACATCACCTGCTCCTGGTAGACGATGAGGCCGTAGGTGCCGCCGAGCACCTCCTTCAGCGGCTCTTCGAGCGAGGGGTGGATGGGGGTGATCGGCTGCAGCCCGTTCTTGCGCAGCGCGTAGTTGGTGTGCGAGTCGGCACCCATCGGCCCTGGTCGGTAGAGAGCCAGAACGGCCGAGATGTCTTCGAAGTTGTCGGGCTTCATCAGCCGGAGGAGACCGCGCATCGGGCCACCGTCGAGCTGGAAGACGCCGAGCGTGTCGCCGCGCGCGAGCAGATCGTAGGACGCCTTGTCGTCGAGGTCGAGGTCTTCGAGCACGAGCTTCTCGCCGCGGTTCGACTGGATGTTGTCGAGGGCGTCGTCGATGATGGTGAGGTTTCTGAGCCCCAGGAAGTCCATCTTGATGAGGCCGAGCGATTCGGCCGCCGGGTAGTCGAACTGGGTGACGATCTGGCCATCCTGCTCGCGCTTCATGATGGGGATGATGTCGATCAGCGGATCGCTCGACATGATGACGCCGGCCGCGTGCACGCCCCACTGGCGCTTGAGGTTCTCGATGCCGAGCGCCGTGTCGAAGACCGTGCGGGCCTCGGGGTCCATCTCGATGACGGTGCGGATGTCGACGGCCTCTTTGTAGCGCGGGTGCGCCTTGTCGAAGATGCCGGAGAGCGGGATGTCTTTGCCCATGATGGGCGGTGGCATCGCCTTCGTGAGCTTCTCGCCCATGCTGAACGGGAAGCCGAGCACGCGCCCCGAGTCTTTCAGCGCCTGCTTGGCCTTGATGGTGCCGTAGGTGACGATCTGCGCCACCCGCTCGTCGCCGTATTTCTCCGTGACGTACTTGATGACCTCACCGCGCCGCCGGTCGTCGAAGTCGACGTCGAAGTCGGGCATGCTCACCCGGTCGGGGTTCAGGAATCGTTCGAAGATGAGGCCGTGCACGAGCGGATCGAGGTCGGTGATCTTCATGGCATAGGCGGCCATCGATCCGGCGCCCGAGCCACGCCCGGGGCCGACGCGGATGCCGTTGCGCTTGGACCAGTTGATGAAGTCGGCGACCACGAGGAAGTAGCCGGGGAATCCCATGCCCTTGATGACGCCCACCTCGTAGTCGGCGCGCTCGCGCACCTCCTGGGTCACGCCGTTCGGGTAGCGCTCCTCGAGGCCCTTCTCGACCTCTTTCTCGAACCAGGTGGCCTCGGTCTCGCCCGCGGGAACCGGATAGCGCGGCATGTAGTTCGCCTTCGTGTCGAAGGCGACCTCGCACCGCTCGGCGATGAGCAGGGTGTTGTCGCAGGCATCCGGGTAGTCGCGGAACAGCTGCCGCATCTCCTGGGCCGACTTCAGATAGAACTCGTCGGCGTCGAACTTGAACCGGTTGGGATCGGAGAGGGTCGAACCCGACTGCACGCAGAGCAGCGCGGCGTGGGATGTCGCGTCATGGGCGTGCGTGTAGTGCAGGTCGTTCGTGGCGACGAGCTTGAGGTCGAGCTGCTTGGCCAGCCGCAGGAGGTCGGGCATGATGCGGCGCTCGATCTCGAGCCCGTGATCCATGATCTCGGCGAAGAAGTTCTCTTTGCCGAAGATGTCGCGGAAGTCGGAGGCGGCTTTGACGGCTTCGTCGTACTGACCGAGCCGCAGGCGGGTCTGGATCTCGCCCGACGGGCATCCTGTGGTCGCGATGAGGCCCTTGCCGTAGGTGGAGAGGAGCTCGCGGTCCATGCGCGGCTTGAAGTAGTAGCCCTCGATGCTCGCTTTCGACGACAGCCGGAAGAGGTTGTGCATGCCCTCGGTGGTCTCGGACAGCAGCGTCATGTGGGTGTACGCGCCGGCGCCCGACACGTCGTCGCCACCGCCGTTGCCCCAGCGCACCCGCGTCTTGTCGCCCCGATGGGTGCCGGGAGTGAGGTAGGCCTCGGTGCCGATGATGGGCTTGATGCCCGCTTCGGTGGCCGTCTTCCAGAAGTCGAAAGCACCGAAGACGTTGCCGTGGTCGGTGACGGCGACGGCCGGCATCCCCTGCTCTTTGGCCGCCTCAATCAGGGGTTTGACTCGCGCCGCGCCGTCCAGCATCGAGTATTCGCTGTGGACGTGCAGGTGCACGAAGGAGTCGTTCGAGGGCACTGATTCTCCGGCTGTCTCGGCTTGGGTACCAAGTCTAAACGCCGGGTGGATGCGCCGTCCGGCGTGTCGTGCCGCCCGACGCATGCCGTGTCGGCCCAGCCCGTTCGATCGGAGGTCACAGGCGGGCACTACGCTGAGCACGCCACCGGCTCCGGCGGCATCCAGGGCCGCTTGCAATGCGGCTTGCAGTGGGGGAAGAAATGACATTCACCGCGCGCACCAGCGCTTACATCATCGTCGCAGCAGCACTGGCAGCGGCCTTCGGGGCGGGAGGCACCGGGGCGTCAGCCACCGATCTCGTGCCGGCCCCCTCGACTGCCACCGTCCATCAATTGGGCAGGTCGCTTTCCGGCACCTGGCGCGCGCCCTTCTCCGTTCCTGACACCCGCACCCTGCACGTCGACCTGCCCCCCGAACTTGCCGGATACGACATCGACGGTCTGAACTGGTCGCTGAGCGGATACTCCGAGGACGTGACAGGATCGATCCCTGCCACGGTCACCTCCTTCGACATCGCTGTGCCGCAAGAATTCCCGAGGAGCTCCCTCGTCGAGGTGACGATCACAAGCGCAGCCGGGTCGTCTTCCGACCACGTGCGACTCGAAGCCATGCTGGACAACTCTGTCGGTCCTATCGGCGTCCCGCCGCGCACCGTCGCCGACGTGGACTTCTCACTCACGAAGGCGCTGCAAAGCCAGGTCGACTACTCATACTCCGCATTCCCTTCGCCCGCATTCATCTCACCCGGCGGCACACTGACGCTCGCGGGCACGTATGACCTGTGGGGCAAAGGTCCGAACGGAGACTGGAGCGACCCAGACAGTCTGTTCGTCGAAGCCGACCTCATCGACGCCGCCTCCGAATCCAGCATCCAGCTTGACTACGACATCGCCGACGATGGTGATTCTTTGCAGTTGACCGTCCCGGCCACTCTGCCGGCAGGATTCGAGGAGTCGAACGATCTGAGAGTGAGTGTGACGATCATCCCGGACGCGTCCGGTTCGGCGCTCACCACGCGCCTGAGCTTCAGCGTGCGCGTCCTCTTCGACCAGGACCCGGTGATCGACCGGATCACGGGCGCCGATCGCACTGCCGTGGCCGTGGCCGTCTCCGAGCAGGCCTACCCCGACGGAGCGCCGGTCGTCTACGTCGTGACGGGCTCGAACTTCCCGGATGCGCTGAGCGCCGGCCCCGCGGCGGCAAAAGAGGGCGGGCCCCTGTTACTGACGACGGGTGCGAGCCTTGCGCCCGCCGTAGCGGACGAGCTGCACCGGTTGCATCCGTCGAAGATCGTTGTCGTCGGCGGGCCGGCGTCCGTTCCTCAAAGCGTCTTTGCCCAGTTGAACCAGATCGCGGCCACCGATCGAGTGTCGGGAGCGGATCGCTACGAGGTGTCGCGCAACCTGCTCGCCTACGCGTTCCCGAACGGCAGCTCGTTCGCCTACGTGGCCACCGGCGCAACCTTCCCGGACGCCCTGAGCGCAGGCGCACCAGCCGGCAAAGCGGGAGCGCCGGTCGTGCTCGTGAACGGCGCCTCCGATGCCGTCGACGCCCCGACAGCGGAAGCGCTGCGCTCGCTGCACCCGGAATCGCTGACCGTGGCCGGTGGACCGGCCTCCGTGTCGCCTGGCATGGAGAAGTCGCTCGCCTCGATCGTGATCACGAACAGGATCGGAGGCGCAGACCGCTACGCGGTCTCGACGGCGATCATCGACAGCGCCTACGCCTTCGTGAATCGCGCCTTCTTGGTTACCGGGTCGAACTTCCCCGACGCGCTGTCCGGCGCGGCGTGGGCTGGGGTGCTCGGCGCACCGCTCTATGTGGTGCACACCGACTGCGTGCCGCCCGCGGACCTCGCGGCGATGCGCCTCCGTGGAGTGCAGGAGGTCACGCTGATCGGAGGCCCGGTGTCGCTCACAGAAGATGTCTTCGAACTCACACCGTGTGCTTCCTGATGCGCCGCGCGCTGTCCGGGGTGCGGTGAACGCGAGCCGCCGTCGTCAGAGCAGGAGTTCGTCGGTGTAGACCAGGCGACGCTCCCAGACCGCGTTCCCGGGATGCCCGGCCTCGTCTCCCGGGATGTCCGGGTCGCCCGCGAACTCCTCCCATTCGCGCACCCGGACCCGCCAGAGCGAGGCCGGTGGGTCGGCGGGCTCCGATCCCCCACCCGCGAGCGGACGTCGCAGCGGCAGCACCTCGGGCGAGACGAGTTCGGCGCCCCAGATGAGATCGGCGGGTGGCTGCCGATCCGCCGACCGGGCACCCCACTCGCCCATCGGGGTGTGTGCCACGGTCGTCCAGCCGAGGTCTCCCCCGATTGCCGCATCGAAGCGTTCGAGCGACGCCGACATCGCGCGGCGCCTCTCGCGCGCCACCGTGGGGTCGTACTGCTCCGCCGCACCCGAGACGAGAACCCGGATGCCGCGCTCGTCGGTGCGCAACACCGTGAGCGCGCGTTCTGGCGGCAGCTGCGCGAAATCGGCGCGCACCGCAGTGGAGAGGTGGAGCCCGGCCAGGCTGACCGGCTGGTACCGCGCCACCGCCAGCCGCACGAACGGCCACAGCGCCGGCGTCTTCTCGAATGCGATGTCGACGAACCACAGACCTCGCGACGCGCTGAAGGCCGGGGCGTAGGCGACCGCCTCGACCGAGACCATCTCGGGCACCGCATCCGTCGACAGCGGAAGGGAAAGCCGCAGCTGCCCGGTGGCGGGATGACCACCTGCGGCGTCGCCGAGCGCGAGATCGGGCGCTTCGAGGGTGATGGGCCGGATGCGGCGGGCCGGCAGGGTACGGCCGGCCCACACTGGGTCGCGACCCCACTGGCTCACCCAGTCCACGTCGTCGGCGGCCGACGCACGCGAAGGCTCCGCCGCCATCAGCACGGCGAGCAGCTCGCCCTCCCCCGTGGCGAACCAGGGCCGTTCGAGGTAGACACGCAGACCCGACCGCCGTTCCCGTCGGCGGGCGAACGGCTGATCGGCGGCCGGCTCGTCGAACCAGCGGAACAGCGGCACGACCGAGTGCACCGCCGGCGCGGGCGGACGGGCCGACGACGGGATGTCGAGCACGATCGGATCGCTCAGCACGCTCTTGCCGTCGTCGCGCGGCCAGACGGCATCGGATCGGGGGTCGGATGCCGGCAACTCCGCCGGGTCGCCCCCCGCCTCCGGTCCAGCCCCCACCGGAGAAGGCGGCGCGGGCAGCGGAACCGGGGCGATCGCATCCGGGCCGAAGTATTCACGGAACCGTGTGGTCGCCCGCAGCCGGTAGGTCACGCGGCGAAAGCGGGTGTCGGCGAACTGGTGGTTCGCCTCGGCGAGCGCCCACCCGTCGTCGTTTGCTCCGCCCGGCAGGATGCGGCCGTTGAGTTCGGCGACCGTCTGACGCGGGTCGATGCCGGCGGTGAACCCGATGTCGGTCATCCATCGGAACACCGGACCGAGCGCCGCCGGGTCGTCGACCGTCTCCCGCCAGCGCGCCTCGGCGGTGAGGGATTCGGTGCTCGATCCGTGCACCACGACGGTGCCGCGGAGGGTCGCCACGGCGGCCGCGACGTTCCGCAGCACGAACAGGCCGCCCGCGCGGGGTGCGGCGACGGGGCGGGGTACCGCGTGCACCAGACGCAGTTCTTCGGCCGGTGTGAGTGCCCACAGCGCGCCGTCACGGGCCGCGGCGGAGGCGACCGAGGTGAACGACCACGGGAGCGCCCGCCACACCCCGAAGAGGTCGAGCGAACGCCCTTCGAGCGACGACGACAGCGCGAACCGCTGCTCGGAGCCGGCCGGCAATCCGAACACGATGCGACGGCCGTCGACCCGGGCGTCGAGCACGTCGGCGGCGGCGAGCTCCAATCGGAACGGCTCGGCGAACGGCCACGTGCCGAGATAGGGAGCCGTCACCGCGGCCTCGCTGAGCACCGGCCGATACCGCTCGTCGCGCCGTGGCGGGAACGACAGCGAGAGTCCGGCGGCGAGCGGATCGGGCAGATACGGCAGTTCGGCGAACTCGGTGTCGTGCACCACGTACTGCCCCGGTGCGAGAACATCGTTCGGTCCGGGCAGCGTGGTGGGAACGTCTTTGTCGCGGAGCGCTCCCGGCTCGGTGTGGAGCGACACGTAGCCGAGCGGATGCGGGGGTGCGGCCGGATCTGCGGCATCCGAGACCTCGTCGTCGAAGAACGAGCCGCTCTCGCGGAACGACCAGGCGAGCATCGTCGACCGCGCGGCCGCCGCACCGGCGCCCGTGGTGTCGAGTGCCTCGTCGAAACGGCCGTGCAGCTCGCACTGCAGCTGACTCGTCTTCGGCGGCGCCAGATGGCGAGCGGATGCCGGCACCACCGGGTCGTGGACGGTCACCGCCCCGGTCGCGCGATCCTGGGTCACCTCGGAACGCAGCACCACCACGCGCAGCGACTCGCCCTCGGTGTAGGGCTTCTCGGGAACGATGGCGGGCGGCGGCACCGGGTCCCAGCGCAGGAAGGGCGCGGGCGGGGTGACGGCGCGGAGGGTCTCGGCGTCGGCGACCCCTGGGTCGAGCGGGCCCCGCGGGTCGGCGGTCCAGTCGTCGAGCAGATGCTCGCGCGTGTTGCCCGCGAGGTCGACGCCCCAGGCACGGAACGCGTAGTCGCGGCCGAACCGCAGTCGCGGCAGCGATCCCGGCTCGACCCGGTGGTCGAAGCGGAACGGGTCGGGCGGTGCCTCGGCGGGCTCGGGCGGCTCGGCGTCGACTTTCTCGTCGATCGTGTAGCCGCCGTCGGCGTCGCGGCTGAGCTCGTCGCGCAGCCACCGCCCGGGCCGCGGGGCGGAGAGACTCCAGCCGTCCCAGCCGAACAGGGTCTCGTGCACGTGCAGGGTCGCATCCGGGGCGTCGGAGTTCTGACGCGCGGCCGTGCCCTGCGTGAAGCCCTCGAGCGGCACGTCGTCGAGGATCAATTCGCCCGCTCCCGGTCCCCCGCGGCCACCGGTGTCGTCGAGGCGGAGCGTCGTGCGGCGCCGGTGCAGCGAGTGCCAGAGGCCCGTCGTGAGGTCGAGCGCCTCGACCCGGTATCCCCGGGTGACGTCGGTGGCACCGACGGTCGGAGCGGTCGTGACGTCGGGGTTCGCCTCGAGCTCGACGACGAGCGCGCGCTGCCGCTCGGCCTGCGGGGCCGTCTTCTGATCCTGGCGCAGCCGCGCGACCGCGAACCCGGTCGCGCGGAGGGCGGGCGGGGCGCCGGTGACGTCGTCGCCGTTGCGCTCGAGGCGCGCCATCCGGGGCAGCGCCATCACGAAGCGCTCGGTCTTGAGCGCCGACCCGTCGGGATCGACCGTCATCAGCGCGAAGGCCTCCGAGTTGCCGACCGCCAGGCGCCCCTCGCTCCACTCGGCGGCCCGCGACGGGTCGGGCTCGGCGATGAGCGATCGGTCGTCGAGCATCCGCACGAGGGTGCGCGGCGATCGCGACAGGCTCTCGTCGCCCGCCACCGCGACCACGGCGGCGATCCATTGCGACCCCGCCAAGCGCCCGGGGTCGGAAACGCGCAGGTCGAGTACGAGCCCGAGTCGTCGGAGGAGCTCAGGATGATCGCCGGCCGAGCCGACCCGGCGGTGGAACTCGGCACCCGGCACCGGGAGGGGCTGGGGCGGGATGTCGATCGCCGCCGACCGGTCGTCTTCGTAGAACCTTCGCGCCTTGTAGGAATCGGCGACGAGCGCGTGCACCCACTCCGCGGAGTAGACGGGTGCTCCCTGCTCGTCGGTCTGCCACTCCACCCGGTCGAGACTCGGGTTGTCGCCCTGACGACGCGCGATGGCCTCGGTGATTCCGGGTTCGTTCACCGGCGGAGCCGTGCGCGAATACTCCGACTCGTCGACGAAGGGCACGTCGAGCCGGCGCAGCACCTCGCGGAGCGGTTCGAACAACGGATGCCGCGAGGGCGCGGGCGGCACGCTCGGCCCGGCCAGGGTCGACGCCACGACAATGCTCTTCGACGCCTCCGACAGGCCGGCCGCCGGAAAGCTCGCCCACTCGCGGGCCGACCAGTCGGGCGGGTCGTTCGACTCGACCGGCAGTTCGGGCGGGAACACCCGTGCCCACAGCGAGGAGTCGCCGTTCGGCACCAGCTCGCACTCGATCGGTCCGTCCTGATCGAGGAGGGTCACCGTGATCTCGCCCTGGCCGAGCAGCTCACCCCAGCGTGCGAAGACTCCGAAGTCACCGAGGGGCTCGCCCGCGACATCCGGAACCAGTCGCGGGGTCACGAACAGCGACACGTGAAATCCGGACGCGGGTGCGTCGGCCGCCGAATGCGGCAGGGCGGTGGCGATGAACGACTCAGACGGCACGGCGGGCTCCTTCGCTTCTCGACCGCTGCTATTCGACGGCGAACGCGTCGAGGTACTCGTCCCAGGCGCTCGTCGAGCCGTCGGGTGCGGTGATCATCTCGCGGAAACTGGGGTCACCACCCGAGCCGGCGAAGCGCCGTTCGGCGTGGAAGCTGACGGACTTGCTGAAGCCGAACACCTCGATCGTCAAGGTCACCGTTGCCGAACCGATCATCTTGCCGGTCGAGAACTCGTAGGTGAGCACGATCGAGAGTTCGAGCGATGCCGAGGCGATGCCGAGCACGTCGACCTCGCCGCGCATCCGGAAGTATCCGGTGAGCGATCCGGCGTCGCCCTCCAACCGCAGGTAGATGCCGATCGCGACCGAGATCGAGCCGGAGGCGACCCCGAGGTCGACCGACAGATAGGCGCCGGCCTCGAGACCGAGTTCGAGCAGCTCGAGCCGCTTCGGCGACATCCTGAGGCCGAACCAGCCCCCTCCTCCGATGCAGAGCACGGTCAACGTGAACGGCCGTTCGCGACTGCAGAAGTCGAAGCCCACGCTCACCGATTCGCCGAGGAACGGCACGCGCACGTACGCACCGAGCGAGATGTTCGCCAGCGCGAAGATGCCCACGGCGAGGTTCGGCAGGGCGAGCGTGAACCCGGCCTTCAGCTCCGATGGCGAGATGTCGGTGTAAGGCGGATCGGAGAATCCGTCGAAGGGAATGAGGTCTTTCAGGGTCTGCACGAACGAGAGCACGCCGACGAACTCGATGTCGCGGAACACCACGTCGACCTCGGTCTTGCCGCTCGATCCGGAGTGGAACGAGAAACGATCGAACAGCACCACCACCATGTCGGCCCCCGGCATCAGGTGCAGCTCGAAGTCGACCAGCTCGGCCAGGATCTCGACGGAGGCGTGCCCGGTGCCGCTGGCCCGACCGGTGACCGAGAGAGTGAGGTTGCGGCCACGGTTCGGCCCGGCCAGCACGAAGACGGGGCTTCCGGCGGGCCAGTCGGTGATCTCGGGCTGCCAGTCGTAGCGGTAGACCAGCTCCGCTTTCGCGAGGTCGCCGGAGGTGAGAGCGCGGTAGGCGGCACGGATGTCGCCGATGAGGCTCGTGAGCGACGCCGCATGTTCGAGGGCCTCTCCGACGTCGGCGAGCTGGTGGCGGATGAGCGGTGGCAGCTTCGCTCCGAGAGCACGGATGTCGGCCGCCACCCGCGCGAGCCCCTCGCGGAGCTGCTGCTCGGCAGCCACGGCGGCAGCGTCGTCGGCACCGACGGCGGCCGTCACGATGTCGGGCAGGGCGGCGGCCAGCGACGCGGCGTCGGTGGCCAGGGTCTCGGCGGCCGCCAGGGTCGCCTTCGCGTCGTCGATCATGGACTGCGCCGCGTTCGTGAGGCCGGCGACCTGCTGCTGCGCCTGCTGCACCGCGTGTTCGGCGGCGGCTTTCGCGCGCTCCACGTCATCGGCGAGTTTCTGCAGAGCATCCATCGTCTGCGACACGACGGCCGGCGCCGACGAGAAGTCGTGGCCGATGATCTCTTCGAGGGGAATCAGCCCGAAGAGCTTCGGCAGAGCGCCGGCCAGCGCCGCCGACGGGTCGAACTGCTGCGTCATCGCGCCGTCGGGGTCGCCGACGATGCCGGTGAGCGCCGACAAGCCGGCGAGCGGCTGGCTCGGCTGCACGAATCCGCCGCCCGACTCGCTGCTGTGATCGGGGTCGCCGAACGAAAGGATCGGCACCTGCTGCAGGGTCGCTTCGCCGTCGAGCACGACATCGACGTAGTCGACGTTCGTGATGTGCTCCTCGGTCAGGGCGATGGCCCAGACCTTGCCGGTGTTCGCGGCCGAGAACCCCTCGGTGCGATAAGTCGAGTGGTAGGCGATGGTGAGCGAGTCGACCCCCGCGATCTGTTTCGCAGCGGTCACCACCACATCCGCGGAACTCACGCGCGGAGTGGCGGTGCCGAGGCCCGCCTTGCCCCGGAAGCGCAGGAGCCTGGTCTCGACGATAGGGTCACCGCCGCCCGGCGGCGAGACCGGGCCCGATCGCGGCAGCGGTGGGGCGAAGGCGATGCGCTGCCCGCGGGCGGGCACTGAGCGAAGCGGGCTCGCGTCGTACTCCGCGTCGATGGCCGCCTGTTGGGCCGCAGCCGACGCGTGCTCGGCGACCCAGAGCAGGGGCATGTCGAGGTGAGTGGTCTTTCCCGACTTGTCGATCCCCTCGACGTGGAACGGAAACGGCATCCCGCCCACGGTGGGCCAGAACTTGTCGCCATTCGTCGCCCCCTCGTCGAGGTCGGGGGTGATGACCGGCGACAGACGAATGCTCACGAAGGGGAACTCGTTCGAGTCATAGCTGTTGACCGGCTGGGTGACCGCCAGGAAGCGGTGCTGCACGAGCTCGGCGACCGGATCGTCGGAGGGCCGGATGACACGTTGCGTGACCTTCACCAGCACGGTGCGGTGCCCGAGCGGGTAGAGGTAGCCGGGGTAGACGACGCGCACGTACTGGTCGCGACCCCCGGTGGCGACGTGATCCCAGGCGAGGATCGACGCGATGCCCGCCGCGGAGTAGGGCTTCGTGTTCCATTGGCCGTGCAGGTCGAGTGCTGCGCCGTAGGCCGAGAGCCAGAGACGGCGCGCGGCGACGGGAACCGGCGGAATGGGGGTGGCACGACGGTTCGGAGCCCACGACTCGCTCGACTGCCGCACGAGTCTCTGGCGATCGGAGCGGTTGAGGCTGCCGAGGAAGGGCTTCTCGTCGGCGGGTGTGGCGTCGAAGAGGGCGCCACCGGCCTGGTCGGCTTTCGGATCGGTCCACTGCTGGTCGAGCAGGCCGTCGCGATCGCGGGTCCAGACGGCGCGCACGATGCGCCGACGGTCGTCGGGATCGTCGACACCCTCCGGATCGCGCACGAGGCGGGTGTGCCACAGCTCGACCAGCTCGGGTCGCCCCGTCTCGGGCGGGTCGTCGCCGTGCACGGGCTCTGCGGCGTGCATCCAGCGTGCGTCGGCAGCGGGCGAGACGGCGAGGCGGAAAGGGGCCTCGATCGAGGTCTCGCCGGCCTCGGGGGGTCGACTCAGCGTCGATGGGTCGAGCTCGACGCCCGGAAAGAGCTGCCCACCCGGAAACACCGGGCGCAACCAGTTCGGGTTGCGGTCGATCGTGAATCCGCGAGCGGGCTGCAGCGGGTTGGTCTGCAGGGCGTCGAGCACACTGCTGCGGTTCTGTGCGAAGAGGTCGCGCGTGGCGCTGCGAGACAGCTTCTCGAGGCGGGCCTTCTCCGTCGTGGTCGTGGCGGCGAGCTCGACGACGCCGTCGCGGAGGCGCGCCCGCATGCCGGTGTCGACGATGATCCAGGGCCAGATGAGGATCGGCGGGAAGTCGGGATACGCGACCGGCGCCTCACCGGGTGTGGCGAGCGGATGCACCCGCATCGTCAGAGAGGGCAGCAGCGCCAGGATGCCTGCCGTGCTGAGCGGCACCGCCAGGTCGGCGGGCAGCGCGAAGACGAGACGGGATGCGCGGGCGGGGCGGAACCGGGTCGGCCCGCCGGGCACCACCACGTCGGGTGCCGGTTCGGCCGCGCTCGTCGAGGGCAGCATTGGAGGTTGGGGGGCGCCGGCCGCCTCGTAGCGCGCGCTCTCGTGCGCGTGCTGGAACGGGAAGTGCACGGCCAGGGTCGGAGGATCGGCCGCGACATCCACGCCCCCTGCTGCGCGTAATTCGGGGCCGGTCGCGCCGTCGACGGCTTCGACCCCGTGCCAGACGGTGACGAGGGAGACGAGATCGCTCGCCCGCGTGACCGGCACGACCAGGTCTCCGTCGCCGATGGGCGGGAGGGCCACGCCATCAGACCGCGGCGCGATCGCCTTCCATTCGGCCGCGGCCCACACTCGCACGCGTTCGTCGACAGATCCTGGCATCGCTGCCCCCACCGGATAAGGCTCGCAACGCGTGAGCGTCTGCACATCCGCTCCACCGCGTCAGCCAGATTTTAGGGACTTGGCAATTCCACGACAAGGCTTTCGGGTCAATTCGCCTCGCTTCCCTCGCGCCGGCATTCGCGGCGATACCGCTGGGGCGCTCACCACGGCAGCATCCCCAGCTCGTCCTGGAACGTGCCCGTCGGGCCGACCCCACTCCCGTCAGCACCGCGCGTCGCCAGCCGCACCACGATTCGAGCACTCTCCTCGGGCGACCGCCCACCCTCGAACCCGGCGGTCATGTCGGTCGTGGTGTAACCGGGCTCGAGAGCGTTGAACGTGATGCCCGGCTGCGACTTGGCGTAGTGGACGGTCAAATCAGTCTCAACGCCGACCGGATGCGCCGGGCGGCGTGTCGCGACCGGGTCGCGCCGATGAGGACATCGAGCGACGACGTTGCCGCGATCGGGTGATACGAAGTCCGACGCTGCGACCCACGTGCAACTGGATCACCAGAGTGATCGTTCCGGCCACGATCAGCCCGACCACGTTGATCCCGAGTTGCACGAGCGACGCT
The DNA here is from genome assembly GCF_024979235.1 of Herbiconiux aconitum. NCBI lineage: Bacteria > Bacillati > Actinomycetota > Actinomycetes > Micrococcales > Microbacteriaceae > Herbiconiux > Herbiconiux aconitum. Next base: position 1,051,427 of record NZ_JANLCM010000002.1, read on the forward strand.
AGAGCCTCGTCCCAGGCTCCGACGGCCGCGGTGAGACCGATCGTGCCGACCGCGGGAACGGTCGTGATGGAGATGAACACGCCGACGAGCGCGGACGATTTGGAGCTCGTCATCGAGAGCACGCCGGCGACACCCGCCAGCAACGCGATGACCAGAGACCACCCGTCAGGCTTGACGATGAATTCCGTCAACGGGCCCGTCGTCGCGGCGACCCGATCGACCAGGCCGATGAGATTCGCAACGGCCCAGAAGAAGTACGAAACGACCGCCGCGAGCAGGAAACCACTCACGAGCGTGAAGCCGGCCGGAGCGAGGATCGCCTTTCGACGCCTTGCGAGCGCGTAGCAGATGGCCGCGATCGGTGCGAACTCGGGCCCCACGACCATCGCCCCGATGATCAGGATCGGCTGATCGAGATAGCGCCCCACCCCCGCGATCAGCGCGGCGAGCACCAAGAACACGTAGAACGCCCACGAGGGCCGCGCGTCCTCGCGCGACCGGTCGGCCAACTGGGCCCACACCACGCCGTCGCCGGGGTGTCCTGGCGCCGCCTGCTCAGCTCGATCCGCCGCATCCGACAACACCGCCATCGGCTCACTGATCGTCACCGACCCGACGGCCGGCACTCCGAGATGACGGAGCATCCGGTTGACGTTGTTGGCATTCTCTCGTGCCATCTCGAACGAGATCAGATCGCCCGCACCGTCGTCGACAGCACCCCTCACGACGGCGAGGTTCGCGATCGTCGGGTCTGCCCGCAGCTCCTGGAGAACCTGTTGGGAGAGTTCACGGGGAGCGGTCACCCGAACCGACAGCATCTGATCAGTGTGCCATGACGTGACCTGTCGCTGCCCCCGACCCGCTAGGTGGGAGGTGCCGCCCGACGGCGACGCAGGATGAATGCCAGCGCGGCTGCAACGACCACCACGACTCCGATCGACGCACCGATCAGCCACGGAGCGAGGTCGCCACCGGTCTGCTGCGGGGCGGCCGCGGCCTCTTCGGCCGCGACGCCCGCCGGCAGGATGTCGGAGTCCGAGGCACACACGATGGGTGGATCGGTGGGGCTGACGAGGGCGCAGGCGACCGTCGCCAGCCGCAGCAGCTCAACGGGGGTCTCTCCGACGGTCATGGTGGTGCGGAGGGTGGCCGTCTCGGCCGCCTTCACCTCGATCGTCCAGCTGACCGTCGACGCGCTGAGCGTTCCGCCGTTGTCGGCGGTCGAGAAGGTGAGTCCTTCGGGCACGGTCTGGGTCAGGGTCAGATCGAACGCATCCGCCGTGCCGAGGTTCTCGACGACGACCGTGTACACCAGCTCGTCGCCGGAGGCTGCCGCGTCCACGTCGTCGCTGAGCGAGATGCTCAACTGAGGCGGCGTCGGGGCGGGGTCGCGCGGCACACCGAACGCCGGCGCCGACCCGCCCAGAACCCCGGCCAGCAGCACCAGGCCGGCGCCCGCTACCGAGGCGGCGCGGTGGAGCTCAAGTCCCGTCCGTCCGCGGTGTGGTTGGTTCGCTGTCATTATTCCTGCTCCTTGCTACTGCGCACTCACGATGTAGTCGAGCGTGCCGGTGTAGGTGTCGCCGCTGACGAACGGAATGTCGACCCGGAAGTCGTTGCTCACCGCATCACCCGACGGCGGGGTTGCCGAGTTCTGGTTCCCCACGACGATCGGGGCGGGCGACAACGGCACGAACACCGTGTCACCGCTCCCCCGCACGGCGAGGTCGGTGATCGGGATGATGTCGGGGTTCGCCGGATCGGCACCGGTCAGCGCGGAGCCTTGCGATTGCACCGACACGACGTATCCGCCGGCGCTGTTGGTGGTGACGGTCATCGTCACTGCCCCGTTCGACGTGACGGTGGTGTTCGGCATGCCGGAGAGGGTGAAGCCTTCCGTCAATCCGGAGAGGCTGATGGTTCGCGCCGCGACCGGCACCGACACGGAGCAGGGGGCGGTGGCCTCGCCACCGAGGCAGGTACTGCCGAGCGAAGTCGACGACACGGAGTTCACGAGCACCGCGGTGTCGCTGGCGCTCAGGTCGGCGGTGACCGAGTAAGTGATGGTCACCGTCGCGCCGCGCACGAGCAGTCCGCTCCATTTCAGTGTCGAACCGTCGAGGCTCAGCGAGCCGAGGCTGCTTGTCGCGTCAGCGTTGTAGACGGCGTTCGTCAGTACACCGCTGAGGTCGTCGGCGAGTTCGGCCGCCGGGTAGTCGACCTCCCCGGTGTTGGTCGCTTGAATCGTGTAGCGCAGCTCGCCACCGGCGACGACCGCGCTGCTGTCGGCCGTCTTGCTCACCGATAATGCCGGAACGAGCACGGTGACGGTCGTGGAGCATCCGGGCTCCGTCGTGGTGGCACAGGAGGCACCCGGCGCCGCTGATGCGACGGCATTCGTCAAGGTGCGGTCGCCGCCAGCCGGGAAGAGCGCGGTCACCGAGTAGGAGACTGTCACAGTGTCGCCCATCGCGACGGCTCCCGTCCAACTGAGCGCCTGGGCACCTCCGGAGTACGCGACGTCGCCGCTGGTGGCCACCGCATCGCCGTTGTAGCTCGCGTCATCGAGCACCTCGGTGAGCGAGTCGACGAAGGTGGCCGGCGCGTAATCGGTCTCGCCGGTGTTCGTGAGCGTGACCGTGTAGGTCACGATCTCTCCGGCGGCGACGCTCGTCACGTCGGAGGCCTTCGTGATGGCCAGAGCGGGCACGAGAACCTGCACCACGGTCAGGCAGGCCGAGGTCGTGCTGCCGGGCGGGCAGGTGCTGCCGGGTGCCGACGACTCCACGGAGTTCGTCATCGCCTTGTCTCCGAGGTCGGGGTCGTCGACCGTGATGCTGTAGCGGATGGTCGCGCTCGCTCCGATCGCCAGGTCGCCGGTCCAGCTGAGTACGGGCGATGCGAACTGGAGCGTGCCGCTCGAGGCCGTCGCGTCGCCGCCGTAGACGGCGTCCGTCAACACGCCGGCGAGGGAGTCCGAGACGACCGCGGCCGTGTAGAACGTCTCGCCGGTGTTGGTGATCACGATCGTGTAGCCCATCGACTCCCCCGGGGTGACGGTCGCTGCATCCGCTGTCTTGATGATCGTGAGCTGCGGCACCAGCACGGCGACGGACACGGTGCACGACGGGTCGGTGCTGCTCGGGGAGCACGTGCTGCCGGCATCCTCGCCGACGACGGCGCTCGTGAGCACCCGGTCGCCCTCGTCCGGATCGTCGACGATGGCCGCAAAGGTGATGACGGCGGTCTGACCCACGAGGAGGCCTCCGGTCCAGGTCACGTCGCCATCGACGACCTGGGCCACACCGACCGTCGCGTTCGTGGCTCCATCGATGCGCCCGTCGTCGACAACGCCGGCGAGCGAGGCGTGCACGGTCGCGGCCGGGTAGGCGGTCTGCCCCACGTTCGCCACCGTGATGGTGAACACGACGCGACTGCCCGGCGCGGTGGTGGTCTCGGATGCGGCGATGTCGATGGCGAGCCCCGGCACGAGCACGGCGACGGTGCTGGTGCAGCCGTCGACGCTGCAGACTGTCCCGGGTTCGGCCGAAGCGACCGTGGTGGTGAGGGTGAGGTTGCCGAGGTCGGGGTCGTCGACGACGAGGGCATAGACGATCGTGGCGGACTGCCCCACAGCGAGGTTGCCGGTCCACGCCAGGGTGGATTCGGCCGCCACGAACACCACGGTCCCCCTGCTGGCGGTGGTGCTCGCCGTCGACGGAGCGGCGGTGTCGTCGAGCGCCCCGGCGAGCAGCACCGCGACCTCTGCGCCCACGTAGTCGGTCTGACCCGTGTTGCTGATGGTGACGGTGTAGCCGACGGATGCGCCCGGCATCGTCGTGGTCATATCGGCCACCACGGAGAGCTCGAGCCCCGGCACCAGCACGGTCACGATGTTCGAGCACGTCGCGCCGCCGCCACCGGGTCGACAGGTATTGCCGAGCTCCGTGGAGCTCACCGAGGTCACCATCTCCCGGTCGCCCGGGTCGGGGTCGTCGACCCGGATGACGTGTGTGATGACGACCTCGTCGCCGACTCCGAGATCGCCCGTCCAGCGCAGGGTCGGGCCGGTCAGCACCAGGGCGCCCCGATCGGCGGTGCCCGACTCGTAGATGCCGTCGTCGAGCGCCCCGTTGAGCGCGATGGTGACGGATGCCGCGGTGTACGGCGTCTGCCCCGTGTTGCGGGCGGTGGTCGTGTACGTCACGAGCGACCCGGGCGCAGCGGTGGAGGTGTCGGCGGTCGTGCTGATGGTGAGCGCCGGCAGCAGCACGGTTACCGAGGTGGTGCACCGCGCATCCGCCGAACCCACCGGGCAGTTGTTCGCGATGGCGTCGGTGCTGAAGACCGTGCTCACGACGCCGTCGCCGGCCGGCGGATCGATGACCGTCACCGATCCGGTGACCGTCACCGTCTGCCCCACGTCGATGGTGCCCGTCCACACGACCTTTCCCGAGCCGGCAACCAGGATCAGGCTGCCGGAGTCGGCCGTGGCGTCTCCGTTGTAGACCGCGTCGTCGAGGGCGCCGACGAAACTGTCGCTGATCGTAACGTCGGTGTAAGGCACCTGGCCGGTGTTGATGAACGTTCCGGTGTACCGGATGACGTCGGTGGGCTTGGCGGTCGCCACGTCGACGCTGTTCACCAGCTCGAGACTCGCGATCGGAACCGAGGTGGAGCATCGGGGATCGGTGGCCGTCAGCTGGCAGTTGTTGCCGATGTCGGCGGACACGACGGTCTGCTCGAGACGGTACGTTCCCGACGGCTGATCGACGACGGTCACGGCATAGGTGATGGTCGTCGAGGCGCCGACGGCGAGTGTGCCGGTCCAACTCAGCGTCTCGTCGCTCACGGTGACCGAACCGGATGTCGCTGCCGCAGCCGTCGTGAGCACGGCGTTGCTCAGAACGCCTCCGAGGTCGACCGTGAGATCAGCGGGAGGGTAGGCCACCTGTCCGGTGTTCGTGGCGACGATCGTGTAGGTGACGGTCGCTCCTGGCTGCGTGCTGGAGGCATCCGTCGCCGAGGTGATCGTGAGGGCCGGGGTGAGCACAGCTGTCGTGACGCGGCACGCAGCGTTGCTGCTGGCGGGCGTGCACGTGCTGCCGACATCGGCTGATGAGACCGCATTGATCATGATCTTGTCGCCCGTGGCCGGGTTCAGCGCCGAGGTGGAATAGGTGATGAGCGCGCTCTGGCCGACGGCGAGGTCGCCCTCCCAGCTGAGAACGGGGGTGTCGAACGCGACTGTGCCGACGGTCGCCGTGGCGTCGTCGTTGTAGCTCGCGTCGTCGAGAACGCCGATCAGCGAGTCGGTGAAGGTCGCGCCCTGATACGGAGTCTGCCCGGTGTTGGTGACGGTGATCGTGTACACCGCACTGCTACCGGGTACGACGAACGGCACATTCGCGGTCTTCGTGATGGTGAGTCCGGGCAGCAGCACCGGAACGGCCGCCGTGCAGCGGCTGTCGGTGCCGGCCGGCGGGCAGGTGTTGCCGAGCGCGGTCGAGACGAGGGTTCCGGTCACGAGCTTGTTGCCCGGGTCGGGGTTCTTCACGGTGAGGGTTCCGGTGACGGTCACCGTTTCGCCGACCGGGATGTCGCCGGTCCAGACGATTCCCGTGGCGGTCAGCACGAGGGTGCCGGAGGTCGCCGTCTGATTGCCGTCGGGAGTGGCGTCGTCGGTCGTGTCGGCGCTCGACGCGCTCACAGTGATGCCCTCGTAGTCGACGGCTCCCGTGTTGGTGAACGTGCCGGTGAGGTGGATGACCGAGCCCGGAGTCGTCGACGCCTCCGTGTAGTGCTGCTCGATCAGAAGGGCGGCGATGGGCACCGTGCTCGTGCAACGCGGGTCGGTGCTGTCGGCGACGCAGTTGTTGCTCGTGGCGACCGACGTCGAGGTGACCGTGCCGGAGAGCGTCTGCTCGTCGGCCACGACACCATCCACCGTCACGGAGTAGGTGATGGTCTCCGTTCCCCCGGCCGGAACGGAACCCGACCAGACGAGGTTCGGGGTGGTGAAGTCCACGGTGCCCGTCGTGGCCCCGGCGTCGTCGTTGTAGGTGGCGTTGTCGAGAACGTCGGCGAGCGGGTCGGTGAACTCCGCCGGGATGGTCGAGGCGCTCGAGTTCGTGACGGTGACCGTGTAGACGACGACCGCGCCGGCGACGGTCGACTGCACGTCGGCGGTCTTGTCGAAGGTGAGACTGACCGAGTCGGTCACGGCGACGACCGCGGTGCAGCGGGAGTCGACGCCGGCCTCCGCGCAGTTGCTGCCCGTGTTCGAGGAGACGACGGTGTTGCTCAGGCTGTGATCGCCCGAGGAGGGATTGTCGATGACCACCGAGTAGGTGATGGTGGCCGACGCGGTGGGAGCCAGGCTCCCGCTCCAGGTGATGGTGCCGACGGAGTAGTCGACGGTGCCGCTCGTGGCCTGAAGACTGGCGGGGACATAGGCGGCGTCGTCGAGCACTCCGGCGAGGGAGTCGGTGAACGCTGCCGCGCCGTAAGGCGTCTGGCCGGAGTTGGTCACGACGACGGTGTAGTCCACCTCGGTTCCGAGAGTGGCGTTGTGCGCGTCGGCGGTCTTCACGATGGTGAGACCCGGGGTGAGCACGACAACGGTCGTGCGGCAGGCCGCCGAGCCGCTCGCGGGAGCGCAGCTGCTGCCGACCGATGCCGAACTGATCGAGGTGATCATCGTCTTGTCGCCCGACACCGGGTCGTTCAGGGTGACCGAGTAGCTGATGGTGACGGTGCCGCCCACCGCGATGGGACCTTGCCAGGTGAGCGACGGCGCCGCGTAGTCGACCGCGCCCGCGGTAGCGGTCGCATCGCCGTTGTAGGCTGCGTCGTCGAGCACACCGGCGAGGGCCGCGGTGAGGTCGGCCGAGGCATACGGCGTCTGTCCCGTGTTCACCAAGGTGATGGTGTATCCGACGATGGCCCCGGGAACGGCGGTCGACGAGCTGGCGGCGGTGGTGATGGTGAGGCCCGGAACCACGACCGCGAGGTGCGAGGTGCAGCGGGCATCCGACCCGCCGACCGGGCAGTTGTTGCCGGGCGCCGACGACTGCAGGGTGCCGGTGACGTCGCGGTTTCCGGTGGGTGGGTCGATGATGCGCACTCCACCCGTGATGGTGACTACCCCGCCGACCGGGATGCTGCCCGTCCAGGTGATCGCGCTCGCGGTCAGCGACAGCGTGCCCGACGACGCCGTCTGATCGCCGACGGGAACCGCGTCGTCGGAGGAGTCGGCACGGAGGGTCGACACCGAGATGCCGGTCAAGGGAACGGTGCCGGTGTTCGTGAACGTCGCCGTGAGCGTCACCGTGGATCCGGGAGTCGCACTCGCCTGCGAGAAGCTCTGTTCGAGCAGGAGCCGGGCGATCGGGATGCTGCTGGTGCAGCGTGCGTCACCGGCACCGGCCGGGCAGGTGCTGCCCGCGGTGCCTGAGACCGCCGTGTTCGCGAGCAGGTTGTCGCCACCGGGCGCGACATTCACGAGCACCGAGTACGTGATGGTGGCGACGGCTCCCGGAGAAAGGGCGCCGGTCCAGCTCACCGCCGATGCGGCGTAGCTCGCGGAGCCCGTGTCGGTCGAGAGATCGTCGTTGTAGGCCGCGTCGTCGAGCACACCGGAGAGGGAGTCGGTGACCGTGGCGGCCGTGTAGGCGGTGGGGCCGCTGTTCGTCACGGTCACCGTGTAGCCGACGTTCGCGCCCGGAACGGTGGTGACGGCATCCGCTGTCTTCACGATGGTGAGGCTCGGAACCAGCACGTCGACAGTGCTGGTGCAGCGCGAATCGGTGCTGCCGGTGGGGCAGTTGTTGCCGGGCGCGGCCGAGCTCACGGTGTTGATGAGGCGCTTGTCGCCGGGCGCCGGGTCGAGCACCTCGACCGGATAGCTCACGGTGGCGCTCTCGCCCGGAGCGAGCGTGCCCGTCCAGGTCAGCACGGTCGACACATAAGCGAGGATGCCGGTGCTGGCCGAGGCGTCGGCCGGGTCGAACGACGCGTCGGTGAGCACGGTCGCGAGGTGGTCGTCGACCGCGGCATCGGTGTAGGTGGTCTCGCCGGTGTTGGTGATCTGAATGGTGTACTCGACGGTTGCGCCCGGGCTGACCGTCGAGGTGTTCGCAGTCTTGCTGATGACGAGGCCTGGCACCAGAACGGTCACCGAAGCCGCGCATCCGGTGTTCGCCGAGAGCGGGGGGCAGGTACTGCCGGCCGCCACCGACGAGGTGCGGATGACCAGAGACCGGTCTCCGGTGTCGGGATCGGCGACGGTCAGCGACAGTGAGAGCGACGCGGTCGCCGAGCCGCCGGGTGCGAGGGAGAGCGTCCAGGTGAGGTCGCCGTTCGCATCGAGGTTCAGGCCGCCGGCCGTCGCGGCGGCGTCGAAGTTGTAGGTGGCGTCATCCAGGGCCCCGGCGAGGTCGAGCGTGACGGGGAGCGCGTTGTAGGCGGTCTGACCCGTGTTGGTGACGGTGGCCGTGTAGTTCACCACCGAACCGGGGGAGGTCGTGGCCGTGTCGAACGAGCTGCTGAACGAAAGGCCGGGCACGAGCACGTCGACTCGGGTCGCGCAGGCCGGGTCGCTGCCGTCGACCGGGCAGTTCGCGCCCGCAGCGGTCGTGCTGACCGTGCTGAGGAGTGCGAAGTCACCGGTGTCGGGATCGTGCACCGTCACCGTGTAGGTGATGGTGACCGTGGCGCCCACCGCCAAGTTCCCGGTCCACTCGAGGGTGGAGCCGGTGAACGATGTGTCTCCGCTCGAGGCGCTGGCGTCGTTGCTGTAGGTGGCGTCGTCGACCACGCCGGCGAGCTGATTCGCCACGGTGATGCCGTTTTGCGGAGTCTGGCCCGAATTCACCGCCGTCAGGGTGTAACGCACCACCGAACCGGGCGTGGTGGTGGCTCCGTCCGCCGAGGTCGAGACCGTCACGGCGGGCACGCGCACCTGCACCGTCGTGGCGCAGGCCGGGCCCGACCCTCCGGGCAGGCAGGTCGATCCCGGCGCCGAGGATGTCGTGCTCGTCGACAGCACTCCGTCGCCGGTGCCGGTGCCGTTCGGCAGCACCGTGACGGATGCGGTGACGGTGACCTCCGCGCCGATCGGGAGGGCACCCGTCCAGGTGATGGTCTTGGCGGTCGCGTCGTAGACAGCAGTGCCTCCCCCACTGAGGGTGACGTCGCCGTCGTAGGTGGCGTCATCCAGCGCCTCGTCGAGAGCGAGCACGACGCTGGTGCCGGCGGGATAGGCGGTCTGGCCGGTGTTGCTGATCGTCGTGGTGTAGGCGACGGTCGCACCGGGGGTCGTCGTCGCGGCGGGGTCGGCGGTCGTGGCGATCGCCAGTGCGGGCACCAGCACCGGCACCGTGCTGGTGCATTGTGCCGCGGGCGACACTGCTGGGCAGGGCGTGCCGGCCGATGAGGAGACGACCGTGTTGCGCAAGGTGCGGTCGCCCGCATCCGGATTCGACACGGTGATCGAGTAGGTGACCGTGACGGAGGCGCCCACCGCGAGCGGCCCCGACCAGTTCAGCACCTGACCGGAGTAGGAGACGTTGCCGGATGTCGACGCACCGTCGAGGTTGTAGTTCGCGTCGTCGAGCACACCGGCGAGGTTGTCGGCCAGCGCGGCCGGAGCGTATGCCGTCTGGCCGGTGTTGGTGACCACGATGCTGTAGTGCACGACCTGGCCGGGCGTCGCGGTCGCCGCATCGGCTGTTTTCACGATGGAGAGGCCCGGAACCGTGACGGTCGAGGTGCATCGGGCATCCGTGCCGCCCGCCGCGCAGTTCGTGCCGAGGGTCGACGAGGTGACGGTGTTGGTGAGGATGCGGTTGCCGGTGACCGGGTTCGTCACGGTGACGCCGTAAGTGATGGTGACGGTGGCGCCGGCGGCGATGGTTCCCGACCAGTTGACCGTGGAGGACGAGTAGCTCACCGCACCACTCGTCGCCGTGGCGTCGGCGTTGTAGGCGGCGTCGTCGAGCACCCCGGAGAGCAGGTCGGCGAGGGCTACGTTCGGCACGGCGGCGCTGCCCGTGTTGGTGGCGGTGATCGTATAGGTCACGACCCCGCCCGCGGCGACAGACGACACGTCGGCCGACTTCACGATCACGATGGGCCCGACACTAGTCACGAGGCTGACCGACCGGGAGGTGCTCTTGCCGTTGGCGTCGACGACCGTCACCCTGAAGGCCGACGTGCCGGTCGTGGTCGGGGTGCCGGTGAGCATTCCCGTGCTCGCTCCGAGAGAGAGGCCGGGCGGCAAAGCACCCGCGGTCGTCGACCAGGTGAGCGGCAGCGTCCCGCCGGCGACGTCGAGGGAGATGCTGTACGCGACGCCGACCTGCGCGGGCGGTGGCGTCGCGAACGTGAATGTGGGCAGGGCCACGATGATGATGGTGACCGTCGTGGAGGCGACCTGGCCGAACGCATCCGTCGCGGCCACGGTGACGGCGAAATTTCCCGCGGCGGTCGGCGTGCCGGTGATGGCACCGGTCGCGGCGTCGATGCCGACGCCGGGCGGCAGGCCACCGGCGCTGATCGCCCAGGCGAACGGCCCGGTGCCGCCGGACACCGTCGGCTGTTGCGCGAACGCGACGCTCACCTCGCCCGGGGCCGGCGTGAAGCTCAGGATGGGGGTGGCCGCGATGACCAGCGTCACGGCTTTGCTCGCGGTCTGGCCGCTCGCATCCACGATCTGAACGGTGAAGGTGGAGGTTCCCGCCGTGGTGGGGGTTCCGCTCAGCAGACCAGTGCTCGCGCCCAAGGTGATACCCGGCGGCAACGAGCCGGCGGTGACCGACCAGGTGAAGGGCGAGGTACCGTTCGTCACGGTCAGCTGCCGGGAGTAGGGCACGCCGACTTGGCCCGAGGGCGGAGCCGGGAAGGTGAGTGTGGGTGACACGTTCGGAACGACCGCGCCCGAGCGGGTGGAGGGCGCTCCGGTGCCGGCGGCGTTCTGGGCGGCGACGGTGAACGTGTACGACGTGCCCGGTGTCAGTGCGGTGACGGTCTGGGTGGTGCCGGCTCCGGTGAAGTTCCGCGGCGTCTGAGCCACGTTGTTGACATACGGGGTGACCACGTAACCGGTGATCGCGCTGCTGCCGTTCGACGGCGTCGTCCAGGTGAGCACTGCTGAGGAGTCACCGGCTGTGGCCGCCGTGATCGTCGGAGGACCCGGCACCGTGTAGGGAACGGCGACGGCCGATTTCGGGCTGGCGGGCGAGGTTCCGTAGGCGTTGGTGGCGGTGACGACGAAGGTGTAGGAACCTCCGACAGTCAGGCCCGTAAAGGTGCGTGACAGCACGGTCGGCCCCACCTCCACCGGGGTTCCGGCGACGGTGCCGAGGTACGGGGTCACCGTGTAAGAGGTGATGGCGCTTCCGTTGTTGGCAGGAGCGACCCAGGTGGTGGTGGCGCTGGTGACACCTGCTGTGGCGGCCGGGGCCGCGAGGGTGGCGGGAGCGGAGGCGTAGGTGTAGGCGGCCGCGGACGCCAGCCCCGACGTCACGACGGTGATCGAGACGGCGCTCGCGGCAGTGCGGGCGGGCATCGACGAGATGGTGATGACCGTGCCCGACTGGGTGAAGCATCCGGTAGCGGCAACTCCCCCGGGACACGGGAGCAGCACCACCGGAGTCGCGGCGGCCTGTTCCGCCGTGGTGCCGATCTCGACCGCGGTGGCGTCGTCGGTGTTCGTGCCGGTGAGCGTCACGGAATCCCCGCCGGACACGGGCCCGATGGCGGGCGAGGCGGTGACGGCCGACGGCGTCGTCGGCAGCGTGCCGGGAGTGGTGACGGTGACCGTGTCGGGGTTGGCATCCGCCGACGACACCCGGGCGACGGAGGAGTTCTGCACGATTGCGGCCGACATGCTCGCACTCGTGACGATGCCGACCACGGTGATGACGGGCAGAGTGGTGCCGTTGGCGAAGGTCGAGGCGCTCGTGGTGCAGGTGACGGTCTGCCCGACCGGTGTCTGGCAGACCCACCCGGTGCCGTACGCCCCGACCGGAACCACCCCGGAGGGGGTCGTCTGGGTCATGGAGATGGGGGCGGCCTCGTCGGTACCCACCTGCACGCTCGGCGTGATGGTGTACGTCACCGGAGCGCCCGGGGCCGGGTTCGCCGCGGTATAGCTCGTCGAAGCCACACCGAGCTGCGCCACCGGATTGAATGTGAGCACCTTCACGTCGGAGGCCTCGTGAGTGTCGATCACCGACCCCGTCGACCCCACGAAAGCGAAGGCGAGCTGACGGGGCACGCCGTCGGCGTTGAGCCAGCTCGAGGAGGGGTACAGAGTCGGTGAGACCGACGGCAGCGGCCCGGCCAGAGTTCGCACGGCCTGACCCACCGGCGTCACCACGACTTTGTAGGTCTTCGGATCGACGGTGACACCGGTGGTCGAGGTGAACGCGGTGGCTGTCGGGTTGATCAGAACCTGCACCGGCACCACGGAGCCAGCGCGAGTCGGCGCCCGCAAGGGGATCCGGGACGCCGGCGTGCCGGTATAGGTCGTCGTCAGTCCGCAGTACCCGGCCGAGTTGGTGCCCGGGCCGCGCACGACGACTGCCCCCGGTACCGTCGTGGTGAGATTCGGCACGGTGGGGCATCCGGTTCCTTGGAAGGTGGGATTGCTGAAGTTGCCGAAGACGTCGAGACCGACGCCCAGGTAGGCGTTCGGAAGCCCCTTGATCGTTCCCGCCGGGCTGTAGCCCAGGGAGCCACCGGTCGGGCCGATGGTGGTCGGCGCTGCGGGGTTCGTCGGATTGACCGCGGCCAACAGGAACGACATGCCGTCGCCCCCGTTGCCGCCCCACTGATAGGAGTTGAAGGTCACGTCGAGCCCGTTGGAGGTGGGGAAACTCGTCTCGCCGAACACGCCGCCGATCAGGTTCGTGCCGGTGGCCGTGAGGCGGAGCTTTCCCGATCCTTGAGGGTCGGATGCTCCCGCGCAGGAGAAGAGCGGCCGCGTCGCACTGTTGCCCGACGCCGTCAGGCACACGGTGTTCGTGCCGCTCGTGGGCGTCGGCACGACGACCGAACCGACGCCGTCGACCGTGCGGTTGTTGAACGCATTCTGGAACAGGATCGTGCCCGCCGCCGATGCCGACATCGGATTCAACACGCTGATGACTGCGGTCAGGAGCGCTGTCGTCGCGACCATCGCGACGAACCTCTTGTGGAAGGGTGCCCGGTCACCCATCCGCGCCGCCGGAGGCCTGCAGCGCAACCGCGGCCTGCCGGACCCCCTTCTGATATTGCTTGTAGGCGAAGACGACCAGCAAGATGACGAGTGCGATGCCGCCGACGAGGATGATCGCGGGCAGCACCGGGAAGACGATGACCTGCACCGTCTGGGTGGTGGAGACGCCCCCGGTGTTCGCGATCGACACGCTGACGTTGCAGATGCACATGAGCGGTGGCTGCCATTCGGCGGAGATCTCCCGCTCACCGCCGCGTACGACAGTGAAGTCGGGGAAGGATGTCGATCCCCCTCCGTCGATGGGCAGCGCCGTGTCTCCGCGGAAGTCCCGGTGCACGGTTCCGGTGTTCTCGACCGTTGCAGTCACCTTCACGGTGCCGCCCGCTGAGAAACCGGGCGCGGCCAGTTCGCTCACCGCCGCCGAGTCGTCGATCGGCCCGGGCACGGTGATGTACACGGGAATCGCGACACCGCGGTTCACCTTGATGTTGGCGTCGGTCTCGCCGGCGGGCACGAGAAAGACGAGGGCGACCTGGTGGTCGCCGGACTCCGGTTCCGGCGGCACGACGATGGTGATGGTGACGACCTGCTTGGTGCCCGGCTGCAGGTCGAATGTCATCGGCGAGACGTCGACCCATTCCGAGGCCGAGTAGGGAGCGTCTTCTTGGAACACGAGGGTTCCGTCGATGCCGCCGACGAAGCTCTTCGCGCTCATGTCGACGTGCACGGGTGCGGTGCCCCGGTTCACCACACTCACCTCGTGGGTCTTCTCCGTGTCATCCGGGCCGACGATCAGCCGGGTGGGGCTCACGGTCAGGTTGAACTCGTCGGGGACGGTTTGGTACGTGGTGGTCTGTCCGGGGCTCGGCACGGGGCTCGGAGTGTCGTCAGCGCGCGCCGCTACTCCCCCGGAGACCAGGAGGAACGAACAGAAGAGGGTCGTGCACGCGGCCAGAATGCGACCGCGTGCACGCCGAGTGATCACGGTGCGACCGTGAAGCGGTGAAACACGTCGGTTTCAGGTCACAAGGTGGCCGCGACGTAGGTGAGCGTCGTGGTGTATGTGTCGGAGTTCACGAAAGGAATCTCGACCGCGTAACCGTTGGTGAGGGCGTCGCCGCCTTCGGCCGACCTGTTCGCCTGCGTGTGCACGACAACGGGTGTGACGGCGCTGAGGGCCCCGCCGCCGGTGTCACCGGTGACGGAGAGGGCACCGATCGGAATCTCATCGGTGTTTCCCGCCGCCTGGGGCAGAAGCGTGGCGGTGGTGCTCTGCACGGTCACGGTGTAGCCCGCGAGGTTGTTGGTCTCGACGGTGAAGGTCACGGCGGTCGGGTCGGCCGGGATGTCGCCCGGGGCGCCCGTGAGAGTGAAGCTGTCGGTCAGGGCGGTCAGCGAGATCGCAGACTCGACAACGACGTTCGCTTCGGTGCTGTCGGTGTCTTCAGCCGCGTTCGCGCCGAGACTGCCGGCGGCGACCAGCCCCATGGTGGCCGCAACACCCCCGATGCCGAGCAGAGTGCGGTACCCACGTGGCGGGCTGACCTTTAAGCGCACGTTCATTATTTTCCCCCAAATATTAAGAGCAAGAAAACCTTTGCCCTGGAGGCACACGGTACATCGGTGCGCGACGTTTGTATATGAACTCGCCAGCATCGCTCGAATTATTATCGAGATCCACCAAAACCTGCGTGCGCCAACTCCTCCGAAAGCCGCTACACGGCGGCGCCGGGCGCGGAGAGCGCCGAGAAGCGGCGTCTCCTCATCCCAGTACGGGAAAGCTCGTCGTCCGTCCCTGATACCCGGAGTCCAGGGCATCCTGAACGATGGCGGCCGTGCGAGCCGTGAAGGCGTCTCCTGGATAGAACTCGCCGAAGATCTCCTCGGCCTCGTCGACGGAGTGCACGCCGGCCGCGGCAGCGAGGACCGCGATGTCACGGAACTCGCGCATTCCTCGGCGTTGCGCGGCCAGGAGCTTCATCGCCAGCAGCATGGTCGCCGATCCCACTTCGATCACGACGTGACCGTCGTCGTGCACGGTCACCCACTCTTGTTCCCGCCCGCCGTAACCAGCGGGCAGGAAGTGGGCGGCTGCATCGTTGATCCAATCCTTGCCCCACCCACGACGAGCGCCGACAGCCGTTGCCACGTCGAGCACTGCCGCGCGCGGCAGGAGCTGACCGTCGATGTCGACAGTGCTTCGGCGGTCGGCGTCGTAGACGAGGCTGATCGCGGCTCCGCCGACCAACCTCAGGAGAACCGGTTCGGGCGACTGCGCGAGCGCCGCAACCAGGTCAGCGAGCCCCGCCGCAAGGTCGTCACGGGTCAGGCTCACCGCCCCGGCGGTAGGGTTCCGCGGCTCAGAGTGTCGCTCGGTCACACGGATTCCAACTCGTGTTCGGCGAGCCACACGCCACGCCGTAGCAGGGGTTCAGGCACGTCGTCTGCCTCGGCGCGCACAGTGCCCGGCCAGATCGACCACTTCCACCGTGGGTCGCCGATGGTGTGGATCACCCATTCGGGCGAGGGCAGGGCGACCTGCTCGAGCCTCCATTCGACGATGCCAGCCATCGCCGCATCCCACTCCGGCGAGAGAGACCGGGGCGCTTCGGCCGCCAGAAGCAGCTTCGCGAACGGGTCAGCGACCGCGAGGTCATTCGCGAGCTGGACCAGCAGGCGGGCCTTGCCCCACTCGTCTTCGCCGGACGCCGCCACAGCGTCGGCGACTTCTGTGACAGGGTGTCGCCCCCCGAGATCTGCGACCACCAGGTGGAGGCCGGCGCCGCGGGCGGCACGATCGAGGTTGCGCGCAGTCGGTTCGCGGCTCCCGCCCTCGATGGCCGAGAGATTGCTCGCCTGAAGTCCGCTGCGCCGAGCGACTTCCGCGATGCTGAGGCGCTTTCGGCGTCGAGCGCGGGCAATCGCCTCGATGGTGCTCATGTGACCTCCTGCTATGCCGTTATCGTATCGTAAACGATACGCATGAGCAATCATCACTTCGATCATGCATCACGATCGCTGGAGCCGCAATGCCGAGCCGGGCATGCGCCCCCGAGCTCGGCAGCCGGACGTTGCGCGCCCTCGCCGACCGGGAGGCCGTGGTCGACCAGGAGCGGCACCGCGAGCGCTGGTGAGGAAGGGTCGGTCGGCAGGCATCGTCCCACGTCGGCGCTGCGTTTCAGCGGCGACCCGCGATCGCCCGCCCGAGTGCGTCACCCGAGGCCCACGCGGTCGCGACCGAGGAGCGGCCGCCCCAGGCGTCGCCGCACACCCCGATCCGTTCGTGCAGGGCGAAGGGCTCCGGATGCGTCGACGCGGCTCGCGCGAACGTCCACCGGTGGGCGTGGTTCCAGGCGGGCTGGATGCTCGGCTCGAGACCGAGCAGGGCGCGCAGTTCACCGGGCACCGCGCTGACCGCGCCCTCCGGAGCGTCGAGGTGCTCGCGAGCGAAGGCCGCGGTGCTGTGCGCGACGATCACCGGTGCGCGGTCTCCGCGACGGTCGCCGTCGTCGGCGACGAACGTCAGCACCGAGGAGCCCTCGACGAACGCGCCGTGCAGCTCGGCCGGCCAGGCGCGCTCGGCGAAACCGAGTGCCACGGCGATCGTCGGTTCCCAGGCAGCGGTGTCGAGACGAGCGATGAGAGGCGACGCGGGCGCGAGCATCCGGGCGGCCTGCGGTTCGGGCATGGCGAGCACGACGGTGTCGTACTGCACTCCATCGACCGTGCCGTCGTCGGCGACCTGGGCGACGTCGCACTCGAGGCCGACGTCGAGGCCGTCGGCGAGGTCGACGACCAGGGACCGGAGTCCGTGTGCGGCCGAGTACCTCATCGGACCCTTCGTCGTGCGCGCATCGGGTCCCGTGCCGATGACGGCGAAGGTGTCTGTCCACGGCCGCGCCAGGCCCTTCTCCACCCAGCGCTCCACCACGCCGGAAAACCCCGAGCCGGCCGGAACGGTGAAGTACGAGGCACCGAGGTCGACCACCCGGCCTTGCAGTGTGCGCCCCGACATCCGCCCACCCGGCCGCCGTGCGCGGTCGACGACCCGCACTGTCACGCCGGCGTCGCGCAGCGCTCGGGCGCAGGCGATTCCCGAGATACCGGCGCCCACCACGAGCACTCCCGTCGGAGCCGCGGAATGAGCGATCGAAGAGGTCACGACTTCAGACTGGCCCAGGTGAGCCCGGGTGGCATGGAGTCTCCCCCGCGCCGGGCGGCTCTGCTAGCGTCGGCGGTGATTTCGACTGCGCTCCTCGACCGTTCACCGCAGAGGCGCGGAGACCTCGAGACGAAGGATCGAACCATGGCCCGCGTGCGACTCGTCCCCGCAACGACACTTCACCTCGCGGCGTTCCTGCGGGATCCGCACGAACTGTCGACGCAGCTCGGGTGCG
This sequence comes from Herbiconiux aconitum, assembly GCF_024979235.1. Classification (NCBI taxonomy): domain Bacteria; kingdom Bacillati; phylum Actinomycetota; class Actinomycetes; order Micrococcales; family Microbacteriaceae; genus Herbiconiux; species Herbiconiux aconitum. The sequence continues at coordinate 1,069,046 of NZ_JANLCM010000002.1, forward strand.
CCATCCCGGTCGGCTGGCCGGAATTCCCCGAGGCGATCCCCCACACGCTCGCGGTGCTGGAGAGTCGACCCGAAGAAGCCGGCTGGTGGATGCACTTCTTTCTCGACGCGGAGAGCGGCGTGCTGGTCGGCTCCGGAGGATTCGCCGGGCCGCCCGTCGACGGCCAGGTCGAGATCGGGTACGAGATCGCGCCCGAGCACCGGCGGCAAGGATATGCGACGGCGGCCGTGCTCGCGCTGATTGATCGCGCGATCTCCTCCGGCGAGGTCGACCGGATGCTCGCCCACACGCTGGCGACGGATGTGCGCTCTCCCGGCGTTCTGCGCGCGTCGGGTTTCACCGCGACCGGCCGGCGGGCCGATCCTGACGACGGCGAGCTGACCGTCTGGCAGCGGAGCGTGGGAGGGTGAAGGCATGAGCGACGAAGACGACGTGCGCCGCCTCGCCTTGGCACTTCCCTCGACCGAGGAGCGCACGGCTTACGGAACCCCGGCGTTCTACGTCGGCAAGAAGATGTTCGCCCGGTTGCATGACCAGCCCGGGGTTCTGGTGTGCTGGCGTGCCGATCTCGGAGAGCGGGAGGCACTGCTGCAGAGCGATCCGTCGGCATTCTTCACGACCCCCCACTACGACGGCCATCCGAGCGTGCTGGTGCGGCTCGACCGGGTGCCGCCCGAGCGACTGGGCGAACTCCTGCGGGAGGCCTGGGAGTGCCGGGCGCCGAAGCGGATCACGGGGCGGTGAACGCGGCCTCAGCCAACCCGCCGGCCCACGATCGCTCCGAGCGGGCGGTGGCCGATGCCGGTGCGCGTGTGGGTTTCGATCACCTCGAAGCCGTTCGCCTCCAGGAGATCCCCTAGTTCGGGTGCCGGCCATCGGAACGCCGGCGTCACCGCGTGGTCGAACTGTTCGACGGTCTCGCCATGGAAGAAGCCGAGCACCAGACCACCGCCCGGCCTGAGAACCCGGGCGAACTCCGCAATCGGCTCGGAGACGCGGGTCGGGTGATGATGGATGGTCGAGTACCACGACAGCACACCACCCAGGGAACCGTCGGGCAGGTCGATCTCGTCGATGCTGCCGCGCTCGAATGACACGCCGGGGTAGGTGGCTCGCGCGTGATCGAGGAAAGCGGGAACCAGATCGATGCCGCGCACGTCGAACCCGCGGGCGGCGATGTGGTTCGTCCAGTGTCCGGGCCCGCAACCCGCATCCAGAACGGGCCCGACCAGGGTGTCCAGCCAGCTGTCGATGAGCTGTCGATCGGAGGGATGCACGGCGTCCATCGACCCGAGTAGGTCGGTGTACTCGGCCGCGCGCCAGGAGTAGGCGTCGGTCACGTCATCCATCACGTCGAGAGTATCGACATCCGGGCCTCTTCGGTGGCCTGCGCTACCTCCAACCGAGCGCCGGCGCGACCTCCGTGAGGATGGACTCGATGACGTGCGCGTTGTACTCGACGCCGAGCTGGTTGGGCACGGTGAGCAGAAGGGTGTCGGCCTCGGCGATCGCCTCGTCTTCGGCGAGCTGCTCGACGAGGCGAGACGGTTCGGCAGCATAGCTGCGACCGAAGATGGCGCGCATGCTCGCGTCGATGTTGCCGATCTGGTCTTCGCTGTCGTCACCACCGCCGAAGTAGGCGCGATCTTGGTCGTTGGTGATCGCGAAGATGCTGCGACTCACCGACACGCGGGGCTCGAACGAATGCCCGGCCGACGCCCACGCATCCCGGAACTCGCGGATCTGCTTCGCCTGCTGCACATGGAACGGCTCCCCCGTCTCATCGACCTTCAGGGTGGACGACTGCAGGTTCATGCCCAGCTCCGCGGCCCAACGAGCGGTCGCGTTCGACGCGGCGCCCCACCAGATGCGCTCCCGGAGACCCTCCGAGTGCGGCTCGATGCGCAAGAGCCCCGGCGGGTTCGGGAACATCGGTCGCGGGTTCGGCTGCGCGAAACCCTCGCCTTTCAGCACCTCCAGAAAAACACGGGTGTGCTCACGGGCCAGATCCGCGTCGTCCTGGCCCTCGCCCGGCTGGTAGCCGAAGTAGCGCCAGCCCTCGATCACCTGCTCCGGTGACCCCCGGCTGATGCCGAGCTGCAGCCTGCCGCCGGAGATCAGATCGGCCGATCCCGCATCCTCCGCCATGTAGAACGGGTTCTCGTAGCGCATGTCGATGACGCCCGTGCCGATCTCGATCGTCGAGGTGCGGGCGCCGACCGCGGCCAGCAGCGGGAACGGCGAGCCGAGCTGCCGGGCGAAGTGATGCACGCGGAAGTATGCGCCGTCGGCACCCAGCTCCTCCGCGGCGACGGCGAGGTCGATCGACTGCAGGAGGGTGTCGGACGCGGTACGCGTCTTGGACTGCGGCGACGGCGTCCAATGCCCGAAGGACAGGAAGCCGATGTTCTTACGATTCGTTGCACTCACAGAGAAGGCAACGTCGACTCGTGGATGCGCATTCCGATCCGACCACCCGGATCACGCCCGGCCTTTGAGGATCAGGTTCCAGTAGACCCAGGGCAGCACGTACCGGTCGGCGACGAAGGTGAGACGCCGCTCCTTCACGAGCCCTTTCCAGAACGGGATCGTCGGCTTCGGACGGTAGCGATCGTCGAACTCGGCGAACACCACCGTCGACCGCGACACCGTGAACGGGCAGACCGAGTAGCCGTTGTACACCTGGGGCAGCGGCTTTCCCGCCACCGCAGCGACCAGGTTCTTGGCCACCACCAGGGTCTGCTGCCGGAGAGCACCACCCGATTTCGAGCTCGTCGTGGCCGCGGCGTCACCGAGCGCCCAGACATCCGGATATCGGGGATGGCGCAAAGTCAGCGAGTCGACCTCGACGAAGCCTCCGGGATTGCCGGGGTCGGCCAGAGCACCTTCCGCCAGCCAGTCCGGTGCGGACTGCGGCGGCACGGCGTGGAGCACGTCGTAGGAGAGGCGCTCCACCGGCGCCGAGGCTTCGCCGAGCTGCCCGCGGTCGGGACCGCCTTGGCGCGGGGCCTCGGCGATCGCCACCGACCGGTTCTCCGCATCCACCTCGACCAGTTCACGGTCGTAGTGCACCTCGATGCCGTATTCCGTGACCTTGCGCGAGAGTTCGGCATCGACCGACGGCATGCCGAACAACGTCGGGGTCGGCACCACCAGCACCACGCGGATGTCGCGCAGCACGCCCGTCGCGCGCCAGTAGTCGCAGGCCAGGTACATCGGTTTCTGCGCGGCGCCCGCGCAGGTGGCCGGGCCGGACGGCTGGGTGAAGACCACGGTTCCCGAGCGCACCTCGCGCAACACCTTCGACGCCTTGTGGGCGTACTCGAATTCGTAGTTCGAGATGCCGACGGGCGAATCCATGGCCTCCGGCAGGCCCGGTACGGCGTTCCAGTTCTTCTGGATTCCCGGGCACACCACGAGCTGGCCGTAGCCGACGGTCTCGCCCGTGCTGAGCGAGACCGTCTTCGCTTCGGGATCGATGGATTGCACGCGCGCCCGGAGCCAGGTCACGCCCTTCGGCATCACCGCGCCTTGGGGCTGGGTGGCGATGCCCGCGGGCGCGGTGCCGCCCGCGACGTGCGAGAACATGGGCTGGTAGAGGTGGTGCTCGCGGGGTTCGATGACGGCGACATCCTGGACCCCTTCGCGGCGCAGCCGACCGGCCACCGACAGTCCGGCGTTGCCGCCGCCGATGATGACCACGGCGTGATGGATGTCGGTGCTGGTGCCGGTCATGCGCTGTCCGCTCTCGAGGTGTCCCCTTGGTGTGAACCTAGCCCGACTAGCGGTTGACGGCGCGGCGTCCGGCGAAACGGGTCCAGATGAGCAGCACGATGATGGCGCCGATGACGGAGCCGATGATGCCGGCGGGCTGGAAGAAGCCGTCCATCGGGTCGCGCTGGAAGATGAGGAACCCGAGGAATCCGCCGACGAACGAGCCGACGATGCCCAGCAGGATGGTCATCAGGATGGAGAGGTTCTGTCGGCCGGGAACGATGAGGCGGGCGAGGGCTCCAGCGATGATGCCGATGACGATGAGGCTGATGATGAGACCGAGCATGATGTGCGTCCTTTGATTCGTAGCCGGGTGACTGGTGTCGGGTTGACAGCATTCAGCGAACCATGATGGGAGGTGGATCGGACCACCCCGAGGGGTGGTCTTTGGAACCCCCTCTCGGTGTACCGTCGGAGGATGAGTGGAACGGCACGCGGTGGCCCCATCCGGGTGGCGCTCGTCGACGACTACGACGTGGTGCTGGCCGGCCTCGCGCACATGTTCGATCGCTATCGCGACCGGGTCGTGGTGTGCGAGATCGATGCGAACGCGAACCTCGACGACGAGGTCGACATCGTCTTGTACGACTCGTTCGCCCAACCGGAGTCCGACCATCACGAACTCAGCGAGCTCGTGCGCAACCCGCGGGCGAGCCGGGTCGTGGTCTACACCTGGAACTTCCATCCCGAACTCGTCGAGAGCGCCCAGGAAAAGGGTGTCCACGGCTACCTCTCGAAGACCCTCCCGGCGCGAGACCTCGTCGCAGCCCTCGAGTCGGTGCACGCGGGCGAGACGATCATCAGCTCGCCGCCGCGGCGTGCAGGCAGCGCCCTGGGGCTCGACTGGCCCGGGCGACACGAGGGCCTCACCGACCGGGAGGCGGAGATCCTCGCTCTCATCACGCAGGGCAAGAGCAACGCCGAGGTCGCCACGCTCACCTATCTCAGCCCGAACACGGTGAAGACCTACATCCGCAGCACCTACCGCAAGATCGACGTGACCAGTCGAACGCAGGCCGTGCTCTGGGGCGTCGCCCACGGTTTCACCCCCGACCACCACCGCATCGACCACTGGCTCGGCGGCCCCTGACCGACGCCGAGAATCACCTGTATCGAGGCCTTGACGTGCCACTTGTTTTTTGCAAGTGTTGACCGTGTTCACAGTCGAACCACGAGAAGAGGACCACGATGCCCACCATGATGTTCGTCAACCTGCCGGTGACCGACCTGGAGCGCGCGAAGGCGTTCTACACGGCCCTCGGATTCAGCGTCAACCCGAAGTTCACCGACCACAACGCAGCCTGCGTCGTGGTGGAGCCCGACCACAGCGCGTTCATGTTGCTCACGCGCGAGTTCTTCCAGACCTTCAGCGAACGCCCGATCGGCGACCCGTCGAAAGACATCTCGGTGGCGACCGCGATCTTCCTCGACAGCCGCGACGACGTCGACACCGCCGTGGCCGGTGGCCTGGCTGCGGGCGGCACCGAGGCGCAGGCCGCATCCGACTACGGCTTCATGTATCAGCGTCAGCTCACCGACCCCGACGGCAACATCCTCGAGTTCGGCTGGATGGACCCGGTCGCAGCCGAGCAGGGCCCCGAGGCCTTCGCGAACCAGCAAGCCTGAGGCCGGCCTGTGGCCGCCCGCGATTACGGGCAGTACTCCGGCATCACCCGAGCCATGGAGTTGGTGGGTGAACGCTGGGCGCTGCTCATCATCCGCGACCTGCTCGTCGGGCCGCGCCGATACGGAGAACTCGCCGCAGGACTCCCCCGCATCCCGAGCAACATCCTCGCGGCGCGGCTCAAGGAGCTGCAGGCGGCCGGCGTCATCCGCCGGGCGCCGCGCTCGCGGGTCATCGTCTACGAGTTGACCGCCTACGGGCGGGAGCTCGAGCCGGTCGTGCTCGCGCTCGGGGCGTGGGGTTTCAAGGCTCTCGACGATCCGCGCGACGAGCAGATCATCACGCCCGACTCGATGACGATGGATCTCCGCACGGCCTTCCAGCCGCAGGTGGCGCTGTCGCTTCCGGCGACCGCCTATGCGGCGCGCTTCCAGGGTGCGGAGCTGCTCGTGCGGGTCGACGGCTCGGCTCTCGACGTGAGGCGGGGAGACGGGCCGGTCGACTTCGCGTTCTCCATGACGGCCGGCGCGGGCATCCGCAGGCTGATCTCAGGCGAACTCGCCCCGGAGCACGCGATCGCCACGGGAGCCGTCGAGGTGCTGCGCGGGCCGAGCGATCTCCTCAGCCGCTTCGCGAACACGTTCCATCTGGCCGCGTGAATCGCGCCGCGGCGACCGCGGCGCCCGCGGCGATCAGGTCGCGTTCGGGCCCGCCGGTGCGCTCGGGCGAATGAGCGGCAAAGCGCCCGGCTCGAGGCGCAGGAGCCGGTCGCGAGCCGACTCCAGCGCCGCCGCGACGGCTCCGGTGGCGACCGAGTTCGCTCCGAGAGCCGAGAGAACGAGCTCCGGAGCGGGCAGATCGACCTCCGCCGGAAGCCGTGTGCGCGCCACGTCGACCACATCGTCGAGACCGTCGGCCACGGCACCCGACACGATGACCCGCGCCGGGTCGTAGAGGCTGCCGAACAGAGCGGCTATGCGGGCGAGCATTCCGCCGGCCCGCTCCACGAAGGTGCGCGACCAGGCATCGCCTTCGCGCGCGAGCTCCAGAACGGCTTGACCGGTGAGTCGTTCGATCGGCACGTCGGCGAGCGGATGCCGCGGCGGCACCTCCCCCGCGGCGGCCGCCTCCCGCACCCACTCCGTGAGACGTGACCCGACGCCCGTGGCCGACTCCACTCCCGCCACGAAGTCGAGCGCGACCAATTCGCCCACCCCGCCATGAGCACCCCGGAGCAGCGCTCCGTCGATCACGACACCCGCACCGAAACGGTCGCCGGCGAGGAGCACCACGTAGTCGCGGCATCCGATCGCCGCCCCCGTCGACCCCTCGGCCACGGCCGCCAGAGCGGCGTCGTTCTCGATGCGCACGATCGGAACCCACTCCTCCAAGATCTCTTTCAGGCCGGGGTTCATGCGCTCCCAGAAGCCGTCGCGGTGCCGCGGCGAGTGACCGCGGGAATCGACCGGCGCCGGCACCCCCACGCACACCGCGACCACGCTCGACCGGTCGCGGCCGGCCTCACGCAGACCGCGATCGATCGCGTCGAGCACCGCCGAGCGCCGCGCCTCGGGATCGTCGTGGTCGGTGTCGAGCTCGACCGAGAGCCGCCCGAGCGCGGTGCCCCGCAGATCGGCCACGGTGACGGTGACGTGCGAACGACCGGCGTCGACGCCGATCACCACGGCGGCCTCGGCGCGGAGTTCGAAGCGCCGGGCCGGCCGGCCCTTGCTGTACTCGCCCACGGCGCGGGCATTCGGCAGCTCGTGCAGCAGTCCGAGATCGATCAGCTCATCGAGCGCGTCGATCGCCGTCGAGCGGGTGAGACCGGTGACCGCCATGGCGTCGGCACTCACGAAGACACCGGCGTTCCACGCGAACGCGAGCAGCGCGTCGAGGCTCGCCCTCGGGGCGGACGAGTCGCGTGGTGGTGTCGGCACGGGCTTGACCCCTTCGTGGTCCTGATGCATCATTGTTGCAGCAGATTTGATTTGATAGCTAAATCTACTCCGCGAATAAAGAGTGGACCAATGACGGTTCCCGAAAGGACGATGACGTGCCTCGACCTCTGCGCCGCACCTCCCGCGTGCTGGCAGCCACCCTGGGCCTCGCGCTCACCGCCTCAGCGCTCGCGGGCTGCGCAGGAGGTGGAGGCCCCGAGACGGTGCGCTTCCACCTCAGCAAGCCCGAGGCCATCCCGTACTTCCGCGATCTCATCAAGCAGTACAACGCCGAGCACGACGACGTGAACGTGGTCTTCGACGCGTCATCGAACCTGCAGGCCGGATTCCTCCGCGCCAATCCGCCCGACCTGGGGCTGCTCAACTACAACATGGAGATGGCCCGCTTCATGGAGCGCGGCGCGCTGAGCGACCTCTCCGACATGCCGGAGGCCGAGCGAGTCCTCCCCGAGGTGCAAGAGCTCGTCGACCAGTACGCCACCTACCCCGGGCGAACGAGCGTGCTGCCGTATTCGGTGATGGCGGCATCCGTCATCTACAACACGAAGATCTTCGAGGAGCAGGGCATCGAGGTGCCGCAGACCTACGAGGAGCTCATCGCCGCGTGCGACACCCTGAAAGCCGCCGGCATCACCCCGTTCTACGGCACTTTCAAAGACCCGTGGACGGTGGCGCAGGGTTGGTTCGACTACACCGTCGGTGGTGAGGTCGACGTGGCCGACTTCTACGACGAGCTCGGCGACCTCGGCACCGAGGTCGGCCCCGACTCCCCCGTGTCGTTCGAGAAGACTTTCGCCGATCCGGTCGAGCGCATGCAGCTGCTGATCGACGAGTACGCGAATCCGGATGCCGCGAGCAAGGGCTACGGCGACGGCAACCTCGCGTTCGCCAACGGAGAAGCGGCGATGTATCTGCAAGGCCCGTGGGCCTTCGGCGAGATCGCCAAGACGAATCCCGAGCTCGAACTCGGAACCTTCCCGCTGCCGATGACCGATGACCCCGACGACCTCCAGGTGCGCGTGAACATCGACCTCGCAGCCTGGATTCCCGAAGCGTCGAAGCACAAAGAGGCAGCGCGCGAGTTCTTGAGCTACCTCTTTCAGAAAGACGTGATGGATGCCTACAACGCGGCCCAGCTGGGCTACGGCACCACCACGGATGCCGCGCCGGTGACCGACCCGCGCATCCTCGGCATGAAGGACTACTACGACACCGCCGCGTTCTACCAGGGAGCGTCGAAGGCGATCCCCCTCACCATCCCCACCGAGAACTACATGCAGGGAATCGCCCTGGGCGGCGATGTGCAGAGCACCCTCGGAACCCTCGACGCGGACTGGGCGCGACTCGCGCTCCGACAGTAAGCAAAGGAGCTGACCATGTCGACCACCACAGCGCCCCCGGCGGACACGCCGACCCGAGCGGATTCCCCCGCTCCGGCGAGCGCCCCGACCAAGCGACCCAAACGCAAGGTGGAGGGCATCTACTACGCCTTCCTCCTGCCGAGCCTCATCCTGTTCACCCTCGCCATCACGGTGCCCGCCGTCATCGGCATCTTCTTCAGCTTCACGAACTCGATCGGGTTCGGTGACTGGGAGTTCATCGGGTTGATCAACTACGTGGCGATGTTCTCCGACCCCGCCATCCTGTCCAGCTACCTGTTCACGTTCGGCTTCGCCGCCGTCACCGTCGTGCTGGTGAACGCGCTCGCGTTCCTCCTGGCGGTGGGGCTCACCTCGAGGATCAAGCTGAAGATGGGTCTGCGGGCGGTGTTCGTGATCCCGATGGTGGTGTCGGGCATCATCATCGCCTACGTCTTCAACTTCCTCTTCTCGAACTCGCTGCCCGCCTTCGGGGCAGCGACGGGCGTCGGCTGGCTGAGTGAGAGCATCCTGGCCAACCCCGACCTAGCGTGGGTCGCGATCGTGATCGTGACGGCGTGGCAGGCCATCCCCGGCACCCTGCTGATCTACATCGCCGGACTCCTGGCCATTCCGGGCGAGGTCTACGAGGCCGCCGACATCGACGGGGCAGGCAAGCGGCAGCAACTGTTCCGCATCACCCTGCCGCTCGTTCTCGGCTACGTGGTGATCAACGTGCTGCTCGGCTTCAAGAACTTCCTGAACGCCTACGACATCATCGTGGGCCTCACCAACGGCGGGCCAGGAACAGCCACCCGGAGCATCCCGATGACGATCGTCACGGGCTTCACCGGCGGCGATTACGCCTACCAGATGGCCAACGCGACCATGTTCTTCGTGATCGTCGTGGTGATCTCCCTCCTGCAACTCCGGATCACTCGTGGAAGGAACGCGATCTGATGTCGGTTCAGCCCGCCCTCGCCGTCGAGAACATCGACGCCACCGCCACCCTCGAAGGGCAGCCCGCCCGCCGCACCCCATCACCCGACCGCCGCAGTGGCGGCTCCGGCCGGCCGGGCCGAGCAGGGTGGCCGCTCACCGTCGTGCTCCTGCTCGCCGCCGTGACCGTGATCGTGCCGCTCTACGTGACGATCTCGATGGCATTCAAGACCCAGAGCCAGGCTGTTGACGGCAACGCGTTCTCGCTGCCCGCACCCTTCAGCTTCGACGGATTCGTCACCGCCTGGAACCTCACGAACTTCCCCGCCGCGTTCGTGGTGTCGGTGCTCGTGACGGCCGGCACCGTGGCGGGCACCGTCATCCTGGGTGCCCTCGCCTCCTATGCGATCTCGCGCAACTGGAACAAGCGGCTGTTCCGCTGGTCGTTCTTCTACCTGCTGGCGGCCATGTTCATCCCGTTCCCCGTCGTGGCGTTGCCACAGATCCAGCTGACCGGGCTCGCGGGGCTCGACAACCCGGTGGGGGTGACGCTGCTGCACATCATGTTCCAGCTGAGCTTCAGCATCCTGCTCTTCACGGCGTTCCTGCGCTCCATCCCCTCCGAACTCGAAGAGAGCGCGCGATTGGATGGCGCGTCGACCTGGCAGACGTTCTGGCGGCTGATCTTCCCGTTGCTCGCGCCGATGAGCGCGACGGTGGGCATCTTCGCCTTCCTCGCCTCGTGGAACGACTTCATGATGCCGTCGCTGATCACCTCCGACCCGGCGTTGCAGACGCTGCCGGTGGTGCAGAGCATCTTCCAGACGCAGTTCAGCAACAACTACAACGTGTCGTTCGCGTCGTATCTGATGGCGATGGCGCCCGCGATCATCGTGTACCTCTTCACGCAGCGCTGGGTGATGGAGGGTGTCACGCAGGGCGCCGTGAAGGGCTGAGCCGCCTGCCCTCTCGTCTGCACGACAACAAGCCCGAACAACGAACATCGAACCCTGAACAACGCAGTCTGAGAACGAAGGAGACCCCCACCCGTGAGCATCGTCGACGTCGTGAACGCCCCCGAACGCAATGAACTCGGCGAGCCGGCGCCCTGGTGGCGACAGGCCGCCGTCTACCAGATCTACCCCCGCAGCTTCGCCGACGCGAACGGCGACGGACTGGGCGACCTCCCCGGCATCACCTCCCGCGCCGACTACCTCGCCGAGCTCGGCATCGACGCGGTGTGGCTGAGCCCGTTCTACCCGTCGGCGCTCGCCGACGGCGGCTACGACGTGGCCGACTACCGCAACGTCGACCCGCGGCTGGGAACACTGGCCGACTTCGACACGATGCTCGCCGCACTGCACCAGCGCGGCATCCGGGTGGTCGTCGACATCGTGCCGAACCACACCTCCGACCTGCACGAATGGTTCCAGGAGGCTCTCGCCGCCGGGCGCGGTTCGGCCGCGAGGGAGCGCTACATCTTCCGTGAGGGCACGGGTGCGGATGGCGCGGAGCCGCCCACCGACTGGGTCTCGGCCTTCGGCGGCTCGGCCTGGGAGCGGGTGGCCGACGGGCAGTGGTATCTGCACAACTTCGCGATCGAGCAGCCCGACCTGAACTGGGCGCATCCGGAGGTGCGGGCCGACTTCGTCACGACGCTGCGGTTCTGGTCGGATCGCGGGGTCGACGGATTCCGGATCGACGTCGCGCACATGCTCACGAAAGACCTCACCGAGCCCCTGCCCTCGCGCGCCGAACTCGATGCCCTGCCGCGTGACGGCAAGCATCCGACGATCGACCGCGACGACGTGCACGAGGTGTACGCGGAGTGGCGTGCGGTCTTCAACTCCTACGACCCGCCGCGCACGGCGGTGGCCGAGGCGTGGGTGGACCGCGCACGCGTTCCGCTGTATTCGAGCCCGGACAGCTTGGGGCAGGCCTTCAACTTCGATCTGCTCGAGGCGGATTTCGACGCGGCCCAATTTCGCGAGGTGGTGCAGGACAACCTCGACCTGGCCGCCACCTCGGGGTCGTCGAGCACCTGGGTGCTGTCGAACCACGATGTGGTGCGGCACGCCACCCGCTACGGTCTGCCGCATCCCGCGCGCGACGCCGCCGGGCATCCGACGCGCAAGCACGGCATCGACTGGGTGATCGCGGTGGCATCCGGCGGCGGGCCGGCCGGCGACGCCTCACCCGTGCTCGACCGGGAGGCCGGGGAACGACGGGCCCGAGCGGCGACCCTGTTCATGCTCGCCCTGCCCGGCTCGAGCTACCTCTACCAGGGTGAGGAGCTCGGCCTGCACGAAGTGGCGGAGATCCCCGACGCCGAACGGCAGGACCCCACCTTCTTCCGCAGCGCCGGCGACGACTTCGGTCGCGACGGATGCCGCGTGCCGCTGCCCTGGGAGGCGATGAGCGCTACGGGCTCGTCGTCGTTCGGATTCGGCGCCGACAGCTCGCACCTGCCGCAGCCGGAGTGGTTCTCGGAGCATGCCGTCTCGGTGCTCGACGGCGACCCGGAGTCGACGCTCACCCTCTATCGTCGAGCCCTGGCACTGCGTCATCGGTTGCAGACCGAGGAGCGGCTCGAGTGGATCGAGACCGGGCGGGCCGACGTGCTGCACTTCCGTCGCCCCAACGGCTGGGAGGTCGTGACGAACTTCGGTGCCGAACCCTACCCGCTCGACCGCGCCGGTGTGGTCCTCGCGTCGGAACTGCTCCCGGCCGGCATCCTCCCCGCCGACACGACGGTCTGGTGCAGCCCCCTCCGGTGAAGCCGGTGAAGCCGGTGAAGCCGGTGAAGGTGTAGGTCGGTGAGGGGGCCGGGTGCCATCATGGCCGGATGGCCTCGACTCCCCCACCCGACCGCGCCGTGCCGAACCTCCCGTCGCGGGATCTCGACCGAACGGACGGCTTCTACGGCGCCTTCGGCTTCGAGCGGGTGTTCCGCGACGAGGGCTGGCTGATCCTGGCCCGGGGCGGCCTGCAGCTGGAGTTCTTCCCGGCCCCCGATCTCGATCCGCTCTCGAGCACCTTCATGTGCTGCCTGCGGGTCGCCGATGTCGACGAGCTCTACGGCGCCATCCGCCGATCGGGTGTCGTGGAGGCCACGAGAGGGATGCCGCGTCTTCACCCGGTGCGGATGCAGGACTGGGGGCTGCGCGCGGGATATCTCGTCGACCCCGATGGCACCCAGCTGACGCTGATCGAGCAGCCCGCCTGACACGATCGCCCCGGCCGATCTCCTTGCCATGTCCAGGATATCGCCTGGCAGGGGGCTTGCGGCAAGACCCCCTCCGTCACGCAGAATGGCTGGTCGCGGGCCCGATTCCCGCGAGATCGGGGTTCTCATGTTCGACGTGATCATCAGCGGCGGCGGACCGACGGGGATGATGCTGGCCGCCGAATTGCGATTGCACGACGTCGATGTGCTCGTGCTGGAGCGGGACGTGGAGCCGAGCAAGGCCGTGCGCTCCCTCGGGCTGCATCCGCGCAGCATCGAGATCCTCGACCAGCGCGGCCTGCTCGAGCGGTTCCTCTCGCTGGGCACGCAGTACCCCGGCGTCGGTTCCTTCGCCGGGATCGCCCAGCCGCGGGCGGCACACCTCGACACTGCCCACGGCTACATCCTCGGCATCCCCCAGCCGGTCACCGATCGCCTGCTGACCGAGCGCGCCGCCGAACTCGGCGCGCAGATCCGGCGCGGCAGCGAGGTGACGGGCCTCGACCAGGATGCGAGCGGGGTCGACGTCGAACTCGCCGACGGCACCCGGCTGCGCTCGCGCTGGCTGGTGGGCTGCGACGGCGGACGCAGTCTCGTGCGCGGACTGCTCGGCATCGCCTTTCCCGGCGAACCCGCCACGACCGAGTGGCTCCTGGGCGAAGTGGAGGTGACCGCGGCTCCGGAGGAGGTGGCCGCGGCGTCGGACGAGGTGCGCAAGACCCACCGAGGGTTCGGCATCGGCCCCGCCGGTGAGGGCATCTACCGCGCCGTCGTGCCCGCGGCATCCGTGGCCGAGGATCGCACGGTTCCACCGACTCTGGAGGAGTTCCGGATGCAGCTGCGCGCCTACGCAGGCACCGACTTCGGCGTGCACTCCCCGCGCTCACTGACCCGCTTCACCGATGCGACGAGGCTGGCCGATCGATATCGGGAGGGCCGGGTTCTGCTCGCCGGCGACGCCGCGCACGTGCACCCGCCGCTCGGCGGCCAGGGCCTGAACCTCGGCATCCAGGATGCCTTCAACCTCGGCTGGAAACTCGCCGCCGAGGTCGACGGGTGGGCTCCGGAGGGCCTGCTCGACAGCTACTTCACCGAGCGCCATCCGGTCGCCGAAGACGTGCTCACCATCACCCGCGCCCAGAGCGAACTGCTCTCCCCCGAGCCGGGACCGCAGGCGGTGCGCCGGCTGCTGACCGAGCTGATGGGCTTCGACGACGTGAGTCGCTTCCTGGCCGAGAAGGTCAGCGGCACGGGAATCCGCTACGACTTCGGCGAGGGACCCGAGCCCGAACTGCTCGGCAGGCGACTGCGTGACATCTCTCTGTCGCAGGGGCGACTGTACGACCGGATGCACGACGGACGCGGCCTCCTGCTCGATGCGACCGGCGCCCTCTCCCTGAGCGGATGGACCGGTCGCGTCGACCACGTCGTCGACGTCAGCCCGGAGCTCGATGCGCCGGGGGTGCTGCTGCGACCGGACGGCCACGTCGCGTGGATCGGCAGCTCCCAGGCCGACCTCCTCGACCATCTGCCGAGATGGTTCGGGGCGGCCGAGGGCGCCTGAGTTTCCCGGTCGGCGACCCTATCCCTCCGCCGCGCACCGGCGGTACTCTGGGCGCGTGCCGTTCACTGCCGACGAATATCGAGCGCCGCTCGCGCAAGCGGTGCAGCACGCGACGGCGTGGCTGGACTCCGTTCCCACCCGGCCCGTGAAGCCGCGAGAGGGCATCGACGAACTCGAGTCGGCGTTCTCGGGGTCGCTGCCCGAACATCCGTCCGACCCGGCAGCCGTCGTCGACGAACTCGCTCGGCTGGCCGAGCCGGGACTCATGGCGATCGGCTCGGGCCGGTTCTACGGCTGGGTGATGGGCGGCACGCTGCCGGCTGCTCTCGCGTCGGACTGGCTCGTGAGCGCCTGGGACCAGAACGGCGGGCTGCGCTACGCGACCCCCGCAGCCGCAGCGATCGAAGAGCGGGCGGGAGCCTGGTTGCTCGAGCTCCTCGGCCTGCCCGCGACGAGCACGGTGGGCTTCACCACCGGTGCCACGATGGCGAACTTCGTCGGCCTCGCGGCCGGGCGCGGAGCGGTGCTCGAGGCGGCGGGGTGGAACGTCAATCGCGACGGCCTGACGGGCGCACCCAGGATCACGGTGCTCGTCGGCGGCGAGGTGCACAGTTCGGTCGAGATCGCACTCCGCTACCTGGGCCTCGGCGAACCCACCCGCGTGCCCTCCGACGAGCAGGGTCGGATTCGGCCTGATGCGCTGGCGGAGGCCCTGACGACCGTCGAGGGTCCGTTGATCGTCGCGCTCCAAGCCGGCAACCTGCACTCGGGCGCGTTCGATCCGATGCGCGAGTGCATCCGGCTCGCCCACGAACACGGCGGGTGGGTGCACGTCGACGGGGCCTTCGGGCTCTGGGCGGCCGCGAGTCCACGCTGGGCCGAGGCGCTCGACGGCCTCGGCGGCGCCGATTCCTGGGCCACGGATGCGCACAAGACCCTCAACGTGCCCTACGACTGCGGCGTCGCCATCGTGGCGAAGCCGGGCGACGCGCAGTCGGCCTTCTCGGCACAGACGAGTTACTTCATCCGAGACGGCGCCGGCATCGCCGACCCGATGGACAAAGTGCCCGAGCTCTCCCGACGCGCCCGCGGCATCCCGGTGTGGGCGGCGCTCCGCTCCCTCGGCCGCAGCGGCACGGTCGAGCTGGTCGAAGGGCTGGCGGCCAACGCGCGGTCGCTGGCCGAAGGACTGTCGTCGCTCCCCGGCGTCGAGGTGCTGAACGACGTGGTCTTCACCCAGATCTCGCTCGCGTTCGGCTCCGACGAACGCACGCGCGCCGTCACCCGGGCCGTGATCGCCGACGGTGCGGTCTGGATGTCGGGATCGGCCTGGGCCGGTCGTGACGTGCTGCGCATCTCCGTCAGCAACTGGTCGACGGATGCCACCGACGTCGCCGTCTCGATCGATGCGGTCGCGAGGGCGATCGCCACGGTCGATGCCGAGGAATCCTGAGGGCGTGAGTCCGATCGGCCACCTGCGTGCAGCCCGCGCGGACGCTACGTTTAGAGATATGCGTATCGCGGCGTGACAGCTGCCCGCGACGAACGAGCCTCAGGAGAAGCAATGACCGAATCGGCGCCCATCGACCCGACCGCAACCGACGCCTGGAAACAGCTCGAGGGCATCGCTTCCGGATTCGCTCCCGACCTGCGCGGCTGGTTCGCCTCCGACGCGGATCGCGCTGACACGTACACCTTCCAGGCCGGCGACCTCACCGTCGACCTGTCGAAGAACCTCGTGACCGAGGAGATCCTCGCGCAGCTGCTCGCGCTCGCGAAGGCTGCCGGGGTCTCCGAGCGCTACGAGGCCATGATCTCCGGCGAGCGCATCAACGTGACCGAGGATCGCGCCGTGCTGCACACCGCGCTCCGGCGCCCCGCGGCGGGCAGCGCAGGCGCAGGAGACCTCGTGCCGCCGGCCGGCTTCGTGATCGACGGCGCCGACGTCGACGCCGAAGTGCATGCCACCCTCGACAAGGTCTACGCCTTCGCCGACCGCGTGCGCGACGGCTCGTGGACCGGCGTCACCGGCAAGCGCATCGAGACCGTCGTGAACATCGGCATCGGCGGCTCCGACCTCGGGCCGGTCATGGTCTACGAGGCCCTCAAGCCGTACGTGCAGCCGGGTCTCGAGGTGCGCTTCGTCTCGAACATCGACCCCTCCGACATCTACGAGAAG
Source organism: Herbiconiux aconitum (assembly GCF_024979235.1). Classification (NCBI taxonomy): domain Bacteria; kingdom Bacillati; phylum Actinomycetota; class Actinomycetes; order Micrococcales; family Microbacteriaceae; genus Herbiconiux; species Herbiconiux aconitum. Next base: position 1,085,671 of record NZ_JANLCM010000002.1, read on the forward strand.
ACGGCCGGCCTCGACCCCGAGAGCACGCTCTTCATCGTCGCGTCGAAGACCTTCGGCACCCTCGAGACCCTCACCAACGCCCGCCTGGCCCGGCAGTGGCTGTGGGAGCGACTGGGAGCATCCGGAGCCATCGCCGACGATGACGACGCCCGCACCGCCGCCGTCGCGAAGCACTTCGTCGCCGTGTCGACCGCTCTCGATAAGGTCGCGGCGTTCGGCATCGACCCTGAGAACGCGTTCGGCTTCTGGGACTGGGTCGGCGGCCGCTACTCCGTCGACTCCGCCATCGGCACCTCGGTCGCGATCGCCATCGGACCCGACGGATTCCACGACTTCCTTGCCGGCTTCCACGCGATCGACGAGCACATGCGCACCACCCCGCTCGAGCGCAACGTGCCCGTGCTGATGGGCCTGCTGAACGTCTGGTACACCAACTTCCTCAACGCGCAGAGCCACGTGGTGCTGCCGTATGCACAGTATCTTCACCGATTCCCCGCCTACCTGCAGCAGCTCACCATGGAGTCCAATGGCAAGAGTGTTCGCTGGGACGGCTCGCCGGTCGTCACCGACACCGGCGAGGTCTTCTGGGGTGAGCCCGGCACGAACGGGCAGCACGCCTTCTACCAGCTGATCCACCAGGGCACCCGGCTCATCCCGGCCGACTTCATCGCGGTGGCCAACCCCGCGCATCCGTTGAAGGATGCGACCGGAGACGGCAAGGCCGTGCAGCCCGGGGCCGACGTGCACTCGCTCTTCCTCGCGAACTTCTTCGCGCAGACCAAAGCGCTCGCGTTCGGCAAGACCGCCGACGAGGTGCGCGCGGAAGGCACCGCCGAATCGGTGGTGCCGGCCCGCGTGTTCAGCGGCAACCGGCCGACCACATCGATCCTCGCGCCCGCGCTCACCCCGAGCGTCGTGGGTCAGCTGATCGCGCTCTACGAGCACATCGTGTTCACCCAGGGCACCATCTGGGGCATCGACTCGTTCGACCAGTGGGGTGTTGAGCTCGGCAAGCAGCTGGCACTCGAGGTCGCACCGGCGGTCGACGGGGATGCCGCGGCTCTCGCGTCGCAGGACTCGTCGACGAAGGCGCTGATCGCGAAGTACCTCTCGCTGCGCACGAACTAGCCGTCCGGGCCGCTGCGGGCCGACCTCTCAGCGCGCAGCGGCCAAGGTCAGCGCAGCCCGCACGCCTCTGACGTAGTCGTCGGGGCGTTCCCACGCCGAGAAGTGGCCGCCGTGCTCGAGCTGCTCCCAGCTCTGCACGTTCAGGTACCGCTCCGCGAACTCCCTTCCGGGGTTGACCGGGTCTTTCGGAAAGATCGAGACCGCCACGGGTGTCTCGACCCGGCGCTGCGCCTCGTCTCCCCGCGCCGGGCCCGCGTAGGGCACGAACGACGTGCCGATCGAGCCCTCGAACCAGTAGGCCGAGATCCAGGTGAGCAGTTCGTCGAGCGTGAACACCGACGTCAGCTCGCCATCGTTGTCGCTCCAGGACCGCAGCTTCTCGAGAATCCACGCCGCCAGGCCGGCCGGCGAGTCACCGAGACCCACGGCGAGCGTCTGCGGCTTGGTGGCCTGCTCGCGCATGTAGCCGCCTTCCGTGTGCTGCCAGTCGCGCACCCGCCCCAGGTAAGCGCGTTCGGCTTCGGACGGATCTTTCGGAGGATCGTCGAGCGCGTGCCGTTGCGACACGTCGGCCAGGTGCAGCGCCGACACGGATTCCGGACGGATGCGCGCAATCGCCTCGGCCACGTCGCTCCCGATGTCGCCGCCCGAGACCAGGTATCGCTCGTACCCGAGATCGGTCATGGCCGCGGCGACGACCTCCGCCATCCGGTTCGACGGGAGCCCTCCCTCCGCCAGGGGAAGAGCGAACGGAAAGCCCGGAAGGGCCGGGATGACGAGGTTGACATCGCTGAGCAGCGGCAGCACCCGCTCGAAGCGGAGCACCGAGTCGGGCCAGCCGTGAAGAAGCAGCACGGTCGGCGCATCCGGCGACACGAAGCGGTGCACGAGCCGGATCGGCGTCGATCGCCCGGCCGTCTGCCAGCCGAGCGCCCGGATGCGCTGCTCGTGTTCGCGCCAGTCGTAGCCCGACGCCCAGTACGCCACGAGTCGGCGCAGGAAGTCAGGGTCGACACCGCGCTCCCAGCCGGTACCCGCCACATCCACCGAGCGGAAGCGCTCGAGCCGGTGCTTCAGATCGGCGACTCTCTCGGCCGGCACCTCAGCGGGCGGCGTGTTCTCGGGCTGGGTCATGGGCGAGCCTTCCTGTTCGAACGGGCGTCGTGGTGCCCTCTCCTCTCCACAGTGCAGCAGAGACGCGACATCCGCCTCAGGCGAAATCCCTATCTTCGCCCCGACCTGGTCGCCGGGTGAGGCACTCAGGCCGTGAGCACCAGCGGCCCCTCGGCCGTGACGGCGAGGGTGTGCTCGGAGTGCGCTGCGCGGCTGCCGTCGGCGGAACGCACGGTCCAGCCATCCGGATCCATGCGGATGCGCGACGTCGTCTTCGCCCACCAGGGCTCGAGGGCGAAGACCATGCCTGGGCGGATGGGGTAGCCGCGACCCGCGCGGCCGTCGTTGCCGATGAAGAGGTCGCCGTGCATGGTGCGCCCTACCCCGTGCCCGCCGAACTCGAGGTTGACGGGATAGCCGTACTCCGCCGCGACCGCGCCGATCGCCGCAGACACGTCACCGATGCGGTTGCCGGGCTGTGCAGCGGCGATCCCGGCCGCGAGAGCCTCCTGCGTGGAGCGGATCAGTCGGGAGTCGGCGGGGTCGGAGCGGCCGACGATCACGGTGACCGCGGCATCGGCCACCCAGCCGTCGACCGAGACGGCCAAGTCGAGACTCAGCACGTCGCCGTCGCGCAGCCGGTAGTCGTGCGGCAGACCGTGCTGAGCGGCGTCGTTCACCGACAGGCAGATGACGTTCTGGAACGGACCGTTGCCGAAGGAGGGCGCGTAGTCCCAATAGCAGGACGTCGCTCCGCGACGGGCGACGGCCGCCCGCGCCGCGTGCTCGATGTCGAGGAGGTTCATGCCGACCGCCGCTTGCGCCGATAGGGTGGCGAGGGTGTCTCGCACGAAGGCACCGGCCGGGCGCATCCGGTCGATTTCGGCAGGCGTGTGAAGTTCGATCATGCTGGTATAATAATACCGGATTCCGGTATGAAAATACCGCCCGGTCACGATGGAGGTTCAGGATGATGGTTCGCGCTCCGCTCACCCCCGAGCAGCTCGAGGCCGGCCGCCGTCTGGGCGAGACCCTGCGGCGAGCGCGCGGAGCCCGCTCCCTGAACGAGGTGGCGGCGCAGGCGGGAATCTCTCCCGAGACCCTGCGCAAGATCGAGACCGGTCGGTTGCCGAGCCCCGCCTTCGGGGTGGTCGCGGCCTTGGCCGGAGTTCTGAGCCTGTCTCTCGACGACCTGGCGGCAGAGTGGTCCGGGGAGTCGGCGCACGCACCGGCGACGCACGGCGTGAGGAGCGCCTAGTGTCGGTCGGCCTGCTCGCCGTCGTCGATGACATCCTCACGGCCGCACTGAAAGCGAGCGCCAAGACCGCGGGCGTCGTGATCGACGACGCGGCCGTCACCCCGCAGTACGTGCAGGGGCTCACGCCGGCTCGCGAACTGCCCGTCGTGTGGCGGATCTCGCTCGGCAGCCTGTTCAACAAGTTCATCATCATCATTCCCCTCGCTCTGCTGCTCTCGGCTTTCGCCCCGTGGGTGCTGCCGTTCCTCCTCATCATCGGCGGAACGTACCTGTGCTTCGAGGGCGCCGAGAAGGTCACCGAATGGTTCGGAGTGCATCACGGCTCCGACGAGACTGAGGCGCGCGATGAGCGCAAACTCGTGTTCGGCGCCATCCGCACCGACCTCATCCTGAGCACCGAGATCATGCTGATCGCCCTGGCCAGTCTCGATCCCGATTTCGGAATCTGGATGACGCTCGGTGCCCTCGCGGTGATCGCTCTCGGCATGACCGTGCTCGTCTACGGCGCGGTCGCCCTGCTGGTGAAACTCGACGATGTCGGATTGCGGCTCATGAAGAGTCCGGCGCGAGGCGTGCGCCGCACCGGTGCGCGGATCGTGGCGGCGATGCCCGGAGTGTTCCGCGTCATCAGCGTCATCGGCACCGTCGCGATGCTGTGGGTCGGTGGACACCTGGTGATCGCCAACCTGGCCGAGACGTTCTGGCACGGGCCCTACGATCTGCTGCACACGGTGACGCATGCCATCGAAGCCGCAGGGCCGGTGGTGGTGTGGATCGCCGACACCGCGATGTCGGCCGTGTTCGGCCTGGTGCTCGGGCTCATCATCGTGGCGATCGTGACCGGGATGTCACGCCTGCTCAAGCGCAACAAGGCGGCCGCCGTCGCGCACTGATCTCGGCCGATCGAGCGCCGATCGTGCGCCTCGCGGAATGAAGCCGGGCGCCGCGGGCGTTGCAACGAGCATGAGAGCCATCGTCTACACCTCCAACGGCACCTCCGATGTTCTGCGGCTCGAGGAGCGGCCCGTTCCCGAGCCCGCGGCCGAGGAGGTGCGGGTTCGGGTCGTCGTGTCGGCGGTGAACCCCACCGACTGGAAGAACCGCGCGGGCAGTGGATCGACCGTCGAGGAGATCGAGGAGCAGTCGCCGAACCAGGACGGTGCGGGCGTGGTCGACGCTGTCGGCCCCGGGGTGACATCGGTCGCCCCCGGCGATCGGGCGTGGCTCTTCCTGGCCGCGTATCAGCGCACCAGCGGCACCGCCGAAGAGTACACCGTCGTCCCGGCGGAGCGGGTCGTGAAGCTGCCCGACGAGGCCTCCTTCGACGTCGGCGCATCACTCGGGGTGCCCGCCATGACAGCCCATCGCGCCCTGACCGTGCATGACGGCGGGCCCTCGCGACTCGCTCCGGGAGCCCTGACCGGGCGCACCGTGCTGGTGGCCGGTGGTGCAGGCGCGGTCGGTCACGCCGCCATCCAGCTCGCCCACTGGGCCGGAGCGACCGTCATCACGACGGTGTCATCGCCCGCGAAGGCCGAACTCGCCGCCGCCGCCGGAGCCGACGTGATCGTGAACTACCGCTCGGAGGATGCCGTGGCACGCATCCGCTCGGCTGCACCGGACGGCGTCGATCTGGTGGTCGAGGTCTCCCCCGCCCGCAACGCCGACCTGAACGCCGCGGTGCTGGCGAACCACGGCACCGTCGCGGTCTACACCACCGACGGCGGCTCGCAGATGTCGCTCGACGTGCGCTCCCACTTCGCCCTCAACGTGCGCTATCAGTTCCTGCTGCTGTACACGGTGGGCCCCGAGGCGTTGGCCGCGGCGGCCGACGACATCACGGCGGCACTGCGCGACGGCGCATTGCCGGTCGGCGTAGGGGCGGGGCTGCCGCTCACCCGGTTCCCGCTCGCGGCCACCGCGGCGGCACACGACGCGGTGGAGCAGGGCGCCGTGGGCAAGGTGCTGATCGACGTCGCGTCGCTCTGAGCGATCACCCCGCTTCACCGCGCTGCGCGTTGCTTCGCCTACGGCGCCGACCGCGGCCGGCGCGGAACCCAGCAGCGCACCGCGCGGCGATAGCGCAGGAACTGGTCGCCGAAACGGAGTTCCAGATCGGCCTCCTCCTGCGGGCGCACGACGTAGTTCCACACCAGCGATCCGGCCACGGCGTACACGATCACCAGCCACGACGACAGGATGAGACCGACCGCGACGCCCTGCGCGATCCCGGCGAGCGCCATCGGATTGCGCACCCAGCGATACGGCCCCGCGATGACCAACCTGTTGGCCGTCGACGACGGTAACGGGGTGCCGTCGCCGAGCGTCGACATGACGATCGCCGACCAGATGCCGAGGCCGCTGGCGAGCACCAGCGCGACGACGCCGACGACGCCCACGACCCCAGCGAACCCCGACACTGCGAGACCCACTGCCCAGCGGCGTTCGAGTGTGGCGATCACGAGCGGGATCACGACGAGGAAGAGTCCCCAGAACACCACGATCTGCGCGAAGGTGCCAGTCACGTTCGCCGCGACGGTGCGCCGGGCGTCGGCCGTGCGGAAGGCGAAGGGCCCCCGGATGACCCAGTCGGTCGGAATGCGATCCAGCACGACCACGCAGACCGCGAGAAGCGATCCGGCGGCTGCCGCGGCCATGACGACCACACCCCACCCTGCCTCGGTCGTGATCGTGGCGTACACGGCGAGCGCTGTCGCGACGAGCGTCGTCCACCCCGCTGCGACGACGGCGGCCGCCTTGAACCCCATTGCGGCGAGCGCCGACGCGACGACGAAGAGCGGGATGTCGAACACGGCGACGGCGACGGGGTCCAGGTCACCGAGGGTGGCCTCCCGCACCGCCGGCCAGGTGAAGACGGCGACCCACCAGGCACCACCGGCCACCGCCTGGAGAGCGAAGTAGGCGCGAGCCCACCGCCGGAGCCGGGTCATCGGGTGGTTTCGATCATGGGGCGCCTTCGTAGGGAGGTCGACGCGGGTGGTGAAGCGGCCGTCGACGCGTGATCGCCGGAGCCGAGACCCAGGTTAGGGCACCGTGCCACGGTCGGGCACGCAGGCCAGTTCGGTGCGCCTCAATATGAGCGTTCACAATTTGCACCGTTGGCCGGTATCACGCCGATCCGAGCGTTATTGATCCGTTATCCGATTGCCAATTGTGAGGGCTCACAATTTGTGGTTACTATGACCCATCAGCCCCGACGTGGCGGCTGCACCCGGCACCATCACGCAGCACGTTCGCGGCCGGGACGTCTGAACAGAGAGGTTCACACGATGAAGAAGAAGTTCTTCGGTATGGCAGCGGCAGGGGTCATGCTCCTCACGCTCGCCGGCTGCGCCGGTGGCGGCACGACCGACAGCGTCGACTCCGCCGCAGGCCCCAAGTCCCTCGACGAACTGGTCGTCGGCTTCGCCCAGGTCGGCGCGGAGAGCGGATGGCGCACCGCCAACACGACCGACATCCAGACCGCCTTCGAAGACGCCGGCATCGAGCTCAAGTTCTCCGACGCCCAGCAGAAGCAGGAGAACCAGATCAAGGCCATCCGCTCCTACATCCAGCAGGGAGTCGACGTGATCGCCTTCTCCCCCGTGGTCGAGACCGGCTGGGATGCCGTGCTCAACGAGGCCAAGGCGGCGAACATCCCGGTGGTGCTCACCGACCGCGCCGTCGACTCGCAAGACGACTCGCTCTACGTGTCGTTCCTCGGCTCCGACTTCATCGAGGAGGGCAAAAAGGCCGGTGAATGGGTGGTCGAGGAATACAAGGACTCGACCGATCCCGTGAAGATCATCCAGCTCGAAGGCACCACGGGAGCCGCTCCGGCGATCGACCGCGCCGAGGGCTTCGCCGAGGTGACCGGCGCCGACGACAAGTTCGAGATCGTCGCCAGCCAGACCGGCGACTTCACCCGAGCCGGCGGCAAGCAGGTCACGGAGGCGCTCCTGAAGTCGAACCCCAACGTCGACCTCATCTACGCCCACAACGACGACATGGGTCTCGGAGCGATCGAAGCGATCGAAGCGGCGGGTCTGAAGCCCGGCGAAGACATCAAGATCGTCACCGTCGACGCCGTGAAAGACGGCATGCAGGCCCTCGCCGATGGCAAGATCAACTTCATCGTCGAGTGCTCGCCGCTGCTCGGCAAACAGCTCGTCGACATCGTCAAGCAGGTCAATGACGGCGAGACCCCCGAGAAGCGCATCATCACGGAGGAGACCACCTTCACCCAGGAGCAGGCCATCGAGGCCCTGCCCGACCGCCAGTACTGATCACGGGAACGAGGTGACGGATGCCGCGACGCGAGTCCCGGCATCCGTCACGTCTCTCGAAACCGCCGTTCCACGAAGAAGCCCGATCCCTCGAAGAAGAGAGAGCTCATGACCGAACCCGTGGTCGAGATGACCGGCATCACGATCACCTTTCCCGGGGTGAAGGCACTCGATGCAGTGGACTTCCGCATGTTCCCCGGGGAGGTGCACTCGCTCATGGGCGAGAACGGCGCCGGCAAATCGACGCTGATCAAGGCTCTCACCGGTGTGTATCCGATCGACGACGGCGTCATCCGTCTCGGCGGCCAGACCGTCTCGTTCTCCGGGCCGGCGCACGCCCAGGCGGCCGGCATCTCCACCGTCTACCAGGAGGTGAATCTGCTGCCGAACCTCTCGGTGGCCGAGAACATCCTGCTCGGGCGGGAGCCGCGACGCTTCGGTTCGATCGACTACCGCACCATGCGGCGCCGAGCGGCCGAACTGCTCGCGGGGCTCAACCTCGACATCGACCCGGGGTCGCTGCTCGGCTCGCACTCGCTCGCGGTGCAGCAGCTCGTGGCCATCGCCCGGGCCATCAACGTGAACGCCACCGTGCTCATCCTCGACGAGCCCACCTCGAGTCTCGACGCCGACGAGGTGGCGGAGCTCTTCCGTGTCATCCGCTCGCTCCGTGACTCCGGCGTCGCCATCCTCTTCGTGTCGCACTTCCTCGACCAGATCTACGAGATCACCGACCGGCTGACGGTGCTGCGCAACGGCCAGCTCGTGGGCGAATACCTCACCGAGGAACTGCTGCGCATCGATCTCGTACACAAGATGATCGGCAAGGAGATCACCGCCCTCGACGAGATCGGCAAACGCGCCCACGCGGCCACCGGCTCCGCCTCGGCGAGCGCCACCGACGACGCCGCCGCCCTCGGCATCCCCGCCTTCGCGGCGGCCAGCGGCTACGGGCGCAAGGGCGCCATCGATCCGTTCGACCTCGTCGTCGGGGCGGGCGAGGTCGTGGGGCTCGCGGGCCTCCTCGGCTCGGGTCGCACCGAATTGGCCCGCATCCTGTCGGGCATCGACCGAGCGGATGCCGGACACCTCGAGATCGAGGGCAAGGCAACCCGCCTCCGCACCCCACGTCAGGCCATCGGCAAGCGCATCGCCTACTCGTCGGAGAACCGACGGAGCGAAGGCATCATCGACGACCTGACCGTGCGTGCCAACATCGTGCTGGCGCTGCAAGCCGATCGCGGCTGGTTCCGGCCGATTCCGAAGAAGCGCCAGGAGGAGCTCACGCAGAGCTACATCCAGGCGCTCAACATCCGGCCCGCGAACCCCGACGCGCTGGTGCGCAATCTCTCCGGCGGCAACCAGCAGAAGGTGCTGCTCGCGCGCTGGCTGGCGATCGCACCGCGCCTCCTCATCCTCGACGAGCCCACCCGCGGCATCGACATCGGGGCGAAAGCCGAGATCCAGAAGCTCGTCTACACCCTCGCCGAGAACGGCATGAGCGTGATCTTCATCTCCGCCGAGCTCGAGGAGGTGCTGCGGCTCTCGCACCGCGTGGCCGTGCTGCGAGACCGGCGACTCGTCGCCGACATCGAGAACGACGGGCTCACGGTCGACGCCCTGCTCGCCCTGATCGCCGACGGTTCGGTGGCCGACGAGGCCCCGCCGCCCGACCCGCACCCCTTCGGGCCCGCCTACGACGAGCCCGCCACCACGTCCCTCACCTCACCCGCAGGAGACCTCCGATGAGCGCCGTACTCACCCGCATCGTGTCGAGCCGGCTGTTCTGGCCCATCGTCATGCTGCTCGTCCTGGTGACGATCAACGTCATCGCCTTTCCGGGCTTCCTCACCATCACGGTGAAAGACGGACACCTCTTCGGGTCGGTCATCGACATCCTCCGCAACGGGGCACCGACGCTCATCATCGCGGTGGGCATGACCCTGGTCATCGCCACCCGGGGCATCGACCTGTCGGTGGGGGCCGTCGCCGCCATCTCCGGCGCCGTCGCCTGCTCGATCATCTTGAGCTCCCCCGACCCCGGCAGCGTCGGCACCGTCGTCGTGGCCGTGGCGGTCGCGCTCGTGATCGCCCTCGTGCTCGGGCTCTGGAACGGATTCCTGGTGTCGGTGATCGGCATCCAGCCCATCATCGCGACCCTGATCCTCATGACCGCGGGTCGCGGCGTCGCGATGCTCATCACGGAGGGGCAGATCCTCACCGTGAACAGCCCGCCGTTCAAGGCCCTCGGCTCCGGCTTCCTGCTCGGACTGCCGGTGGCGGTGGTGATCGGCACCGTGATCTTCGCGATCGCCGCCCTCCTCACCCGGCGAACGGCTCTCGGCATGCTGATCGAATCCGTCGGCATCAACCCCGAGGCCAGCCGCCAGGCCGGCGTGCGCGCCCGGGGCCTGTTGTTCTCGGTGTACACCTTCTGCGCATTCTCGGCCGGCATCGCCGGACTCATCCTCACCGCCAACCAGACGGCAGCGGATGCGAACAACACCGGCTTGTTCATCGAACTCGACGCGATCCTCGCCGTCGTGATCGGCGGCACCTCACTCGCCGGCGGACGCTACTCGCTCGCCGGCACCCTCGTGGGAGCGCTCGTGATCCAGACCCTCGTCACGACGGTCTACACCGTGGGCATCCCACCGATCGTGACCATGGTGTTCAAGGCCGCCGTGGTGACCGCCGTCTGCCTGTTGCAGTCGCCCGCCACGAACGCCGCCTTCGGCCGGCTCCGCACCCGGTTGACGGCACGCGCCGGAAAGGGGATCACCGCATCATGACCACCACCCTCGACGCTCCCGCCTCCGGCCCGGCTCCCGGCCCCGGCGCTCCGTTCCGGCCCACGAAGCCGTCGGTTCTCGACCGGCTGCGCGACGTGCTCACCAGCCCCAAGTCGGGGCCCGTTCTCGTCACCGCCGCACTCTTCGTGGTGGTGTTCGTGATCGGCGGCCTCCGCTACCGGGGGTTCTTCTCGGGGCAGGTCTTCCTCAACCTGTTCGTCGACAACTCCTACCTCATCGTGCTCGCGGTGGGCATGACCTTCGTCATCCTCACCGGGGGTATCGACCTCTCGGTCGGCGCCGTGGTGGCGGTCTCGACGATGATCGCCGCGAGCTTGCTGCAGTCCGGCTGGTCGCCGGGCGCGGTGATCCCGCTCATCCTGGTGCTCACCTCGGTGCTCGGACTCCTCGTGGGCCTCATGATCCACGTCTTCAAGGTGCAGCCGTTCATCGCCACCCTCGCGGCGATGTTCCTCGCCCGCGGGCTCTGCTACGTGATCTCGAAGGACTCGATCTCCATCAGCGAGCCGACCTTCGTGGCGCTCGCGGTGACCCGCATCCCGCTCGGGGGCGGATTGAGCATCACCCCCAGCGTCGTGATCGCCCTCGTGGTGGTGATCGTGGCGGTGTGGGTGCTCGGCTTCACCCGCTTCGGGCGCACGGTCTATGCGATCGGCGGCAGCGAGCAGTCCGGTGTGCTGATGGGACTTCCGGTCGCGCGCACCAAGGTGATCGTCTACGTGGTGAGCGGATTCTGCTCGGGGCTCGCGGGCATCCTGTTCTCGTTCTACACACTGTCGGGATACCCGTTGACTGCGGTCGGAACCGAACTCGACGCCATCGCGGCCGTCGTGATCGGCGGAACGCTGCTCACCGGAGGCTACGGCTTCGTGCTCGGCTCGGTGCTCGGGGTGCTCGTGCTCGGCGTCATCCAGACCATCATCACCTTCGAGGGCACCCTCTCGTCGTGGTGGACGAAGATCTTCATCGGCGGGCTGCTGCTCGTGTTCATCATCTTGCAGAAGGTGCTGACCTCCCGCCGGAGGCGTTAGCAGCCCGCGGCGCGGCGCCCAGGGGCAGCCGCGATGACGCGATAATCAGTAGAACGCGCCTGACCGCGCCCGACGAGGATCCACCGTGACAGAAGACGACAAGGCGCGAAGCGCGACCATCTTCGATGTCGCGCGTCTGGCCGGTGTGTCGCATCAGACGGTGTCGCGGGTGCTGAACGACATGCCGAACGTGCGACCGGGAACGCGGTTGCGGGTCGAAGACGCCATCAAGCAGCTGCGCTACGTGCCCTCGCCCGCCGCGCGCGCCATGGTCACGCGGCGATCGCGCATGATCGGTCTCATCACGACCGGTTCGGCCGACTTCGGACCGGGGTCGACGGCGCTGCATTTCAACGAGACGGCTCGCGACGCGCGGTATGCCGTGATCACCGCCGGGCTGCTCGAGGCCAACGCGGCGAACGTGCGTGCGGCGGCCGAGCTGCTCGTGCGGCAGAACGTCGAAGCGATCGTGCTGATCGTGCAGCAGCGCTCGGCCGTGGAGGGTCTCGGCGGATTCGATCTCGGGGTGCCGGTGGTGGCGATCGCGTCGGAAGACCGGGGGCCCGCCCATCGGGTGTGGCTTGATCAGTACGGCGGTGCGCGAGCGGCGGTCGACCATCTCGTGGCGCTCGGCCATCGCGACATCCGGCTCATCGCCGGACCCTCCGAATCGATGGATGCCGCGGAGCGCAGCCGTGGCTGGTTCGGCGCTCTCGCCGCCCACGGACTGGTGAGCCGCGAGCCTCTGGTGGGTGACTGGACTCCGGCCAGCGGCTACGCGCACGGGCGGACGCTCGCCGCCGACGGCGCCACGGCAGTTTTCGTCGCCAACGACCAGATGGCGCTCGGGCTCATGCGGGCCCTCGCCGAGGCCGGACTCTCGGTGCCCCACGACGTGAGCGTGGTGGGGTTCGATGACATTCCCGAGGCGGAGTACTTCGCGCCTCCCCTCACCACGGTGCGCCAAGACTTCGTGCGTCTGGGCCGGGAGGCGATGGAGGCCGTGCTCGCCGTGCTGGGCGAGCCGGGCAGCGCCGAACGCGCAGACGACGCCCGGGTGGCTGCGGGTACGGAACTCGTCGTGCGGGGAAGCACGGCACCGCCGCGGGCAGGCGCAGCCGGGCCTGCTGCGGCGGGCGGCGGAGGCACGGCGGTGGTGGCGGGTCAGACGACGTCGGCCGATGAACAGGACCGGTCGACGCAGGCGCGCGTCTGAGAGACCGGCGAGCGGGAACCAGCACAGCGCCTGTTCCCTCGCCGTCAGAACGATCCGCCCGCGCTGATGCTCTCGGTTCCCAGCACGTCGAGCAACGCGAGCGCCTCCGCGTCGCGCGAGCCCTGCGGCGCCGAGTACAGCACGAGGTGCTGATCGCGGTCAGTGAGCGCCAGGGAGTCGCAGTCGACGGTGACGTCTCCGACGACGGGGTGCCGGAACGTCTTCGTGAGAGCCGGCACAGTCTGCACGTCGTGCCGTTCCCAGAGTCGGGCGAAGTCGGCGCTGCCCGATCGGAGCTCATCGATGAGGGCCAGCACGCTCGGGTCCGTCGGGTATCGGGCGAGTGTCGCGCGGAGCCGCATCACGACGGTCTGCCGGAACTCCGCGCCGTCGGAGATGCCGTACAGTGCCGCACCCGACCACTCGGGTTGCGTGAGCGGCGCCGCCGGCGACACCGGCAAGAACGCCTTGCGGGCGAGATTGCGATCCGGCGGCGCGAGCGCGCCGAAGTCCTCCATGAGGGCCGTCGCGAGGTCGTTCCAGGCGAGCACCTCGAACGTCGCCGACGTCACGAATCCTGCGGTCTGCGGAAGCCGCTCCAGGAGCGCCAGGATGCTCGGGCGAACGTCGCGGCGATGGAGGCCGGTGCGGATGGGCGCCGTGCCGGCGAGCCGATGCAGGTGCTCCGACTCCTCGTCGGTCAAGAGCAGCGCAGCCCCGATGCCGGCCAGCACCTCGCCCGACGGGCGCGGTGCCCTGCCTTGCTCGAGCCGCACGTAGTACTCGGTGGAGATGTGCGCGAGCACCGCGATCTCTTCCCGGCGGAGCCCCGGCGTCCTCCGACGTGAGCCAGAGGCGAGGCCCACGTCCTCCGGTCGGAGCCGCTCGCGCCGAGTGCGGAGAAAGGCTCCCAGTTCGTGCTTGTCCATGGCTCCAGTGTGCGCCTCGTCCGGCCGGCGATCGTAGTACCGTCGGTGCCTGCCTCCGGATGCCGCCACCGGCCCACACTGGCGACATGACAAACACCATCGTCGCCACCCCCATCGGCCCGCTCTCGGGCCCCATCGGCCTGCTCACGGGCAAGGTCGTCTTCATCACCGGCGCCAGTCGCGGCATCGGCGAGGCCGCTGCCCGCCTCAGTGCTCAGGAGGGCGCATCCGTCGTGCTGGCAGCCCGCAGTACCGCTGCGCTCGAACGCATCGTCACCGAGATCCGGGCCGCGGGTGGAGTGGCCGACGCGGTCACGCTCGACCTCGCCGACCCTGCGAGCATCCGCGCCGCCGTCGAGCACGTCGACGACCTGCACGGCCGACTCGACGGCGCCTTCAACAACGGCGCCGTGATTCAGCAACCCGGCCGGCTGGATGCGACGAGCGACGACGACATCGACGCCCAGTTCGCCGTGAACTTCCGCGCCCACTGGACCGCCATGACCGCCGAGGCCGCGCTCATGCGACGCACCGGCGGCGGGGCCATCGTCAACACCTCGAGCATCGGCAGCCGCCGCGCGAACCCTGCCCTTCCCGCCTACGGCGCGATGAAGCGGGCACTCAACAGTCTCACCGAGACCGCTGCGGTCAGCTGGGCCCCCGACGGCATCCGGGTGAACGGCATCACACCAGGCGGCACCGCGACCGAGATGATCGACGCCTGGGAGAAGGCGACCCCCGGTGTGATCGAGCGGATGTCGGCCACGATTCCGCTCGGGCGGATGGCCCAACCCCGCGAGGTCGCCGAGGTGGCCGCGTGGCTGCTCAGCGACCGTGCTTCCTATGTCACCGGCGCGATCGTGCCGATCGACGGCGGGGCCGGCGCCTGAACGGAGCGACGACCCACCGACCCACTGCGTCTCAGCCGGTGGGCGGTGAGAACAGGTTGACGAAATTGCCGTCGGGATCGCGGAAGATCGTCGACCGATTTCCCCAGGGCATCGTGGTGGGCTCGAGCACGACGTCGTCGAGCACTTCGCGAAGCCGCGCGAACTCGGCATCCACGTCGTCGACCTGGAACTCGACGATGACCGTGGCGTTGCTGCCCGGGCGTGGTGCGCTCTCGCCCAGCATCGCCACGGTCGCGGTGCTGCCGATCGCCAACCCTGCGCCACCCGAGGTGCGGATCTCGGCGAACACGGGTGCCGGGCGTGCGGCAACCTCTCCGGTGACCCGTTCGTAGAAGGCGGTGAGCCGATCGACGTCAGCGGTGATGATGCGGATGGATGCGAACTCCATGACTGTCCCTTCCGGCGGGTGATTCGACCCGACGCGTCCATCCTGCGCCCAACCCCCGACATCCGTTCAGCCGGCCGCATCACCGAGCAGGCGCCGGCTCCCGCAGGATCGAGGTCATCCTCTTTCCGCGCGCGACCTCGTCGACCAGCTTGTCCATGTAGCGGATCTTCTGCATCAGCGGGTCGTCGATCTCCTCGACGCGGAGACCACAGATCACCCCCGTGATGAGGGCCGAGTTCGGGTTCATCGCCGGGGCGTCCGCGAAGAACGTCTCCAAGTCGACCCCGTCGGCGATGGCCGTCTCGAGACCGGCCTCGTCGTATCCGGTGAGCCACGCGATGACCTCGTCGACTTCGGCCTTGCTGTGCTCTTTGCGCTCGACCTTCTGCACGTACAGCGGGTAGATGCTGGCGAAGCTGGTGCCGAAGATGCGGTGACCTGCCATGGCTCGACCTCCCTGACGGTGACTGATCTCAGAAACAGGGTAGCGGGCGGGCCGCACGACACGATAGAGAAGAACCACGACCTCCACCCAGGAGCAACGACAGGAGACAGACGATGAGCACCTTTGAGTTCGAAGCCGCGATCGCCGGAGCCCGGGAGGCCGCGAGCGCGGCGAGCTACGACATCCAGAAGCTCCCGGAGGACTCGGTCGAGCGGCAGGCGCTCCATGGCATCATCACGGCGATCGACCGCCTGATCGAGGCCTTCGACGCCCAGTCCGACGACGAGGATTAGCCTGCGCCGGTGACCGGGCTGGGAGCGGTTCCCCCGTAGAGCTCGTCGGCCCGCCAGCAATACCAGGCGAGCACACTGCGATACGGGCGGAACCGCTCCCCCGCCTGCAGCAGCTCCTTCGGTGTGGGCGTCGGCACCTTCCACGCCGACCCGTACCCCTTCCGCACACCGAGGTCACCGATCGGAAGCACGTCGATGCGGCCGAGATGGATCATCGTGAAGACGTCGGCCGTCCACTCCCCGATGCCGCGCACGATCGTGAGCCCGGCGACGATCTCCTCGTCGCTGAGCTGGGCGAGCGACTCGTCGTCGACCATCACGGTGCCGTCGTGCACTTTCGACGAGAGATCGAGAATGGAGGCGGCTTTCGCCCCGGAGAGGCCCACGGAGCGCAGCTCGTCGGGGCTGAAACGCAGGATGCGCTCCGGTTCGACCGCGTTCTCGAGCAGGGCCGCAAGTCTGCCGTAGATCGCCTGCGCGGCCGATCCGGCGAGCTGCTGATAGGTGATCGCTCTGACGAGAGCCGCGAAGTTGGAGTCGGTCTGTTGCGGCAGGCTCACCGGGCCTGTCACCTCGAAGAGGTGCGCGATGACCGGATCGCGTTCGGCGAGTTCCCGAGTGCCCAGGTCGTAGAGTTCCTGCTGCGTAGTCATGATCTCGCGAGGCTAGTCGCGCTCGGGCGGCGAGGGAAGACCCCGGCAGCGCGGACTTCGTGCTCCTCGGCTACGCCCTCCGCTTCGCGATCGCCGTCGCCCTGGTCTCGGTGCCGCGGTGTTCGCCGCCGAGTACTCCTGGCCGATCCTGCTGCACGCGAGCACCGATCCGAGCATCTTCCGGCAGAGCGCGCATCCGGCCACCCGCGCTCTCTCACCGCTCGCGGGCCTCGGCACCATCGCGGTCATCCTCGTCGGACTCGTCGATCGTCTCCATCCGAGGGCGGCGCGACCCGCGATGGGATGGCGCGGCCGACCTGAGTCGACGAGGATGAGTCGGATGAGCGAGCAACCCGACAACGGCCGACCCGACAGTGAGCATCCTGATCGATGGAGCAAGGCCACGGTCTACCCCGACATGTGGGTGAACCCCGACGACGATCCGCGCAACGTCGGCGGGGGCAGCCCGGAGGGCGAACTGGCCACGCTGCACGACTTCCTGGCCGACTACCGGTTGACACTCCGGATGAAGTGCGACGGCCTCGATCCGGAGCAGCTGGCCCGCCGGTCGGTGCCACCGTCGACGATGTCGCTGCTCGGTCTCCTCCGCCATCTCGCCGAGGTGGAACGCGACTGGCAGAACTGGATCACGACGGGCGATCCGGCACCACGCCTCTACGGCGAGAAGGACGCCGACTTCGATGGAGCCGTCGCCGACCAGGCCGTCGTCGATGCGGCCTACAGCGACCTCGCTCGGGAGCAGGACGCCACCGACGCGCTGCTGGCCACGCATCCGGATCTCGGTGAGCGCGTAGGGCGCGAGGACATCGCCGTGAGAGAGCTCCTGGTGCACCGCATCGAGGAGTACGCCCGGCACTGCGGGCACGCCGACCTGTTGCGGGAGTGCATCGACGGCCGAATCGGGCAGTGAGCTCCGCAGGCGTGTCAGGCTCTCCGGAAGGATCGGCTCGGGCGTCCTGTCTCAGGCTTCTGCGACGGGCCGGCCTGGTGCTGAGGCGACCGGTTCCGCCGGCGCTGTGGTGAGTGCCTGCAGGCCCGTGACCCGCAGGAGATCGAGCTTGGCCTCATCCGCACTTCCCGGCGTCGCGGTGTAGACCACGATGCGCAGATCGCCGCCCGGCACTGTCAGCACGTCGCAGTCGACCGTGATCGGTCCGGCCGGGGTGTGCGTGATCGTCTTGCGACTCGACCGATGTTCGGCCACCCGCGCCTCGGACCACCGACGCTCGAACTCGGGCGATCGCGCACGCAACTTCGACACCAGCTGTGCGAGTGCGCCGTCTTGCGGATACCGGCCCACCGCGGTGCGCAGGTCGGCCGCGAGGTCGCTCGCGAACTCCTCTTCGTGCACGGCGTCGTACTCGATTCCGCCGTGCCCGGAGGTGAAGTGGCGCCACACCAGGTTGCGATCGATGCCGACATAGCGCGACGGATCACCGGTCAGCGCCGCCCAGAGCGGATTCCACAACAGGATGTCGTGGGTCGCCGAGAACACCGCGATCGGCACATCGCCGAGTCGGTCGACGATGCGCTGCACTCCGGGTGTGATGTGCTGCGGCACGACGCTCCGCGACGGAGGAGCGATGCCGGCGACGCGGTAGAGGTGGTCGCGTTCGTCTTCGCTGAGGCGCAGGGCGAGGGCGAGCGCGCCGAGGAGCTGGGGAGACGGATGCGTCGCCCTGCCCTGCTCGAGACGCACGATGTAGTCGACGCTCACTCCGGCCAACGCCGCCAACTCTTCACGGCGGAGGCCGGCGGTTCGGCGTCCTGAACCCGCGGGCATGCCGACATCCGCTGGACTGACGCGGTCGCGCCAGGCTCGGAGCACGCTGGCGAATTCGCTCATGCCTCCATCCTGTCTCCTGCGGATGTGTGCCGGGTGGTACTGCTGGTCCCACCGTCCACGGGTGCCTGGGCGATGCGCGGCGCCGCCCGCAATCTGGACTCATGACAACAACACTCATCACCGGCGCCAACAAGAGCCTCGGCCTCGAAACCGCCCGACGCCTGATCGACGCCGGCCACACCGTGTACGCCGGGATGCGCGACCCCAAGAACGGCGATGCGGCACGTGCTCTCGGGGCTCGGGTCGTGCAGCTCGACGTCACCGACCAGGCGAGTGTCGACGGTGCACTCGCCACCCTGCCCGAACTCGACGTGCTCGTGAACAACGCCGGCATCCTCGGAACCTCGTTCGGAGTCGACGACCTCTCCGTTGCGGCGATGTCGACCGTGTTCGACACCAACGTGCTCGGAATCGCACGTGTCACGCAGGCGGCTCTTCCTCTGCTCGGTCGATCGGCGAATCCGGTCATCGTGAATGTGGCGTCGGGCGTCGGCTGGCCGCGGTTCCTCAGCACCGAGGGGCGTGACGAGTTCCCGGTGGCGGCCATCCCATACGCGTCGTCCAAGGCAGCGGTGATCACATTGACCGTGCAGTATGCGAAGAATCTGCCCGGCTTTCGGGTGAACGTGAGCGACCCCGGCTACACCTCCACCGACTTCAACCGGCACAGCGGTCACCAGACGGTGACGGAGGGAACGGATGCGACGGTGCGGCTCGCGCAGGTCGCCGCCGATGGGCCCACGGGCGAGTTCCACGATCGGGAGGGGCGCATCGAGTATTGACCTGTCGGGGCGGAGGCGCGGGCGCGGGCGCCGGCGCCGGCGAACCTCGGGGCGATGTCGGTGGGTGGTGGTTGACTTATCCTCATGAAGCAGTCGCGCGTCGCATTCACCCCTGAGCCCTCCCAGGGCCCGGATGCGCGGGGTCGCGACGGGGTCGGTGCCGGGTTCGACGTGGGCGGTGCCGGGGTCGATGAGCTCGGTGCCGGGTTCGATGAGCTCGGTGCGCTGTTCGACGCGGAGGTGCGGTCCATCGTGGCCGAAGCGGCCGTGGTCGCCGCGTCCGACGCCCGCCGCGCCCGGCACGTCGCGAAAGCCGCCACCCTCGCCGACCGGATGGCCCGGCTCGACGGTTCCGCCGCGACCGCGGCCGGGCGGGAATGGGCCCGCCGTAGGCTCGCCACCGAGATCGCCTGCGCCACCCGCCGCTCCGAGCGCGCCATCACCATCCTGATCGGCGACAGCGAACACCTCGTCGACGAGCTCCCCCTCACCCTGGCAGCCCTTGAACAGGGCACCATCTCCTACCCGCACGCCCGAGCCATGATCGGCCACGCCAGCACCCTCCCAGCACCCTCCCGGAACCCTCGCGCGGAGCGTTCGAGCAGCACCTCCTGCCACACGCCGAGGCTCTCCCCCCGCACCGCTTCGACGACCGGGCCCGACGCCTCCGTGAGAAGACCCACCCGGAATCGATCATCACCCGCACGAAGGCCGCGCGAGAAGATCGGCACGTGCGCTTCCAGCCCGACTGCGACGGCATGGCCACCCTCTCCCACTACCTCCCTGCCGTCGATGCGTTGGCCATCGACGACTTGATCGACAAGATCGCCCGCGCCACCCGCACCACCGCTACGAGTGCCGCGCGGGGCACCGACGCCGATCCCCGCACGCATGCGCAGCGCCGCAGCGACGCCCTCACCGACCTGATCCTCGGCCGGGGCGACCGGCCCCGCATCACCCCCACCATCCTCATCACCGCACCCGCCACCACCATCGCCGGCACGTCCGACCAACCCGGCGACCTGCACGGCTACGGCCCCATCGACCCCGCCACCACCCGCGCCATCGCCGCGACCGCACCCACCTTCCTCCGCGCCCTCCTCAGCCCCGAAACCGGCCAACCAACCACCATCACCCGCCACCGCCACCGCCCCGTCGCCGACCACCCGAACCCCAGTCCAACCACCCAAACCAGAACACCACGCCACAATCACCCCAGCCCCACCGCCAATCCCCACCACCCGGACGCAGGCCCGACGGAAGCACCACCTGACGGTCGCGACCGCTACACCCCGTCACCCGCCCTCCGCACCGCGCTCACCCTGCTCGACGAAACCTGCCGCTTCCCCGACTGCGGCCGCCGCGCAGCACGCTGCGAACTCGACCACACGAAGGCCTGGGCCGAGGGCGGCACCACCACCCCCGATAACCTCGCCCACCTGTGCTCGCGCCACCACCACCTCAAACACGAAGGCGGCTGGACCGTCACTCCCGCCCAAGACGACACCCGAACCCTCACCTGGACCAGCCCCCGAGGCGCCCCCTACTCGACCGCCCCACCAGAGGCTTCACCACCACCACCACCACCACCGTCACCGTCACCGCCACCGCCACCGCCACCGCCACCGCCACCGCCACCGCCACCGCCACCGCCACCGAACACCTCACCACCAGCGACCTTCGGCAGCTATCCACCTCCCTAACGAACCCGCGGCGAGTAGGGCGGGAACTCGCACGGCCGTCCCGAGAAGTTGAGGGGTGTGGTGGGTTTCGGGTTGGGGCGCCTTTGAGCTCCGCTCAACCGAAGCCCCAACCCGAAACCCACCACAGCCCGACCCCACCACACCCCGGCCCCTCCACAGCCCGTCCCGTCCCGTCCCGTCCCGTACCAACCCCACCACCACGAAGCGCTAGACCCAACCCGACACATCCCGACGCAAACAACCGTTTACTTAACCCAGACTGGCTATGCTCAACACATGCCTCGATCGGGTTGGATCAAACCAGATGTCGACCATCGACTCTCCGACCACCTGGCCTTCGCCATGCTGACGAGGGTCTACCCGCCCGACGTCGTCGACGAGGTCATCGCCGAGGTCGGCCGTCTACAGCGCCGCACCCGGATGCTGCCCTCGCGCATCGTCGTCTACTACGTGCTCGGGCTGGCCCTGTTCTCGAACTCGTCCTACGACGAAGTCATCCGACTCTTGATCGCCGGCCAGTCGTGGTCGTCGGGGTGGTCGCAGTCCTGGCCGGTGCCCACCAAGGCCGCCCTGTACAAGGCGCGACTGCGACTCGGTCCCGAACCGCTGCATCTGCTGTTCGACCGCGTCGCCCAACCCATCGCCACCCCCGGCAGTGATGCCGGCTCCTATCGCGGCCGGCGACTGCTCGGAATGGACGTCATCTCCCTCGCCATCCCGGGAACACCCGCCAATGAAGCCGAGTTCGCGGGCCCGATCCCGCAGACCGACGCGGACCCCACGGCCGCAGCAGCCGACACCGCCACCACAGCCACAGCCACAGCCACAGCCACCACCAGAGCCGCCGCCACGTCCACAGGCACAGCCACCGGCACCAGCCCTTCGCGTCGGCTCTCGGTGCGGGTACTGGGTCTCACCGAGCTCGGCACAGGCGCGGTGATCGGCGCATCCATCGGCGGCGCGCACGACGAGCTCAGCGCCAGTGCAGCCGACCTGCTCCCCGCTCTGGGTCCAGGTCAGCTCCTGCTCGGCGCACCGGAGTTGTACGACCCACAGCTCTGGGCCCGAGCCGCGGCCACCGGAGCCGACCTGCTCTGGGAGCTCCCACCCGAGGTCGCGTTCGCCGTCGACTCGCGTCACGCCGACGGGTCGTTCAGCGCGCGAATCGCAACGAGTCCCGACGGCCCACCGCAGTCATCCGACAGCCACCCCGTGCGCATCGTCGAACATCCGGTATCAGCCGGAGGCAGAGCCGTCTCGGCGATCGGCGATTCGCACCGGCGCTACGCCACCACCCTCCACGACCCCGATGCCGACCCGGCCGTCGATCTCGTCGGCCTTCTCTCGAGGCGTCGCAGTTTGGCCTCCGCTTTCGACGAGTTCCGGGCTCACCGCAATAGTCCTCAGGTCGTGTTGCGGTCGAAGATCCCAGCCGGGGTGCGGCAGGAGATCTACGGCTATCTCTGCGTGCACTACGCGATGCGCTGGATCATGAACGCTCCCGATACGCACGCCCTCGACGTCGAATTCACCCATTAAGTAAACGATTCTTCAATTCTGCTTGTCCTGATGGACGATCCCGTGGTAGACCTCACGTGGTAGCTCCGATTGGGGGGGCGGTCCCTTCGGTGGAAAGCGTCGAGGCTGCAAGCCACAGGCACGACAAATCAGGGGGAGGCCATCATGGCCAGAACGATTCGGCGCGGAAAAAAGCGCATCACCATCGGTGTCATCGCATTGCTGACAGTCGCCGGCGCGGGGGCCGCGTTCGCGTACTGGACCTCGACGGGTAGCGGCACCGGAGCCGCCACCACGGGCGAGAGCGTCGCGTTCACCATCACCAGCGAGACCGCTGTCGGCACGATCGCCCCCGGCAACGCCGGACAGACCGTCGACTTCACCGTCACGAACCCGGGCGAGGGCTCGCAGTATCTCACCACGGTGACGGTCGCGCTGGCCACCGCCGCGGGTGTGCCGTGGGTGCCGGCGGGCGATTGTTCGATCGACGACTACGTGGCCACCATCAGCACGGCACCGCCCGCCGGACAGATCGCCGCCGGCGCATCGGTCGACGGCACCGCGACGGTGACGCTCACGAACACCGCCGAGAACCAGAACGACTGCCAGGGCCAGACGGTCCCGCTGTACTTCGAGGCGTCCTAAGCACCAACCGAGCGTCTCCGGATGCGTCGCCGTCACGCGGCGCATCCGGAGCACCCGGCCGGACCGTTCCATGAATAGATCCACTTCCACCCAGCAGGCATCTCGGATGCGCCGTACCGGCCGATCCGCGTTCGTCCTCCTCGCCTCTTTCGCGCTCGTCGCAACGGGCGCATCGTCAGCCTCGGCCTACTGGACCGCTGCCGGTTCGAACGCCTCGCAGGCCACGACGTCGACACTCGGCCCACCCACCGGCGTGACGGTGCCCGCGACCGCGGTCGCCTCCGTTCCCGTCAGCTGGACGGCTTCAGCCGGGGCCGTCACCCCCGAGGGCTACTACGTCACCCGCAGCGACGCCGCCGACGGCACCGGCACCGTCGCCGCCTGTTCAACCGGCCCGACCGCGCTCACCGCGGCGACCTCGTGTTCCGATCCGGCCGCCGCGGGCGCCTACCGCTACACCGTCACCGCGGTCTACCGGTCATGGACGAAAGCCAGCGAACCCAGCGCAGCCGTCACCGTCTCCGATCCATCACTGCTCGGGGCGGCGCAGAGCTACTCCGTGCTGGCGTACACCGCCGTGGTGAACACCTCGACCTCCGTCATCAGCGGCGACGTCGGGGTCAGCCCCAGCATCGCGGTGTCCGGCTTCCCGCCCGGGCAGGTCGGCGGCGACATCCATGCCGGCGACGCCCATGCCGCGGCCGGGCAGGTCGCGGTCGACGCCGCACTCACCGAGCTGAGCGCACGAGCTCCGGATGACGTGATCGTCGGCGACCTGGGTGGCCGCACTCTCACGGCCGGCACCTATCACTCGGTCGCCGCCCTCGCCATCACCGGAATCCTGACTCTCAACGCAGAAGGCGACCCGGATGCGATCTTCGTGTTCCAGACGGATGCCGCGTTCAACACCGCGGCGGCCAGCAGGGTCGTGCTCGAGAACGGTGCCCAGCCGTCGAACGTCTACTGGGTCGCCACCGGCGCTGCCGGCACCGGGGCGGATTCCTTCCTCTCGGGCACCATCCTCTCCCGCGGAGCCATCACGCTCGGGGCGAACACAGAGCTCATCGGCCGGGCCCTCTCTCGAGGCACCGTCACCCTGGCGAGCAACATCGTGCGGTTCACGGTGGCGCTTCCGCCGACCATCACCATCGACGGCGGGGCCGTCGCGGTCACCCAAGACACCACGCCGACGTTCTCGGGCACCTCGAACGCCGCCGTCTCCAGCCCTGTCACCGTGACGGTCGCCGGCCAGATGTTGTACACGACCGTCGGCGCGGGCGGTGTCTGGAGCGTCACCGCCGCGGATCTCACCGCGTGGACGTATCCGGTCGTGGCCAAGGTGCGCGAAGCCTCCGGAAACGGCACGGCGGCATCGCAGTCGCTCACCGTCGAGGTGAACCCAGCGACGATCGCGCTCGGCACGTCGGGCAGCTACTCGGTGCTGGCAGCGACCGCCGTCGTGAACACCGGCTCGACCTCGCTGAGCGGTGACCTCGGAGTCTCGCCCAGCACAGCCGTGACCGGCTTCCCGCCCGGAACCCTGGGCGGAGCCATCCACGCCGGCGACTCGTTCGCGGCGACGGCTCAGGCCGATCTGCTGGCAGCGATCGAGGACGGGTCGTCGCGAGCGCCGCACACCGAGATCATCGGCGATCTCGGCGGCCGCACCTTCCACATGGGCGTGCACCACAGCACGGCAGCCTTGGCGATCACGGGCATCCTGACGCTCGATGCGCAGGGCGATCCGGATGCGGTGTTCATCTTCCAGACCGATGCCGCGTTCGACACGGCGGCGGCGAGCACCGTCGTGCTCGAGGGCGGCGCTCAGGCCGGCAACGTGTTCTGGGTCGTGGAAGGCGCGGCCGGCACCGGCGCGAACTCCTTCTTGTCGGGCGCCGTGCTGGCCCGCGGCGCGATCACGCTCGGTGCGTCCACGGCTCTCGCCGGACAGGCACTCTCGCTCGGCACGGTCACGTTGGCATCGAACGCGGTCACCGGCGCCGTGCCGGCACCCGCGGAGCCGGCCGCCGGCGCACGCCTGGCACCGACGGATGCGCCGGCCGACGCGCTGTGGGGTCCGGCGGCGCCCGAGCAGATCGCGGCGCCGACACCGAGCCCTTCGCCCGATCCCACCCCGGCCTCCACCGCTGAGCCACTCCCCCCGACCCCCACCACAACCAGCCAACCGGTGATGCCATGATCTGCGACCAGTTACCGAATACGGGCTTCAGCCCGCAGCTGTGGATGATCGCGATCGGCGCCCTCGTCTGTGTCTTCGTGGGCGCCGTCGTGCTGGCTCGCCGTCGCCGGCTGGGGGTGGCTGCGGCCCTCATCCTCGTCGTCGCGCTGGGCGCGACCGCCGTGGGCCTGCCCGCTCAGCCCGCCCAAGCATCCACCGCAGGCTGCACCAGTGCGCCCGCTTCCGTCACCGTCGTGCAGACCTCCGTCATGGAGGGCCTCGCACCCGGCATCGCCCCGACCGCCATCGCCGGGCTTGTGGAGAACACCGGCACGGCGCGCATCCACGTCGTCGCCGTCGACGTCGAGATCACCACGATCAGCACGGTGCCCGGCTCCGCCACAGGTGCGTGCGACCCCAGCGACTATGTGCTCCTCGACCCGCGCATGCCCGTCGATCGCTCACTCGACGCGGGCCGGTCCACACCCTTCGCCGGCGCATCCATCGGTTTCAGCAACAAGGTCACCCGCCAAGACGCCTGCCAGAACGCGATCGTGAACCTGCTCTACACGGTGCAGGCTGTCGAGAATTGAATCCTGTCAGCTCCGGGCGAGCACGAACGACGTGACTCGCGCGGGCGGGGGCAGCGCGCCCTCGCCCCCGGATGCGCGGAAGCCCTCGATCGCCAGCGCCGCGAACCGGCGGGCGGCGGCCACGCGCAGTTCGTCCGTCGCGGCCGAGATCCCGCGTCCCGCCATCAGCACGAGCACCAGGTCGTCGAGCACGACGTCGGATCGCATCGCACCCGCAGCCTGCGCGCGCCGGCACAGCTCGGCGAGGGAGCGCAGCATGCCGGCCCGGTGTGCGGCGAAGTCGACCGCGTCGGGGAACGTCGCCATGAAGGCATCGATGAACCCCTGGTTGTGGGCGTTCAGTTCGCCGATGCGCACGAGCACCGACGAGAATCCTCGCCAGGCATCCGGGTCGGCGAATCCCTCGGCCACGATCGCCCGGCAGGCCTGCAATTCGTCGGTGAACGCCGCGTCGATGAGGGCCTGTTTGGTGGGGAACCGTCGGTAGAGCGTGGCCGGGCCGACGCCAGCCCGGCGCGCGACGGCCCGCATCGGCACGTCGAGCCCGCGCTCGGAGAACAGCTCCCGCGCGGCCGCGAGCACACGGGTGCGATTGTCTTCGGCGTCGGACCGCAACATGTGAGGCAATCGCTCGGGCATGCGTCTCAGTTTAGCCAAGTGGACGGGGGCGTCCGGTAGCGTCACCGGAGTGCTGGGCGGATGCTCGGCTTTCGATCGAACAGGAGCACGACGACGATGCAGGCAGTCACCATTCAGAGTTTCGGAGATGCGGACGGGCTGGCGGTGGTCGACCTCCCCGAACCTGAACCCGCGCCCGGACAGATGCTCGTCGAGGTCGAGGCGATCGGAGTGGGCGGTGTCGACGCGGTCATCCGGCGCGGCACCCTCGGCACGTCGGGGTTCCGCGAAGGGCTCGTGCCCGGCAGTGAGGTTGCCGGCCGCGTGATCGGGGTCGGCGACGGGGTCGACAGCGGGTGGATCGGACGGCGGGTCTGGGCGTTCACAGGCGTCGGCGGCGGCTACGTCGAGCGCGCCGTCGCCGCGGTCGACGACGTGACGGCGTTGCCCGATGGCCTCTCGCCGATCGACGCGGTGACGCTCGGAAGCGCTGCACCGGTGGCCCATTTCGCTCTCGCCCACGCGCGGTTCGCGCCGGGCGAATCCGTTCTGGTGCGG
This sequence comes from Herbiconiux aconitum, assembly GCF_024979235.1. Lineage (NCBI taxonomy): Bacteria > Bacillati > Actinomycetota > Actinomycetes > Micrococcales > Microbacteriaceae > Herbiconiux > Herbiconiux aconitum. Next base: position 1,112,598 of record NZ_JANLCM010000002.1, read on the forward strand.
GGGGCGGCCGGAAGCATCGGCATCGCGGCGGTGCAGCTGGCAGCGGCGGGCGGGGCGCGGGCCATCGGCGTCACGACATCGTCACTCGAGCGCGGGGAACGGCTGCTGGCACTCGGCGCGACGGAGATTCTCGACCGAGCGGGCAACGCCAGCGCCTCCGCGGACTCCCCGGGCGCCCTCTCCGCACCGACCGGGTTCGACGTCGTGATCGACATCGTGGGTGGCCCGGATCTGCCCGCTGTCATCGAGCGACTGGCGCCGAACGGACGCCTCGTGTCCGTCGGTGTCGTGGCCGGTCATCCGCCGGCCGACTTCGGGATGTCGCTGCTGCGGTCGTTCCAGCGTTCCTTGTCGTTCGCGACCTTCAGTCTCAACACCGTACCCGTGCCGGAGCGCAATCGGGTGCGCGCCGACCAGTTCGCAGCAGCAGCCCGCGGCGAGCTGCGCGCCGTGGTGCACGATCTGCTCCCCCTTGCTCGAGCCGCCGAAGCGCACCGGCGCATGGACGCGGGCGAGGTCTTCGGTCGCATCGTGCTGACCCCCTGACGGCATGGAGCCACCCGCGTGAAAGGCCTCAGAGCGCCGCCGCGTGATCGGGCACGAATCGGTGGCCGTCGAGGGGCGGCCGTGTCTCGTCCTGCGCGCCCGGCCGCTCCGGGAACTCGACGTCGTCGGGGTCGAGGTGCTCGTACGGCACCTGACTCAGGATGTGGTTGATGGTGTTGATACGCGCTGAGCGCTTGTCGTCGCTCTCGATGGTCCACCACGGCGCCTCGACGATGTCGGTCACCTCGAACATCGCATCCTTCGCGCGGGAGTAGTCCTCCCACTTCGTGATGGAGAGCAGGTCGGTCTCCGAGAGCTTCCAGCGCCGCATCGGATCGTTCAGCCGCGAGCGGAAACGCTTCTCCTGCTCGGTGTCACTGACCGAGTACCAGTACTTCAGGAGGATCATGCCGTCGTCGACGAGCATCCGTTCGACCACCGGAACCTGATCGAGGAAGCGGTCGTACTGCTCGTCGGTGCAGTACCCCATCACGCGCTCGACCCCGGCCCGGTTGTACCACGAGCGGTCCATCAGCACGATCTCGCCCGTGGTCGGAAGTCGCTCCACGTAGCGCTGGAAATACCACTGCCCCTTCTCCCGATCACTCGGCTGAGGCAGCGCCACCACGCGGGCGCTCCGCGGGTTGAGGTATTGCATCACCCGTTTGATCGCTCCCCCCTTGCCGGCGGCGTCGCGACCCTCGAAGATCACGAGCACGCGCGCACCGGTCGCGGTGACCCACTGCTGCATGCTGACGAGTTCGATCTGCAGGCGCCGCAATTCGGTCTCGTAGAGTGCCTTGTCGAGGCGATGGGCGGAATGGGACTTCTTGTGGCTCATCACCCCATCCGAGCACGGCATTCCGCATGCGGCCGGGGGTTGCGCTCGGGGCCCGGCAGCACTACCGACCTGTGCCGCCGCCGTCTCGCGGGCGCCGGCGCCCGATGCCAGAGAGGCGGTTCACCAGCGCCAGCAGTCTCAGCGCTCCACGCCGCCCGACCGTGGCCTCGCTGACTGTAGGAAACATGCGGAAGGTGAGCTGCGCCACCACGTCGCCGGCGACCGCATCGACCGGAGCGCCGTCGGGGGCCCCGATGGTTTTCAGCGCCTGGCGCGCCAGATATCGGTGGAGCACCCGGCCGGCCGCCGTTCCCTGCATGTCGCGAACGGCGGTGTCGAGCGTGTAGTGCCCCGGTCGGGCGGGGATGTTGGGTGGAGACGGATGCCCGAGCAGATGCTCGAAGTCGGCCGCGGAGAATCCGAGCTCGCGCGACGGGGAGCGGTAGGCAATGGGCTCACCGGTGCTGCCCTCGAGCGCGGTGGGCCTGGTGGGCTCCGGCGCGCCGTCTCCACCGAGCTCGACGGTTCCCCGCCAGTGGATGTCGCGCGACGAGCGTCCCACCCGGATCTCGAAGCGGCCCGGCTCGAGCACCCACCCCCGTGCCGTGGGACTCCAGAAGGAGAACGCCCGACGGTCGAGACGGATGCTCAGCCTCGACGCGGCGCCGGGTTCGAGCGACACCTTCTCGAACCCTCGCAACTCCTGCTCGGGCCGGAAGATGCTGGACTCGACATCGTGCACATAGACCTGCACCACCTCCGACCCCGCCCGGTCGCCGGTGTTCGTGACGGTGAGCTGCACCGTGACCACGTCGCCATCCGCATCCGTCGACACCGCGACATCCGACCAGGCGAAGCTCGTGTACGAGAGCCCGTGCCCGAACGGGAACGCGACGTCCGACCCCACGCTGTCGAAGTACCGGTAGCCGACGTAGAGGCTCTCCCGGTATTCGACCGTGACGGGCCCGTTCGGCAGGAGGGAGACCGGATGGTCGGAGTAGGCGACCGGGAACGTCTCGGCGAGTCGACCGCCCGGTTCGGCCGCGCCCACCAGCACGTCGGCCATCGCGCTGCCCGACGCCTGGCCGCCGAGATAGCCTTCCACGATCGCGGGCACCTCATTGCGCCATGGCAGCTCCACCGGCGACCCGTTCTGCAGCACCACGACCGTCGCCGGGTTGACCGACAGCACCGCTTCGACGAGGCGATTGTGCGACTCCGGCAGACGCAGATGATCTCGATCGACCCCCTCGGTCTCGAAGACCTCGGGCAGCCCGATCACCACCACCGCGACATCCGCCGACCGCGCCGCATCCTGGGCTTCGGCGATCTGAGTGCGCGTCGAGACGCTGTGCGTGCGATCGTAGCCGGGTGCGTACACGACGGAATCGACCCCGAGGGCGTCGCCGAGCGAGGTGAGCAACGTGTCCACGCGCGTCGGCACGACGTGAGAACTGCCGGCGCCCTGGAACCGTGGATCGGCGGCGAACGCTCCGATGAGCGCGACGCGGCTTCCTGCGGGCAGGGGCAGCGTGCCCTCGTTCTTCAGCAGCACGGTGCCGGCGGCGGACGCCCGGCGGGCGAGACGGTGGTGGGCGTCGAGATCAGGAGGGTCGACCGGGTCGACCGCTGCGCCCGCATGCCGCGACACCAGCGCCAGGATGCGCGCCGCCGAGGCATCGAGTGCGTCGGGCGCCATCGCCCCCGACCGCAGCGCGTCGAGCACGTAGTCGTCGTCGCGGGCGCCGAGACCGGGCATGGCGAGATCGTTTCCGGCCGGGATCGACACCGTGCGGTCCCAGGCCGCGCCCCAGTCGGAGACCACGACTCCCTCGAAGCCCCATTCCCGGCGCAGCACCTCCTGCAGAAGCCAGGCGCTCTCGGTGCAGTGCGATCCGTTCAGTTGGTTGTAGGCCGCCATCACGGTCGCCGGATGCTCGTCGATCACCACGGATTCGAAGCTCGCGAGATACAACTCCCGCAGAGCCCGCTCGTCGACGATCGCGTTCACGCCGTAGCGACGCTGCTCGGTGTTGTTCGCGGCGAAGTGCTTGAGCGAGGCTCCGATACCGGTGCTCTGCACCCCGCCCACCCACGCGCCGCCCATGCGCGACGAGAGATGCGGGTCTTCGGAGAAGTACTCGAAGTTGCGGCCGCCGACCGGAGTTCGCTTGAGGTTCACGCCCGGGCCGAGCAGCACGGCGATACCGTGGCCGGCGGCTTCGCGGCCGAGCGCCTCGCCCACCTGGCGCACCAGAACCGGGTCCCACGACGAGCCCAACGCCGCCGCTGTGGGGAAACAGGTGGCCGGATGCGAGTCGAACATCGACATGCCCGATCCGTCGTGCGGCTTCCGCACCCCGTGCGGCCCGTCGCCGAGCCGGATGGCCGGGATGCCGAGGCGCGCGATGGGGCGTGTGCTCCAGGCATCCGCTCCGGCCGTGAGGGAGACCCTCTCGGCAGCGGTGAGCTGCGCGAGCAGATCGGCGGGAGTCGTGTCTGGCATCAGCCTCCATGCTAGACGGGCCCACGCGCTCGAGCCCAGAGAAGACGGGCCATGGCAGACGGGCCCGACCTCTGCCAGACTTGCCGCGTGACCACCACCGAACTCCTGCCGACCGTCTCGATCGTCATCCCGGCCTACAACGAGGAGGCCGGCATCCGGCACTGCCTCATCGCGGCCATCGAGCAGACCGTGGCGCCGCACGAGATCATCGTGGTCGACAACCGCTCCACCGACGGCACCCGCGCCGCGGTCGAGGCGATGCAGCGGGCGTTCCCGGAGGCCGGCATCCGACTGGTCGAACAGGATGCGGAGCAGGGCATCACGGCCACCCGAAACGCCGGCTTCAACGCGGCGACGGGCACCGTGATCGGGCGGATCGACGCCGATTCGGCGCTCGAGCCCGACTGGGTGGAGCAGGTGCAGAAGGCCTTCGCCACGGGCGAGTTCGTGGCGGCCAGCGGTCCGGTGGAGTACTACGACATGCCGATGCGGGCGTTCGGGCACCACGCCGACGACACCTTCCGCAAGATCCAGGTGAAGCTCGCGGGCAAGTACGTCTTTCTCTTCGGCACCAACATGGCCATCACGAAAGAGGCGTGGCTCGCCGTTCGCGACGACGTCTGCCCCGATCACGAAGACCTGATGCACGAAGACATCGACCTCGCTGTGCACCTCGCCCTGAAGGGACTCAAGGTCGGCTACGTCTCGGCGATGGTGGTGGGCATGTCGGCGAGGCGCCTCGACTCCTCGCCCCGCGACTATCTCTACTACGTCGAGCGTTTCGAACGCACCTACGCGCACCACGGCATCCACGACCTGCGCCTGCTGGCCCCGATGGCCGTGTTCCTCGGCATCTACCCCGCCCTCCACGCCGAGCGTCGCCTGCACGAGCATCACACGGCGCAGGCCTGGGGCGGCGTTCCCCACCCGTCCCCGACCGGCGACGCAGCTCCCGCCGACTAGAGCAGCGTCAGTCGGCGGCCACGACGTCGAGGGCGTGCTGCAGGTCGGCCGGGTAGTGGCTCTCGAACGAGACGTACTCGCGGGTCTCCGGATGCACGAATCCGAGGCGCATCGCGTGCAGCCACTGTCGTGTGAGGCCCAGTCGCGCCGAGAGCACAGGGTCGGCGCCGTACATCGTGTCTCCGCAGCACGGGTGCCGCTGAGCAGCCATGTGCACCCGGATCTGATGCGTGCGCCCCGTCTCCAGGTGGATCTCGAGCAGCGTCGCCGCCCGGAACGCTTCGAGCGTCTCGTAGTGCGTCACCGACGGTTTACCCGACGCCGTGACCGCGAACTTCCAGTCCGAGCGCGGATGCCGCCCGATGGGCGCGTCGATCGTGCCGGCGAAAGGATCGGGGTGCCCCTGCACGAGCGCGTGATAGATCTTGTCGACCTCGCGGTCGTGGAACGCCCGCTTCAGCCAGGTGTAGGCGGCCTCGGTCTTCGCCACCACCATCAGGCCGCTGGTGCCCGCATCCAGCCGGTGCACGATGCCCGCTCGCTCGGCGGCTCCGCTGGTCGCGATGCGGTAGCCCGCACCCGCGAGGGCTCCGAGCACGGTGGGCCCGTCCCAGCCGACCGAGGGATGCGCGGCCACGCCGACCGGCTTGTCCACCACGATGATGCTGTCGTCGTCGTAGACGACCGTCAGTTCGGGCACGACCACGGCGATGATCTGCGGTTCCTCCCGCGGCGACCACTCGACCGAGAGCCAGCTGTCACGCCGCAGTTTGTCCGACTTGCCGACGGTGCGGCCGTCGACGGTCACTCCCCCGGCGTCGACGACCTCGGCCGCGAAGGTGCGCGAGAATCCGAGCAACTTGGCGATGCCGGCATCCACGCGGGTGCCGTCGAGTCCGTCGGGAACGGGGAGGGTGCGCGATTCCATCAGACCTGCTCGTGCTCTTCCTGCTCGTGCTCGTCGCTCTTCTGCTCGACGTGGTCGCTCTGACGCGTGCCATCTAGGCCGATGCCGCGGATGGTGAGAATGAGGAACAGCACCATCGCGGCGGTGATCGATACGTCGGCCAGGTTGAAGATGGCCGGTAGGAGCGGGATCGTGATGAAGTCGATCACGTGCCCCACGCCGAAGCCCGGCTCCTTGAACAGCCGGTCGAGCAGGTTGCCGAGTGTTCCGCCGAGCAGAAGGCCGAACACGACGGCCCAGGCGAGCGAACGGATGCGCCGCGCGAACCAGATGATGAAGACGGTGACGGCGGCGGCGAGGATCGAGAAGATCCAGGTGTAGGCGTTTCCGATCGAGAACGCGGCACCGGAGTTCTTCACAAAGTGAAATTGGATGAGGTCGCCCACAACGGGGACGACCTCACCCAATTCAAGATTCTGAACAACCAGAAGCTTCGTGATCTGATCGATGGCGACCGACGCTGCTGCGACGGCCACCAGGACGATCAGGACCCGGGGACGAACTCTCGAACGTTCCCTATCCGCCAAAGCCGCTGAAGCTGGTCGACGGGCTCTTCTCGCCGTCGACGCTCGACGACGTCAGGTCTTTGAGCTGGTCTTCGATGTAGGTCTTCAGACCCGCGCGGTAGTCCTTCTCGAAGGTGCGCAGTTCGTCGATGCGGTGCTCGATGCCGGCCTTCTCCTGGTTGAGACGGGCCAGCTCGTTGCGCTGCTTGGTCTCGGCCTCAGCCACGATGCGAGCGGCGGTGGCATGACCTTCCGCGATGAGGGCGTCGCGCTTGTCGGCGCCTTCCTTCACGTGCTCGTCGTGCAGGCGGCGGGCCAGCTGCAGGAGGTTCGTGGTCGAACCGGTCTCGTCGTCGACATCGACGGCCGGAGCGGCGGCGACAGGTGCCGGAACCTCGGCGACGGGCGCGGGGGCCTCGACGACGACCTCTTCGACGACCGCAGCAGCCTCGACCGGAGCAGCAGCCACGGGGGCGCCGCCGGTCTCGAGCTGAGCCTTCAGCTCCTCGTTCTCCTGCGTCAGCCGACGAAGCTCGACGACGACCTCGTCGAGGAAGTCATCGACCTCGTCCTGGTCGTAACCTTCACGGAACTTGGTCTGAGAAAATCTCTTGTTAACAACATCTTCCGGAGTTAACGCCATGGTTTTCCACCCTTATTGCTTTGACAACAGTGATAACGCGTTGCTAACCGTAGCAACATTCCCGACGAACGTCCCGTGAACGGGACGATCAGTTTGAGGAGCCGTTGTGTTCAGGATACATGGGCACCCTATTGCGAACGCACGAAACCGGCCACCGAGAGCGCGATGATGACGATCAGCATCACGATGCTCCACCCGAAATCCAGCGAGATCGAGCCCACCCGGAGAGGCGGGATGACGCGCCGGAAGAACCGGATCGGCGGGTCGGTGACGGTATACGTCACCTCAGCGAGCACCAGCAGGGCTCCGGCCGGTCGCCAGTCACGGCGAACCGTCCGGACGAGGTCCAGGATGAACCGGCCCCACATCAGGAAGAAGTACAGCAGCAGCGCGAAATAGACGACGGTCGCGATGATGGTGACGAGGGAACCCACTCAGTAATTATGACTGGACGAAGAAGGAAGTTTCTGCGCGAGCTTCGCCGGCGGCGTCTCCGGAGACCGAGACATGCGACGGCGAGAGCAAGAAGACCTTGCTCGTGACGCGCTCGATCTTGCCGTAGAGGCCCTGCGACAGGCCGCCCGCGAAGTCGATCAGGCGGCGCGCATCGGCATCCGTCATCTGCGACAGATTGATGATCACCGGGATGCCTTCGCGGAAGTTCTCGGCGATGACCTGGGCGTCCTTGTACTGCTTGGGGTGGACGGTGAGGATCTCATTCATTTCAGCAGGAGCCACATTCTTCGTGTGCGAGGTCTTGCGGAGCGGCGTGACCGGGGCGCGGTTCGCGACGGGCGCCTGGGAGACGGTCGCCTGCGGGTGCGGATGCGGCACAGGAGCCACGGGCGCGGCCTGAGCGGGCGCCTCGTCGTATTCGAGTTCTTCGTCGGCGAGACCCAGGTAAACCATGGTCTTGCGCAGTGGGTTGGCCATGCGAACCTCCGGTAGCGGTAACTTTTCCTACCCCGAGATTAAACGCGCACGGGCCGGTTTCCCGTGATTGCGGTGCCGATGCGGAGGTGTGTCGCGCCTTCGGCGATCGCTTCGCGGAAGTCGTGCGACATCCCGGCCGAGATCGACGTCGCGCCGGGCACGACGCGCGCCACCGTGTCGCGGAGTTCTCGGAGACGCGCGAACGCCGGCCGAGGCTCTTCGCCCAGCGGCGCGACGGCCATCACGCCGAGCAGTCGCAACCCCTCGGCAGCGGCGATTGCTTCGGACAGGGATGGCACCTCGGCCGGCTGCGCTCCCCCGCGTTCGGGGTCATCGGTGAGGTTGACCTGCAAGAAGCAGTCGATCGGGGGCGTGCCGGCCGCCAGCGCCGCGATGAGTGCTTCGCGGTCGATCGAATGGATGACGCGGGCGTACTCGCGCACCTGACGCGCCTTCTTGGTCTGCAACTGCCCGATGAAGTGCCAGTCGAGCTCGAGATCGGCGAGTTCGAGCGCCTTCTCACGCGCCTCCTGGTGGCGGTTCTCGCCGAAGTCGCGCACCCCGAGCGCGTAGAGCTCCCGCACCAGCGACGCCGGATGGAACTTGGTCACCACGATGGTGGTGAGTTTGGCCGGATCGCGGCCCGCCGCGTGGGCGGCATCCGCGATCCGGCCGGTCACCTCGTTCAGGCGCTCGGAGAGCGAGAGTTCACTCGGGAGCTCTGTCACGCGTTACCTACTTCAGGAAGTCGGGGACGTCCAGATCGGCGTCGTCGTCTTCTGACGCGGGATCGAGCGCGACCGCACCGGTGAGCCCGAGATCGCTCGCGGGAGCCGACCAGGTCTGCTGCTGCGGAGCGGGCGCCTCTTCGACCACCTCGGTCTTCTGCTCGCGACGGAGGGTCGCGGTGGCGGCGCCCCGACCGAAGGGGTCGCCCTCGTCTTTCGCGGCGACGAAGCCGCCGCGGCGCGTGTCGATCGAGGCGTTCGGCTCACCGCCGTCGAATCCGGCCGCGATGACGGTGACGCGCACCTCGTCGCCGAGGGTGTCGTCGATCACGGCGCCGAAGATGATGTTGGCTTCGGGGTGCACCGCATCCTGAACCAGCTTGGCGGCGTCGTTGATCTCGAAGATGCCGAGGTTCGACCCGCCCTGGATGGAGAGCAGCACTCCGTGCGCTCCGTCGATCGACGCCTCGAGGAGCGGGCTCGCGACCGCCAGTTCGGCCGCCTTGATGGCGCGGTCGGCGCCCCGCGACGAACCGATGCCCATGAGGGCCGATCCTGCACCCTGCATGACCGACTTCACGTCGGCGAAGTCGAGGTTGATGAGGCCCGGGGTGGTGATGAGGTCGGTGATGCCCTGCACACCGGCGAGCAGCACCTGGTCGGCCGTGGAGAAGGCCTCGAGCATGCTGATGCCGCGGTCGCTGATCTCGAGCAGGCGGTCGTTGGGCACCACGATGAGGGTGTCGACCTCGTTCTTCAGTGTGGCGACACCGTCTTCGGCCTGGGCGGCGCGGCGCTTGCCCTCGAAGCCGAAGGGCTTCGTGACGACACCGATCGTCAGAGCACCGATCGACTTCGCGATTCGGGCGACGACAGGGGCGCCACCGGTTCCGGTTCCGCCACCTTCACCCGCGGTCACGAACACCATGTCGGCGCCGGCCAGTGCCTCTTCGATCTCTTCTGCGTGGTCTTCGGCGGCACGGCGGCCCACCTCGGGGTCGGCTCCGGCGCCGAGCCCACGGGTGATCTCGCGACCGACGTCGAGCTTGACGTCGGCGTCGCTCATCAGCAGCGCCTGCGCGTCGGTGTTGATGGCGATGAACTCGACTCCGCGAAGACCGAGCTCGATCATGCGGTTCACGGCGTTCACGCCGCCGCCGCCGATGCCGACGACCTTGATTACGGCTAGGTAGTTCTGGTTTGAAGTCACGTCCGGCCTCCGCTGAAACGTTTGGGCTAGAACCTTAAAGTTCTACTTGAAAGTTAATGTTATTCCGAGTATGTATTTCCTAGACATGAACCTAGGCGACGATGCCCGGGCCGCCCACGACGCCGCGCCGCGTGTCGCGATTGCTTCAGCGGATGACGGGGCTCTGCGGGCTCGACACGTCGTACTCGACCGGCAGCGACGGGTCTTGCGTGGCGATCAGGCGCTGCAGGATGCGCGCCTTCAGATCCGAGTCGTCGGCGTCTCCCCAGACCACGCGTTGGCCCGCGCCGGTGAACACCATCGTGACGCTGTCGGGCGTGGTGCCGCTGATGCGGTCGACCTGGGCGATCAGGGCATCCGGCAGCGACATCAGCACGGCCGAGGCCGCCCGGAAACCGGCACTGCCGATCTCGGTGCCCGTGAGATCGAGCACCGGGAAACCCGGGATGCGCTCCGGCGACTCCTGCACGGAGACACCGGCCGAGTCGATCAGCGTGAAACCGGCGTCGTTCTGTACCTGGGCGACGGGGCGCCGTTCGATGATGCGCACGGCGAGCGTGTCGGGCGGGCGGGCCTCGACCGAATACGACTCGATGTACGGGAACTGGGCCAGGTCACGCTCGATCGCCCCGTAGTCGACCAGGGCGAGCGGGCGGCCGAGCTGGTCGTCGAGGGCGGTGGTGACCGTCGTGGGGTCGAGCCGGGTGAGTCCCTCGACCGTGAGCGTGCGCACCGCGAGGAGCGGCGAATAGGCGGCCAGCAGCACCACCACGACCAGAGCGGCGACGGATGCTCCGGAGATGAGCCAGGCCATCCGGCGTCGGCGGGAGCGTTGGGTGAAGCGGCGCGACTCGGCTTTTTCGTAGCGACGGCGGTCTTTGATGGCGGCGCGGAGGGTGGCTGTGCCTATTGCCGCGCCGCCGCTACTGCGGCGCGGGGGGACATGCTCCGGGGAGGTCGCTGCCGCGGCCTCGCCGTCGCCCTGGGTTGTCTGGGAGGGCCCCGTTGTCTTCGGTCGCGTGCGTGACTTCTTGCCGAGAGGGACGGTGGCATTCGGATCTGACGGGGCAGCGGCCTCGGTGCGCGACTTCTTGCCGAGGGGGACGGTTGCGTTCGCGTCGGACGGCGCGGCGGACTCCGTGCGCGACTTCTTGCCGAAGCGGACGCTTGCGTTCGCGTCTGATGGGGTGGCGGGCGGCGGGGTGGGGTCGTCGTCGGCCGCTGAGGCGGGGGTGGTCCACCAGGGGGCGGCGTCGGTGGTGCGTCGGGCGGGGCGCGCGGGAGGTGGGGTCTGGGTGGCGCGCGGAGACGCGAGCGGCTGGGAGGGGCTCGGGGTGGTGCGGGAGGCGCGGGCCGACGGGGGCAGGGGGTCGATGGGAGCCGTTTCGGCGTCGCGCACGTCGATGGGGGCGCGGGTGGGCTTCGACGCGGGGGGCGCATCCGGGGCTGCGGGCGACGGCCGCTTCTTGGCCGGCTTGGGGCGCGCCGAACGGCCCGCAGAAGCCGGGGGGTCGACCGGCGGCGGGGGCGGCGGTGGCGTGATGCCCGGTGGCCTCTTCACTCTCCTCCCGCACCCGCACGGGAGGACGACGAGGAGGCCTGCTCGAGCGAATCGAGCAACTGCGGCACGATGAGGTTCACGTCGCCGCAGCCGAGCGTGACCACGAAGTCACCGGGCCGGGCGTACGACGCGAGGAAGTCGGCCGCGCGCTGCCAGTCGTCGATGTAGGTGACGTGCGATGCGTCGTCGAAACGCGACGAAACCGTCTCGCCCGTGACACCGGGGATCGGATCTTCGCGCGCCCCGCAGACGTCGAGCACGATCGTGAAGTCGGCGGTTCGCTCCAACGTCGACGCGAACTCCCCTGCCATCAGCTGCGTGCGGCTGTAGAGGTGCGGCTGGTGCACCGCGATGATGCGGCCCTCCCCCACCACCGTGCGCGCCGCCGTCAGCGCCGCGTCGACCTCGGTGGGGTGGTGGGCGTAGTCGTCGTAGACGCTCACGCCGCCGACGGTGCCGTGCAGTTCGAACCGGCGGCCGGTGCCGCCGAAGGAGCCCACGGCGGCGATGGCCGCATCCGGAGCGAAGCCCAGCCCCACCAGCACGGCCACGGCTCCCGTGGCATTGATGGCGTTGTGGTGCCCGGGCACACGCAGCAAGCCCGGGTAGCTGACGCCCTCGTGGTCGACGACGTACCGCACCGGGCCGGAGGTGTCGATGGAGTGCACCCGGAAGTCGGCATCGGGAGCTTCGCCGAAGGTGAGCACCCGGGGGTGCGACACCCGCGACGACACCCGCAGCGCGCCCGCGTCGTCGGAGGAGATCACCACGAGTTCGGATGCCGCGTCGGCGAACCGCACGAACGCATCCTCCACCGCTTCGACCGAGCCGTAGTGGTCGAGGTGGTCGGGGTCGACGTTCGTGATCAGCGCCACGGCGGTGTCGTAGAGCAGGAACGACCCGTCGGATTCGTCGGCCTCCACCACGAAGATCTCACCGTCACCGAGGGCGGAGCTCGTGCCGAGCTCGGAGATGACACCACCGTTCACGAACGAGGGCTCCTGCTCGAGTTCGAGCAGCGCGGTGACGATCATGCCGGTGGAGGTGGTCTTGCCGTGCGCGCCGGCGACCGCGATGAGTCGCTGCTTGTTCACGAGCCAGGCCAGCGCCTGCGAGCGATGCAGAATGGTCAGACCCCGCTCCTGGGCGGCGAGGTATTCGGGGTTGTCGGCCCAGAGCGCACTCGTCACCACGAGGGTGTCGGCGTCGCCGATGTTCGTGGCGTCGTGCCCGACGGCCACCGGGATGTCTTGGGCACGGAGCTTCGCGGCGGTCTTCGAGTCGCTGCGGTCGGAGCCCGTGACGGTGAGACCGGACGCCTTGAACAGGCGGGCGATGCCACTCATCCCCGCTCCGCCGATGCCCACGAAGTGCACGGCGCCGAGGGTGTCGGGAATCTCGATCGAGAGGTCGGGCTTGATCACGGGTGCTCACACTTTCCAGCGAATTCGGAACGCTCAGGATGCTCGGCGCGGCCGCGCATCGCAGACAAGGTTACGCTCACGCGGCGCCCTTCCCGTCGGTGGCCCCACGGAGGGACCGCTCGATCAGCGCGACCAGGCGAGCTGTCGCGTCGGGAATGCCGACACTCTTGGCCGCCGCCGTCATGCTCGCGATGCGCTCGGTGTCCGCCAGCAGCGGAATGACCTCTCGGTCGACCCAGGCCGGCAGGAACTCGGCGTCCGTCACCAGGATGGCGCCTCCCGCATCCACCAGGTCGCGCGCGTTGTAGCGCTGTTCGCCGTTGCCGACCGGATAGGGCACCAGCACGCCCGGAACGCCGATCACGGCGAACTCGCTGAGCGTCGACGAGCCGGCGCGGGAGATCGCGAAGTCGGCGACGGCGAGAGCGAGGTCCATCCGGTCGCAGTACTCCAGGAAGACATAGCCCGGCAGCTCTGGGTCGTCGACCTCCGACCGGTTGCCCGCGATGTGGAGCACATTCCACCCGGCGTGCAGGAAGGCGCGGGCGGAGGCGTGCACCGTGGCGTTGATGCGGCGGGCGCCGAGCGATCCGCCGGTCACCAGCAGCGTGGGCCGCGAGGCGTCAAGCCCGAAGAGCTCGTGGGCGGTGACGGCTGAGGCGGCGCGCGCACCGGGATCGGCGAGCGCCGTGACCTCCGCGCGTAGGGGCATCCCGGTGAGCACGGCGTGCCGCAACGGCGTGGCCGCGAAGCTTACGCCCACCCACGGCGAGTAGCGCGCGCCGAGGCGATTGGCGAGTCCGGGCTTCGCGTTGCCCTCGTGGATGACGAAGGGCACGCCGGCACGCCGAGCGGCCAGGTAGCCCGGCGCCGACGCGTAGCCGCCGAAGCCCACTACCACGTCGACGCCACGGGACCGGATGATCTCGGTCACCGAGGCGATGGTGCGGCGGAACGCGCCCGGAAAGCGCAGGGCCGCACCGTTCGGCCTCCGCGGGAACGGCAGCTTGGGAATGGTGAGCAGTTCGTAGCCGCGAGCCGGCACCAGCCGCGACTCGAGCCCCTCCGCGGTGCCGAGCACGATGACCTGGGCCGCCGGGTCGCGGCGGCGCAGTTCGTCGGCCGTGGCGAGCAACGGGTTGACGTGACCCGCTGTGCCGCCCCCGGCGAGGAGATAGGTGGTCATCGTTCCCGCGCGTTCGTGAGGGAGTTCTCGCGCGCGCTGTCCCGGGCGATGGCGAGCACGATCCCGATCGCCGCCAAGGTGGTCAAGAGAGCGGAGCCGCCCGACGATATCAGGGGCAATGGCACGCCGAGCACCGGGAGCACGCCGAGCACCACGGCGATGTTGACGAAGGCCTGCCCGATCAGCCACACCATCACGGCACCCGTGACGACCTTCGAGAACATGTCGCGAGACGAGCGGATGATGCGGATGAAAGCGATGGCCAGCGCGATGAACAGCAGCAGCACCACGATCGCTCCGACGAGGCCGAGTTCTTCGCCGATGATCGCGAAGATGTAGTCGTTGTCGGCCGCCGGTAGCCACGACCATTTGGCTTTCGAGTTGCCGAGCCCGACCCCGAAGATGCCCCCGCCGGCCAGCGCCCACTCGCCGTGCTGCGCCTGCCAGTCGGTGCCCTGGTAGTCGGTGCCCGAGCCGTTGAAGAACGACATGATGCGCGTGGTGCGGCTCTCGCTGGAGAAGGCGACCGTCACGGCGATCAGAGCGCCCGCGATCACCGGCAGCACGAACATCCGGAGCTTGATGCCGGCGAAGAACAGGGCGCCGAACACGAGCCCGGCCATGATCATCACCGTTCCGAGGTCGCCTCCGAGCAGCACGAGGAGGATCGCGCCGCCCGCCACCGGGAGCACCGGGATGGCCACGTGCCCGAGCTTGCCAAGCAGTGCCTCTTTCTTCGCAAGGATCGCGCCCATCCAGATCACCAGGGCGAGCTTCACGAGCTCCGAGGGTTGGAAGGTGTAACCGCCGATGGCGATCCAGTTGAGGTTGCCGCCCACCTCGTCGCCGAGGGGGGTGAACACGAGCAGCTGCACGCCGATCGCCACGAAGATCGCAAGCCACGCCCAGCGTTTGAACAAGCGGATGGGCAGGCGCGAGACCACGAGCATGAGCGGGATGCCGATGAGAGCGAACAGACCCTGCTTCCAGAACACGCCGAAGAAGCCCTGGCGTTCGGTGAAGGAGTCGATCGAGCTCGACGAGAGCACCATCACCAGGCCGAGCAGCACCAGGAAAAGCGTGGTGCCGAGAAGCAGGAAGTAGTTGCTCGATTCGGCGGTGAAGACCTGGCCGAGCGAGATGCGGGCGGAGTGCCCGCTCGACGCATCCGCCGCCGGAGCGCCGGCCCTGGGCTTCGCGTTCGCTCTACCGCGGCCGAATCGAGGGAGAGTCCGGGAGGGTGTCGTCACCGTCAATACCTCCCACGTGCTTCCGCACCGCCTCCGCGAAACGCGTTCCTCGGTCGGCATAGTCTGCGAACTGGTCCATCGACGCCGCCGCCGGTGCCAGCAGCACCACGTCTCCGGGCCGGGCCGCTGCGGCTGCCAAGGCGACCGCTGCGGACATTACGTCACTAGTCTCTGCGTCGTCGACCTCGAACAGCGGCAGCTCCGGCGCGTGTCGTCGTAAAGAGGCGACGACCTCCGTGCGGTCGGCTCCGATCACCACGACGGCACGCACACGGCTGCTCTCTCTGCCGGCTTCCGGGGCGACGGATGCCTGCACCAGCGGATCGATGTCGACGCCCTTCAAGAGCCCCCCGACCACCCAGACGATCGACGGGTAGGCGCGCAATGACGCCGCTGCGGCGTGCGGGTTGGTGGCCTTCGAATCGTCGACCCAGGTGACTCCCCCGGCGGTGACGACGTGCTCGATGCGGTGCCGATCGAGCGTGAACTCGGCCAGCGCGGCACGGATAGCTTCGATCGGTGCGCCGTAGCTCCGCGCGAGTGCGGCGGCGGCGAGCACGTCGGCGACGGTGTGCGGGGCGGCCAGGCCGCGCATCCGGAGCTCGTCGACCGTCACGATCTCGAGGGCTGCGTCGCGGCGGTCGTCGAGGAAGGCGCGGTCGCAGAGGATGCCGTCGACCACGCCGAAGTCGCTCGGGCCGGGCACGCCGAGACCGAAGCCGATGGCGCGGGCGCCGTCGACCACCTCGGCGTCTTCGACCATGCGCATCGTCAGCTCGTCGCCCTTGTTGTAGACGCAGGCGACCCGGGTGTTCGTGTACACGCGTGCTTTCGCGGCCGCGTAGGCCTCGAAGGAGCCGTGCCAGTCGAGGTGGTCGTCGGCCACGTTCAGAACGACGGAGGCCCAGGGCGACATGCTCGAGGTCGAGTGCAGCTGGTAGCTCGAGAGCTCCACCACGAGCACGTCGAATCCTTGCGGGTCGCGGATGGCGTCGAGCACGGGGATGCCGATGTTGCCGCACGGCGCCACCCGGAGGCCTGCGGCCAGCAGCATCGACGCGGTGAGCTGCACCGTGGTGGTCTTGCCGTTGGTGCCGGTGACGGCGATCCAGTCGGCGGGCCGGCCATCCGGTCGCACCACCTTGTCGCGCAGTCGCCAGGCGAGCTCCACGTCGCCCCACACCGGTGTGCCGGCCGACTCGGCCCAGACGATCAGGGCGTCGTCGGGATGGTAGCCGGGCGATGCCACCACGAGCTCCGGTTCGAAGTCGGCGAGTTCGGCGGGGATTTCGCCCGCCGGTGCGAGCACGAGCTTCGCACCGATCACGGGCACGAGGTCGGCGTACTCCTTCTTCGCCGATTCAGCGACGACGAGAACGGATGCGCCGAGCTCGGTGAGTGTGTCGGCGACCGAGAATCCGGTGACGCCGAGACCCAGCACCGCGACGCGGAGGCCGGCCCAGTCGGCGTGCCAGCTGGTCAGTCCGTCGAGGCGGGCCGACCCCGACGGCAGCGCGGCGTCATCCGTCATCGCGAGAGCCACTCGAGATAGAACGAGCCCACGGCGCCGGCCACGAAGAGCCCCGCGATGATCCAGAAGCGCACCACGATGGTGACCTCGGCCCAGCCCTTCATCTCGAAGTGGTGGTGCAGCGGACTGGCGCGCCAGATGCGTTTGCCCTTGGTGAGCTTGAAGTAGGTGAGCTGCACCGCCACCTGGCCGGCCACGATCACGAAGATGCCGCCGATCAGGATGAGCAGGAGCTCGGTGCGGGCGAGGATCGCCAGGGCCGCCAGCGCGCCACCGAGGGCGAGCGAACCGGTGTCGCCGAGGAAGATCTTCGCGGGGTTGGTGTTCCACCAGAGGAAGCCGATCAGGGCTCCGACGATGGTGGCCGCCACCACGGCGAGGTCGAGCGGATCGCGCACGTCGTAGCACTTGTCGAGCACGTCGGTGTCGAGCGTGACATTCGCGCACGACTGGTTGAACTGCCAGAACCCGATGATCACGAAGGAGCCGATGGCGAGGATGCTCGACCCGGGCGCCAGGCCGTCGAGCCCGTCGGTGAGGTTCACGCCGTTCGAGGTGGACATGACGATGATGCAGATCCACACCACGAAAGCGATGACCCCGATGACGGCGCCCCAGGAGAGGAAGTCGAACGGCAGGTCGCGGATGAAGGAGATCTGCGTCGATGCGGGCGTCTCGCCCTGCTTGTTCGGGAACTGGATCGCGAGCAGCGCGAACACCACGCCCACGATGACCTGCCCCGAGATCTTCGCCCAGGGGGTGAGGCCGAGACTGCGCTCCTTGTGCACCTTCAGGAAGTCGTCGATGAACCCAACGACACCGAGGCCGGTCATCAGGAAGAGCACGAGCAGGCCCGAGACCGTCGGAGGTTCCTGGGTCAGCAGGGCCGAGACGAAGTAGCCGAAGAGCACCGCCAGGATGATGACGATGCCGCCCATCGTGGGTGTTCCGCGCTTGACGTGGTGCGCATCAGGGGTGTCGACGTTGATGAACTGGCCCCAGGCGAGGCGCTTGAACATGCGGATGAACACCGGGGTGAGAAAGAGCGAGAAGGCCAGCGAGAGCGAGGCCGAAGCGAGCAGGGTGATCATGCGTTCGCCTCCGCAATCGAATCAGCGGGCGCAACCGAGTTCGCCTCCGCGATGCGGTCGCCGAGGAACCGGAGGCCGGCGGAGTTCGACGACTTCACGAGGATCAGGTCGTTCGGCCGCGTGTCGGCCTCGATCAGGGCGAAAGCCTCGTCGGCGGTGTCGACGAAGATCGCCTCGCCACCCCAGGAGCCTTCGTGCTCGGCGGCGAGATGGATGGCGCGAGCGCCCTCGCCCACCACGATCAGGCGGTGGATGTTGAAACGCACCACCATGCGCCCGATGCGGTCGTGCTCCTCGACGGAGTAGGGGCCGAGCTCGCTCATCTCGCCGAGCACAGCGGTGGTGCGTTGCTCGGGCGTCGCGATCAGCGCGATGGTCTTGAGGGCGGCAGCCATCGAGTCGGGGCTGGCGTTGTAGGCGTCGTTGATGACGCGCACGCCGTCACGGCCGCCCATCACCTCCATGCGCCAGCGTTCGGCGCGGGTGACCGATTCGAGGCCGGAGACGATGTCGTCGGCGGGCACACCGAGCACGTGGGCGGCGGCGGCAGCGGCGAGGGCGTTCATCACGTGGTGCTCGCCGAGCACGGCGAAGCGCACGGTCGGCGCCGTTCCGTCGGGCAGGTGCAGCACGAACGAGGTGCCCGCCGCGGTGGCGTCGATGTCGGTGGCGCGCACGGCAGCCTCGTCGGAGAGTCCGAACCACAAAACCCTTGCAGCCGTCTTCTCGGCCATGCCGGCCACCCGCGAGTCGTCGCGGTTCAGCACAGCGACGTCACCGGGCTCGAGGTCTTGCACCATCTCGGTCTTCGTGGCGAGGGTGGTCTCGATGCCGCCGAACTCGCCGGCGTGCGCGAGACCGACGGTGAGCACCACGCCCACGTCGGGCTTGGCCATCCGGATCAGTCGCGTGATCTCGCCTTTGCCGCTCGCGCCCATCTCGGCCACCAGGAAGCGGCTGGAGGGGGTGAGTTTCAGCATCGTGAGAGGCGCACCCACCTCGTTGTTGAACGAGTCGCGCGGCGCGACCGTCTCGCCCACGCGTTCGAGAATCGACTTCAGCAGGTTCTTCGTGGTGGTCTTGCCGTTCGAGCCGGTGATGCCCACGATTCTGAGGTCTCCGGATGCGCGCACCCGAGCCACGACATCCGTCGCGAAATATCCGAGCGCCAGCACCGAATCGGCCACCACGATCTGCGGAACGTCGACGTCGAAGACGTGCTCCACCACGACGAGTGCCGCACCCGCCTCGACGGCCGACGTCACGAAGCGGTGACCGTCGTCGAACTCGCCCCTCTTGGCGACGAAGACGTCACCCTCGCCGATCAGGCGCGAGTCGGTGTCGACCGTTCCGTTCACGACGGTGTCCGGGGAGAACCCGGCGCCCGCCGCAGCATCGGTGATCACGAGTTCGCCCTGGAGCGCCTCCGCGATCTCGGTCAGAGTGAGATCGAGCATGTATCAGAGCCATCCGTGTTCGTGCAGCGCGTTGCGTGCGTCGTCGCGAGCAGAATACGGGATCCGCTCCCCCGCGACCTCGTGGTAGTTCTCGTGTCCGGGCCCGGCGTAGAGGATCACGTCACCCTCGTCGGCGATCGAAAGCGCCTTCCGGAAAGCCGCACGGGGTTCGGCGACCTCGTGGATCTCGCGCTCGGGAACGGCGGCGCGGGCCGCGTCGAGCAGCACCCGCCGGATCGCCGCCGGGTCTTCGGAGCGCGGGTGGAAGTCGGTGATCACCACGGCATCCGCGAGCCGGGCCGCGATCGAGCCCATCTCTTCGCGCTTGGAAGGGTCGCGGTCACCGTCGGCGCCGAAGAGCATGATGATGCGGCCGTCGGTGACCCGCCGGATCGACTCGAGCGTCGAGGTGAAGGCATCGGGGCTGTGGCCGTAATCGATGTAGACGATGGGGCCGCGCTCGCCCGAGATCTTCTCGGCCCGGCCGGGGATGTACACGTCGATTCCCGCGACACGCCCCTCTTCGAGCCCGCGTTCGTGCCCTTCGGCGTCTTCGGAGGGCTCGTTGAGCGCGTGGGCGATGGCACCGAGGTCGAAGCCCGACTCCACCAGCATCACGATCGCGAGAGCCGCGTTGGCGGCCATGTAGCTGCCGAGCAGCGGCACCGAGGTGGAGAGCTCACGCCGCTCCGGGCCGCGCAGGGTGAACGCCGTGCGATCGGCCAGCTCCTCGTCGATCGTGAGGGTCCATTCCGCGTCGGATTCCGGCGAGGTGGAGATGGTGGTGAGCGGGATGCGGGATTCCTGCACCAGACGGGCACCCCAGTATCCGTCGACGATCACGACGCCGCGGCGGGCGCGATCGGGTTGGAAGAGTTCGCGCTTGGCCTCGAAGTAGACGTCCATCGTCTCGTAGTCGTCGAGGTGGTCGTGGGTGAGATTCGTGAAGCCCACCACGTCGAAGACGATGCCGTCGACGCGGTGCTGCGTGATGGCCTGGGCCGAGACCTCGAGGATGACCGAGCGCACGTGCGCCTCGCGCATCCGGGCCAGCATGGCGTGGATCTCGGTGGCTTCGGGCGTGGTGAGTTTCGACACGATCGTGACGTCGCCGATCCGTCGCTCCGCCGTGGTGCTGAGACCGGCCACGATGCCGAGCTGGCGCAGGATCGCTTCGAGCAGGTAGGCCACGCTGGTCTTGCCGTTCGTGCCGGTGACGCCGAACATCGTCGGCGGCTGGTCGCGGGTGCGGTAGATCCATGCCGCCAGTTCGCCGAGCGCGAGGCGCGGTTCGGGCGTGACGATGACCGGCAGGCCGGACTCGGCCGCGAGGTCGACGCCCTCGGGATCGGTCAGCACGGCGACGGCCCCCGCTTCCTTCGCGGCGGCCGCGAAGGAAGCCCCGTGGAATCGCTGGCCCTTCAGCCCCACGTAGAGGTCTCCGGGCATGACGTCGCGAGACGAGATCGTGATACCCGAGACCACCTCGGAGACCGAGGGGCCGACCTGCTCGAAGCCGAAGTCCTCGACGAGGTGCGGCAGCGACCGTGCGATCGGATGCTCCGGTCGGAGAGCCGAGGAACCCCGATCAGTCACTGGTCTCCTCGTGCTCAATACGTCGTGGGAAGGTCCGGACCCGGAACCGTCGAAGGCAGTACCCGGTGTTCTTTCAGAACCTGCGACATGATCTTCTGAAAGACCGGTGCCGCCGCCAAACCGTTCTCAATGGTAACGGGCTTCGCGATGGTGACCGAAACGACGTACTGCGGATCGTCGGCTGGAGCGAGTCCGGCGAGCGAGGTGATGTAGCTGTCGCCGTAGGCTCCCGACCCGTCGCTCATCTGCGCTGTTCCGGTCTTCGCGGCCACCCGGTAGCCCGGGATCAGCAGGTCGGCGGAGGCGTATCCGCCGGTCGCGACCGTCTCCAGCATGTTGATGGTGTCGGTCGCGGCCTGGGGTGAAACCACCTGCTGGCCGCTCGCATCCGGAACCTGCGTCACGGTGCCGTCGGCCTGCTTGCAGCCGGAGACCAGCTGCACCGGCAGGCGTACGCCGCCGTTTCCGAGGGCCTGGTAGACGCTGGCCATCTGCACGGCCGTGGTCGCGAGCCCCTGACCGAAGGTGGTGGTGAGGTTGGTCTGGTCGTCCCACTCGTCCCACGGGTGCAGGATGCCGCCGGACTCGCCCGGGAAGCCCACCTCGCTCGAGGAGCCGATGTGGAACTTCGTCATGTAGTCGTAGCGCTGCTGCGGCGAGAGCAGTTCGCCGAGCATCGCAGTGCCGGTGTTGGACGATTCCTGGATGACGCCGGCGAAGGTGAGCCGCAGCGGGTCGACGTGGAACTCGCTGTCGCGGGTCGAGGCGCCGTTCGGGTCGGTGAAGATGTAGGGCGCTTCCACCTGGGTGCCGACGTTCGCGAGACCGGCGTCGAGAACGGATGCCGCGGTGAGGGCCTTGAAGGTCGAGCCGGGCTCGAACGGCGCCTGGAACGCGATGGAGCCGCGGTCTTCGCTGGGCGTCGCGTCGAGGTTGTTGGGGTCGACGCTCGGGTAGTCGGCCACGGCCAGCAGCTTGCCGGTCTTGACCTCCTGCACCACGGCGGTTCCCCAGGCTGCTCCGGTCTCCTGCACGCGCGCGGCGAGAGCCTGCTGAGAGAACCACTGCAGATCGCTGTCGAGGGTGAGCATCGCGGTGCCGCCGGGCTTAGCCTCGGTGGTGGTGACCGTGCTTCCGGGGATGGCGACGCCGTCGGCGCCGCGCTCGTAGGTCTGCACGCCGTCGGTGCCGGTCAAGCACTGGTCGTCGAGCTGCTCGACGCCGGCGGTGCCCATTGCCTTGCCGTCTTCTTCGCCCATGAACCCCACCACGCTGCCGCCGACGGCGCCGTTCGGATAGGTGCGCACGGGGTTCGAGGAGTAGTAGAGCCACGGGATGCCGAGATCGCGGATGGACCGGAACGCGTCGACGTCGATCCCCTGTACCACGTAGGCGAAGTTCGAGGAGGGGTCGGCGGTCAGGATGCCGTAGACCTGGTCGGCCGTCTGGCCGGTGATCGCCGCGATCTCGCCCGCCGCCTGGGTGGGGGTGACCGTCGTGGTCTTACCGGCGTCATCCGTGCGGTCGAAGTCGGTCACCGATTTCGGCGAGGCGGTGACGTCGTAGCGCAGCACCGTGGTGGCGAGCACGGTGCCGTCATTGTCGACGATGTCGCCGCGCAGTCCGTAGGTGGTGGTCTCGGCCGAGAGCTTGTCGAAGGATGCCGCGTTCAGCGTGTCGGCCTGCACCACCTGGATGGTGACGAGGCGCACGACGAAGACGGCCACGACAGCCACCACGGCGAACACCGCCACGGTGGCTCGGCGGCGGGTGCTGCGGCTGGCGGTTGCGTTCACTGCGAGGTCTCCAGCTGGTGCGTCATGCGGGGGCGATCACCGCGTGGTCGGAGAGGGAAGCGCACCCTGCCACGGTACGTCGGGCTGCACGTCGGGTGCGGGAGGCGCGCTGTCCGCTCCGGCGGCAGCGGCTCCGGCGCCGGCCGCGGTCGCTCCCGCGACCGTCGGCGGCGTCAGAAGTGAGTTCGGCACGAGCGCCTGACCGCCCGTGACCGAAGTTCCGCCCGCGGCGACCGGCGAGCCGAGAACGGCCCCGTCGGACAGGCGCAGGTAGACCGGCGCACTGTTGGTCACCATGCCGAGCGACTCGGCACTCGCGGCGAGGTTCTGGGGCGACGACAGCTTGTCGAACTGCTCGGAGAGCACCTGGTTGCTGCGGTCGAGTTCTTTCTGCTGCGACTGCAGCGACGAGATCTCGTAGGCGCCGTCGGAGAGGCCGATCGAGAGCAGCAACTGGGTCACCACGATTGCGAGTACGCCGGTCACCACCACGGCGGCGTAGGCGATCTTGGGCCGTGCCCGCTTCTGGGTGCGGGTCGGCACGATCTCGATGTGCGGGGTTCGCGGCGTGAGGTGCGGGGTGCGGACGGGTTCGGCGATGCCCGCGCTCGGGCGGGCCATGAAGGCGCCGGCCAGATTCGTCATGCGATGCTCCTGATCTTCTCTGCGGCGCGGAGACGCACGGGGATGGAACGCGGATTGCGCGCACGCTCCTCGTCGTCGGCGAGTTCGGCGCCGCGCACGAGGAGTTTCAGTTCGGGACGGTGTTCGGGCAGTTCGACCGGCAGCCCGGCCGGCGCGGTGGAGCTCGCCCGGGCTTGGAACTCGCGCTTCACGATCCGGTCTTCCAGCGACTGGAAGGCGAGCACCACGATCCGGCCGCCGAGCACGAGGGCGTCGATGGCGCGCGGGATGGCGCGTTCGAGCACCGCGAGTTCGGCGTTCACCTCGATGCGCAAGGCCTGGAAGACCCGCTTGGCGGGGTGTCCCGAGTGCGAGAACTTGGCGGGCGTGGCCGCCTGGATGATGTCGACGAGGTGTCCGGAGCGCAGAATCGGACCGTTCGCCCGCTCGGCGACGATGCGCCGGGCGTAGCGGTCGGCGAGCTTCTCCTCGCCGTAGTCGCGGAAGATGCGGCGGAGGTCGGCCTCGGAGTAGGTGGCGATGATCTCGGCGGCCGTGAACTCGGCCGTGTCGTCCATCCGCATGTCCAGCGGCGCATCCTTCGAGTAGGAGAAACCCCGCTCCACCTGGTCGACCTGCATCGACGAGATGCCGAGGTCGAAGAGGATGCCGTCGACCCCGTCGATGCCGAGACCTTCGAGCGCCTCGTCGATCTCGTCGTAGACGCAGTGCACGAGGTCGATGCGGTCGGCGAACGGTGCGAGCCGCTGCCCCGCGAGCCGCAGCGCATTGGGGTCACGGTCGAGCCCCACGAGGTGGAGTTCGGGGAAAGCGCGGAGGAACGCCTCGGAGTGACCGCCGAGGCCGAGGGTGCAGTCGACGAGCACCGCGCCGGGTTTGCCGAGCGCAGGCCCGAGCAGCTCGAGGGTGCGCTCGAGCATCACGGAGGTGTGGATCTCGGAGTAGTCGAGGGAGTCGTCGGCCATGAGCATCCGGATTCCGGTTCGCAACCCCTGATCCCCATCCATTCCGACCTGGCACCGGGGAAGTGCGCCAGGGCTGTGAACGGCTGGGAGTCAGGGGCGACGACTCAGAACAGGCCCGGGATCACCTCCTCGTCGGTCTCGGAGAAGGCGGCTTCTTGCGCCTCGAGGTAGGTGTTCCAGGCCTCGGCGTCCCAGATCTCGGCCCGGCTGCCGGCACCGATCACGACGAGATCGCGGTCGAGCTTGGCGTAGGAGCGGAGGGGGGCCGGAACCGTCACACGGTGCTGCTTGTCGGGGGTCTCGGCGCTGGCGCCGGAGAGGAAGACGCGGAGGTAGTCGCGCGCCTGCTTGCTGGTGACCGGCGCCTGTCGGATCTTCTCGTGCAGGTCTTCGAACTCACGGGTCGAGAACACGTAGATGCAGTTCTCCTGGCCGCGGGTCATGACGACTCCCCCGGCCAGTTCGTCGCGGAATTTCGCCGGCAGGATGATGCGCCCTTTTTCGTCGAGCTTGGGGGCGTAGGTGCCAAGGAACATCACCCTCCCCTTACTCTTCCGGCCAGAATTGCGGGCTATGGCTCCACTTTACTCCACTTCCCACCACCAAACAATGAAGAGCGCTCTTCTGGCGCGTCGGAACGCCACATGATGCCCTATTTCACGCGGATCTCGCAGGTGGAGGGAAATGGAGGCACATTGGCCTTCCCGGGGAGCCGAAGGCACAAAAAAAGACCGGCCCGCGGGCCGGTCTTCTTTTCAGGGAGGGTTGTGGAGGTTACTCCTCGCGGTCGTCGCGCCGCTCCCAGCGGTCGTTCAGTCGATCCATGAACCCCGACTTGTTCGACGTGGAGCTACCCGACGAACGCGGGGCTCCGGATGCGCCGGCCGGGGTCGCGGGGGCGCCTCGCCCGCGCTTGGAGCGTCGGAGGGCGAGCAGCACGCCACCGAACATGGCGACGAAGCCCACCAGGCCGATCAGCGGTTGATGGAAGATCACGCCGCCGATCACGATGCCGAGGCCGAGGATTCCGACGAGGATTCCCAGCACAAGCGCGCCGTAATTGAGTCTCCCTCGACCACCGCCGACTGCCGAGACGAAATCGGCATCGTTGTGGTAGAGGCTGCGCTCCATCTCATCGAGGAGTCTCTGTTCTTGCTCCGAAAGCGGCATCCTATTTCACCTCAGGCTCGGGACCGACGCGTGATATTGCTGATTGTAGTGCGCGCAGTCTAGCTAGGCTAGGCGAGTGATGGAAAGCCCACGCCTAGTCAATCTTGTCGACGCACGAATCAACGAATTTCTCGCATCGCGTGATTCCATTCTCGTCCGCATCGCCCCTGAGCTCCGACCCTTCGCGCAGTTCTCAAGGGATCTTCTCAGCGGCGGGAAGCGGTTCCGAGCACAGTTCTGCTATTGGGGTTGGCGGGCGGTCTCGCCGGCCAACAGCTCCACCACCGTGCCGGGCGAAGCAGAGCTGGACGCCCTGCTCGATCTGTGCGCCGGACTCGAGCTCTTCCACGCGGCCGCGCTGGTGCACGACGACATTATCGACAACTCCGACACCCGCCGCGGGATGCCCGCCGTTCACCGGCGCTTCGAGGCCCTGCACCACGAAGAGAACTGGCGCGGCGCCGGCCGCAGTTTCGGGGAGGGCAGCGCCATCCTGCTCGGCGACCTGCTGCTCGCCTGGAGCGACGAGCTCATCTCGCGCGCCGTGCTGGCCGCGCCGTCGTTGCAGACATTGATCGCCACCCGCGAAGCGGTCGACGTGATGCGCACCGAGGTCACGCTCGGGCAATACCTCGACCTGCTCGAGGAGCGGGCCTGGGCCACCACCGATCCCGCGCGCTCGCTCGAGCGTGCGGAGCGCGTCATCGTCTACAAGTCGGCGAAGTACAGCGTCGAGGCCCCGTTGCAGATCGGCGCGTCGCTCCGCGGGGCTTCGCTCGAACAGCTCGACAGCCTGCGCCGTTTCGGTCTGCCGCTCGGCATCGCCTTCCAGCTGCGCGACGACGTGCTCGGCGTCTTCGGCGACGCGGCCCGCACCGGCAAGCCGAGCGGCGACGACCTGCGCGAGGGCAAGCGCACCGTGCTGGTCTCCCTCACCCGCGAGCGGCTCGACAACTCGGCCCGGCGTCTGTTCGACGAACTGCTCGGTGATCCCGACCTCGAGGATGCGCAGATCCGCATGCTGCAGCAGACCATGCGCGACACCGGTGCCGTCGCCTCGGTGGAGACGATGATCGGCGAGCGGGTGCGCACCGCCCTCGACGAGCTCGAGCGGGCGCCGATCGGTGACACCGCCCGCGCCGAATTGGCGAGTCTGGCGCGCACCATCACGCAGCGCGAGACCTGAGCCGTCAGGAACCCGAGGCGGTCAGGTGCAGGCGGTTACGAGCTCAGAAGGCGAGCGCCTGCGCCACCCGGCGCACCTCGGCCTTGCGGCCCGCACGGAGCGCATCGATCGGTGCGATGTCGAGCAGGTCGTTCGGCACCAGCAGCCACTCCACGATCTCGTCGTCGGTGTAGTGGTTGTCGGTCAGCAGGATGATGGTTCCCCGGAGCTCGGTGAGCGGTTCGCCGTCGCGCAAGAAGCTGGCGGGCACGGAGAGCACACCGTCGCGGCGGGTGCCGACCAGATGGCGGTCTTCGATCAGGCGGCGCACCTTGCTCGGGGTCAGGTCGAGCAACTCGACGAGGTCGGGAACGGTCAGCCACTCGGTGGCGGGCAGATCAGTCACGCATACAGATTGCCATGCATCGCGGCACGCGTGGCAATCCCCTTCCGTCACGAAAGGATAAAGATGGGTGTCGGAACCGCAACCACTCGGTGTCTATGCGGCTAAGTGGATACCCTGCTCCCTAAACTCGAAGCGTGACCACCGCACCACCTGACCCCATGATCGGACGTCTCATCGACGGCCGATATCAGGTGCGTTCCCGCATCGCGCGCGGCGGTATGGCCACCGTCTATCTGGCGACCGATCTGCGGCTCGAACGCCAGGTCGCCATCAAGATCATGCACGGACACCTGGCCGACGACGTGGTGTTCAAAGAGCGCTTCGTGCAGGAGGCGCGCTCGGCCGCTCGGCTCGCGCATCCGAACGTCGTGAACGTGTTCGACCAGGGTCAAGACAGCGACATGGCCTACCTCGTCATGGAGTACCTGCCGGGCGTCACCCTGCGCGACCTGCTGAAAGACTACGGAAAGCTCACCACCGAACAGACCGTCGACGTGATGGATGCCGTGCTCGGCGGCTTGGCCGCCGCGCACAAGGCCGGCATCGTGCACCGCGACCTCAAACCCGAGAACGTTCTGCTGGCCGACGACGGCCGCATCAAGATCAGCGACTTCGGTCTCGCCCGTGCCGTCTCGGCCAACACGGCCACGGGTCAAGCGCTGCTCGGCACCATCGCCTACCTCTCCCCCGAACTGCTCACCCGGGGCATGGCCGACGCCCGCAGCGACATCTACGCCGCCGGCATCATGATGTACGAGATGCTCGTCGGCGCCCAGCCCTACGTGGGCGACCAGCCGATGGCCATCGCGTTCCAGCACGCCAACGATCCGATGCCCACGCCGAGCGACGCGAATCCGGGCATCCCCGAGCAGCTCGACGACCTCGTGCTCTGGGCCACGGCCAAGGAGCCCGACGAGCGGCCCTCGGATGCGCGGGAGATGC
Organism: Herbiconiux aconitum; assembly: GCF_024979235.1. NCBI lineage: Bacteria > Bacillati > Actinomycetota > Actinomycetes > Micrococcales > Microbacteriaceae > Herbiconiux > Herbiconiux aconitum. Next base: position 1,140,626 of record NZ_JANLCM010000002.1, read on the forward strand.
TCGAGCGTCTCCGCACGGCCGAGATCGAGATCGTCAGCGCGAAGCCCTCCGCCACGCTGACGCAGCGCACGATGGTGCTGCCGCCCGACACCTTCGACGCCGACCTCGACCAGGCGCAGACGCAGGTGCTCGAGGCTCGGCGACGCACCGATCCGGTGAAGACCATCGCGCCCGATGACGCGACCTCCGCCACCACCGTCTACGGCAGTGCGGTCGCCGCGCCGGGAGGCCCCACACCGCCTCAGGGCCCCAAGGACAAGCTGGCCCGCAAGGCGTCCTCCCGCCGCAAGCGGGGGTTCTGGATCTTCGCGCTCGTGCTCGTGGTCGCCGTCGCCCTCGGCGGCAGCGCCTGGTACTTCGGTGCCGGCCCCGGGTCGATGACCACCATCCCCGACGTCGCGGGTCAGCAGCCGGATGCCGCGGTGGCGACTCTGACCGCGCTCGGGCTCGAGGCCACCCCAGCCGATCAGACGAGCGTCACCGTGCCGGCCGGCACCGTGATCGGAACCGACCCCGCTTCGGGCGCTGGGGTGAAGAACGGATCAGCGGTTTCCGTTCTCGTCTCGATCGGCCCGGCGAACATCGCCGTTCCTCAACTCGCGGGCCTGGCATCCGCCGATGCGACGGCCGCGCTCGAAGCGGCGGGATTCACCTCAGGCGACGTGAAACAGCAGTTCAACGGCGACGTGGAAGCCGGCGTCGTGATCGCCGCCCTCGGCACCGCTGGCAACGCGCTCGGGCCCGACACCCCCGACGGCACTCAGTACCCCGAGCAGCAGCCCATCGCCCTGGTCGTGTCGGCGGGTTCCTTGCCCGATGTGGTGGGCCAGACCGCCGACGAGGCGAAGGCCACCCTGTCCGGAGTGGGCCTCGTCGGGGTCGACGGGTCGCAGGACTTCAATGACGACATCCCCGAAGGCCAGGTCTACGAGGCGATCTACACGACCGACCCGGTCGTTCCGGGCGACAGCGTCACGCTGAACGTCTCTCGCGGGCCGGCACCCGTCGCCGTGCCCGACGTGCTGGGCCAGACCTGGGACAAGGCGAAGCAGACCCTCATCGACGCCGGCTTCTCGCTCGACTACAACTTCGGCGCCGACCTCGCGCCCGGCCTCGTGCGGGTGACCGGGACGAACCCTTCACCGGGCACCATGGTGCCGAAGGGTTCGACCCTCACCGTCTCGTTCGTGTAGAACGAAGGTCAGCTACCGCCGACCGTGTTCATCGAACGGCGGTCAGCGACCGCCGTTGGTGGCCACGAGCTCCTCGGCCACCAGGAACGCCAGCTCCAGCGACTGCATGTGGTTCAGGCGCGGGTCGCAGAGCGACTCGTAGCGGGTGGCCAGCGTCGCCTCGTCGATGTGCTCCGAGCCGCCGAGGCACTCGGTGACGTCGTCGCCCGTGAGCTCCACGTGGATGCCACCCGGGTGGGTGCCCACGTTGCGGTGCGCCTCGAAGAAGCCCTTCACCTCGTCGACCACGTCGTCGAAACGACGGGTCTTGTAGCCGTTCGGCGTGGTGAGGCCGTTGCCGTGCATCGGGTCGGTGACCCAGAGCGGCTTGGCGTCGCTGTTCTTGACGGTCTCGAGCAGCGGCGGCAGGGCGTCGCGGATCTTGCCCGCACCCATCCGTGTGATGAAGGTCAGGCGGCCGGGCTCGCGGTCGGGGTCGAGCTTGTCGATCAACCGCAGCACGTCGTCACCGGTCGTCGACGGGCCGAGCTTGACGCCCAACGGGTTGCGAACGCGCGACAGGAAGTCGACGTGCGCTCCGTCGAGGTCGCGGGTGCGCTCGCCGATCCAGACGAAGTGGCTTGAGGTGTTGTATGGCAGTCCGGTGCGCGAGTCGATGCGGGTCATCGGGCGCTCGTAGTCGAACAGCAACGCCTCGTGGCTCACGAAGAACTCGGTGCGCTTCAGCGCCTCGAAGTCGGCGCCGCACGCCACCATGAACTTCACGGCGCGGTCGATCTCGCCGGCCAACTGCTCGTAGCGCACGTTCGCCGGGTTCGAGGTGAAGCCCTTGTTCCAGGTGTGCACCTGGCGGAGGTCGGCGAAGCCGCCCTGCGTGAACGCCCGGATGAGGTTCAGCGTCGACGCCGCCACGTGGTAGCCGTCGAGCAGCCGCTGCGGATTCGCGGTGCGCGACTCCGGAGTGAAGTCGTAGCCGTTCACGATGTCGCCGCGGTAAGCAGGCAGGGTCACGCCGTTGCGCGTCTCGGTGTCGCTCGAGCGGGGCTTGGCGAACTGTCCCGCCATCCGGCCCATCTTGATGACGGGCATGGAGGCGCCGTAGGTGAGCACGACGGCCATCTGCAGAACCGTCTTGACGCGATCCTTGATCTGGTCGGCGGTCGCTCCCGCGAAGGTCTCGGCGCAGTCGCCGCCCTGCAGCAGGAAGGCCTGCCCGCTGGCGGCCGCGGCCAGGCGCGAGCGGAGGTTGTCGACCTCGCCGGCGAACACCAGCGGCGGGAAGGAGGCGAGGTCGCGCGACACGGCTTCGACGGCGTTCTGATCCGGCCATTCCGGCTGCTGCTTGACCGGAAGGGTGCGCCAATAGTCCAGACCCGCAATCACCGATTCATCCGCTTCGACGATTTGCTCTGTTGGATCTACCACTGGACTGTTTCCCGTATCTATTTGGTGTCTCTGCTCGGAGAGACGGTCCGCGCGACGCTCGCGCGTTTCTCCTTAACCGAAGTCGCATACACGTCGGCGTATTCCTGTCCGCCGAGGCGGTGGAGCTCGTACATGATCTCGTCGGTCACGGAGCGAAGGATGAACCGGTCGGATTCCAATCCCTCGAACCTAGAAAAATCTAGTGGCTTGCCGATGATGATGCCAATCCTCCGGATCTTCGGGATCTTCGACCCGATGGGCATCACCTTCTCGGTGTCGATCATGGCGACCGGGATGATCGGAACATGCGCTTCGAGCACCATCCGCGCCACTCCCGTGCGCCCCCGGTAGAGCTTCGCGTCGGGGCTGCGCGTGCCCTCGGGGTAGATGCCGAGCAGGTCGCCACGGCCGAGAACCTTGAGCCCGGTGTTGAGCGAGGCCTCCGAGGCCTTGCCGCCGGAGCGATCGATCGGCAGCTGGCCGGAGGCGGTGAAGAAGAGCTTCACCAGCCACCCCTTGATGCCCTTGCCTGTGAAGTACTCGCTCTTGGCGAGGAAGGACACCTGCCGGTCGACCACGACGGGCAGGAACACCGAGTCGCTGAACGAGAGGTGGTTCGAGGCGAGGATGGCCGCGCCCTTGGCCGGGATGTTCTCGAGGCCGATCACCCAGGGCCGAAAGAAGGTCTTCAGTACCGGGGCCACCACGAGGTACTTCGCGAGGAAATAGAACATCGGGCCTCAGATCGTCTCGGCGTAGCGGCGGGCGAGGTCGGCGGCACCGACCACACCGGCATCGTTGACGAGTTCGGCGATGCGGAATTCGGGCTCCGGATGGTAGCCGCGAGCGGGCAGTGCCTCGAGGAAGGCCACGCGGATCGGGTCGAGCAGCACGTCGCCCGATTGAGCGACTCCCCCACCGATCACGAAGAGCTGCGGGTCGAGCACGGCCGAGAGACTCGCACAGGCCTGGCCGAGCCAGGTGCCGAGCGTGCGCAGCGCCGAGAGCGCCCCCGGGTCTCCGATGGTGACGAGTTCGCTGATGTCCTGACCGGTCAGCACGCCGTTGCGGGTGCGAACCGAGGCGAGCACCTGGCCGATGCCGCCGGCATCCGCGAGTTCGTTGGCCATGCGGAGCAGCGCCCGGCCGGAGCCGTACTGCTCGATGCAGCCGTGCGCACCGCAGCCGCAGGGCAGGCCGTTCGGCACCACGCGCAGGTGGCCGAGTTCGGCACCGGCTCCGAAGCCGCCGCGGAACAGGCGATCGCCGCTCACGATCGCGCCGCCCACACCGGTGCCGATGGTGAGGATGACCATGTCGCTGACCAGACGGCCCGCGCCGAAGCGGAACTCGGCCCAGCCGGCGGCGTTCGCGTCGTTCTCGATGATGATCGGCAGGTCGAGGCGCTTCTCGAGCTTCTCGCGGAACGGCTCTTCGCGCCAGTTGATGTTGGGGGCGTAGTACACGGTCGACTGCGACGCGTCGATGAACCCGGCGGCGGCCACGCCGACGGCGGAGATCTCCTGGCCTTCGGAGAGGTGCTTGACCATCTCGACCACGGTGTCTTCGATCACCTGAGGCTCATTGGCGGAGGTCGGGCGGCGATCCTGCGTGATGATGGCGCCCAGTTCATCGACCACGGCCCCGGCGATCTTGGTGCCACCGATGTCGATTCCGATGGCGCGCATGCGAGGTGGTTCCTTTCGCCGGGGTGTCATCGCATCAGGGAAGCCCCGGATGCACCAAGTAGAGTGTAGATGAGTTGCACTCGACCGGTACCAAAGGAGTTGCCGTGGACCAGTATTCCGTTCCCCCCGTCGTCACAGCCGACCCCGACGCGAACGCCAGCGACCTGCTCATCGAGCGGGTCCGTCTCACCCCCGATGGCCCGTTGTTCGCCGTGCCCGAGGGCACCGGATGGCGCGACATCAGCGCCGCCGAATTCCTCGCGCAGGTTCGTGCCATCGCGAAAGGCCTGATCGGCTCCGGCATCCAGCCCGGAGACAAGATCGGCCTGATGTGCAAGACCCGCTACGAATGGACGTTGATCGACTTCGCCACCTGGTTCGCCGGTGCCGTGCTGGTTCCGATCTACGAGACGTCGGCGCCTGCGCAGGTGCAGTGGAACCTCAGCGACTCGGGCGCGATCGCCGTGATCGTCGAGACCGCCGACCACTTCGCCCGCTTCGACGAGGTGCACGCCGATCTGCCCCTGGTGACGCAGGTCTGGCAGGTGGATCTCGGCGACCTCGACAAGCTCGCCGCCGCCGGCGAGGGCGTCTCCGACGAGGAGCTGGAGCGGCGGCGCACGCTCGCGAAGGGCTCCGACCTCGCCACGCTGATCTACACCTCCGGCACCACCGGGCGGCCGAAGGGCTGCATCCTCACCCACTCGAACTTCGTGGAGCTCTCGCGCAACGCCGCCGTCGTGATGAAAGACGTCGTGCAGCCGGGCGCATCCACCCTCCTGTTCATCACCACGGCGCACGTGTTCGCGCGGTTCATCGCCGTGCTGAGCGTGCACGCGGGCGTGAAGGTGGGGCACCAGGCCGACACCAAGCAGCTGCTGCCGGCGCTCGGCTCGTTCAAGCCGACCTTCCTGTTGGCCGTGCCGCGGGTGTTCGAGAAGGTCTACAACTCCTCCGAGCAGAAGGCCGAAGCCGGGGGCAAGGGCAAGATCTTCCGTCGCGCCGCTGCCGTGGCAGTGGAGCACTCCGAGGCGCTCGACGCCGGCAAGGTGCCGCTCGGGCTGAAGATCAAGTTCGCTCTGTTCGACAAGTTGGTCTATTCCAAGCTGCGGGCAGCACTGGGCGGCAACGTCATCTACGCCGTGTCGGGCTCGGCTCCCCTCGGGCACCGACTCGGGCACTTCTACCGGAGCCTCGGTGTCAAGATCCTCGAGGGCTACGGCCTCACTGAGACCACGGCGCCGGCGACCGTCAACCTCACCGACAAGTTCAAGATCGGCACCGTCGGCCCCGCGCTTCCCGGTGTGGGCGTGAAGATCGCCGACGACGGCGAGATCTGGGTGCAGGGCATCAACGTCTTCGGTGGCTATTGGAAGAACGAGGCCGCGACCGCCGAGGTGATGGACGGCGATTGGTTCAAGACCGGCGACATCGGCTCGCTCGACGACGAGGGATTCCTCACCATCACCGGCCGCAAGAAGGAGATCATCGTCACCGCGGGCGGTAAGAACGTGGCGCCGGCTGTGCTCGAAGACCCGATCCGGGCGAATCCGCTGGTGGGGCAGGTCGTCGTGGTGGGCGATCAGCGACCGTTCATCGCCGCACTGATCACGCTCGACGCGGAGATGCTGCCGGTCTGGCTCGGCAACAACGGCCAGTCGGCGACGCTCACACTCGCCGAGGCCGCCGAGAACCCGGCTGTGCTCGCCGAGATCCAGCGGGCCGTGGATGCGGCGAACGCGCTGGTCTCGCGGGCCGAGTCGATCCGCAAGTTCGTGGTGCTCTCGACCGACTTCACCGAGGCGAGCGGTCACCTCACCCCGAAGATGACGATCAAGCGCAACGTCATCGTGAAGGACTTCGCGTCGACCATCGAGGGCATCTACAACGCGGCTCCCGCCACCGAGGGCCAGTCCCTGGTGCACTGACCCCCGCATCCTCCCTCACGAAACGCCAAAATCCGCCCTCTTCCACGTCGGAAGGGGCGGATTTTGGCGCCTCGGAGGCGGATCAGCAGGGCTTGAGCGCCTCCACCCCGGAGCCGAGGGTGTTGGGGCCGCCGAGCACGACGATCTTCGTGGGCTCGAGCCGCACCACCTCCTGCAGCACCGACGCGGGCACGCAGTTCTGCTGCACGAGGTAGATGGGGTTGCCGGCCGCGCCTGCTACCGGGGCGGCGCTCAGAGCGTCAGGGAACACCAACCCACTCGCAAGGTAGATCGTCGGCGACGTGAAGAACTCCTGATTCACTGCGACGGCCGCCTCGAAGCGGTCGGCGCCGCTGGCCCGGGTGACCACGAACGGCGTCTCCAGCGCGGTCTGCAGCGCCTGGCTCACCGTCGCAGTGCCACCGGCGATCTGGATGTTCGTCACGCCGAGCGAGTCGAGCAGGGCCGTCTCGGCCGCCGTGGGCGCAGTCTCGGCGCCGTTCACGAGCAGCACCGGGGCATTCTTGGTGACGGCCGCGGGCGAGGCGGCCAGGGCATCGGGGAAGTTGGCTCCCGTCGCCAGATAGACCCAGCTCGCTTCCGGCACACCGAAGTTCTTGTCGGCGATGAGGTTGCGCGACACCTCGAACCGGTCAACGCCGCCGATCCGCGTCACGGTAGCGGGACCGAACGTCGCGGTCAAGTCGTCGATCACCGGCTTCGAAACAGACGCTGAGCCGCCCACCACGACGATGTGTTCGGGGCGCAGTCGAGCGATCTCGGCCTTCGTGCCCGCTGTCAATTCTCCCGCCGGCGTGAGCAGCAGTGGCGCCTCGTGCACGCCGGCCACCGCGCCGGCGCTCAGCGCATCCGGGAACTTCTCCCCGCTCGCGAGGTACACCGTGTCGGCGTGACTGAACGAGGCCTTGGAGATCTGCACGGCCTGGTCGTAGCGATCGGTGCCCTGGATGCGGCTCACTGCAGGCGGAGCCGACACCACCATGGTGCAGGCGATCGTCTTCTGCAGAGCACCGTCGAACTCCGCCTTAACGGTGAAAGTCGAGGTTCCGGTAGCCGTGGGAGTGCCCTCGAATTGGTAGGGCACCCGCCTGACCAGGTCGCCGGTCAGCTTCACTCCGGTGGGGAGGGTGCCGGCCGAGATCGAGACCTGAGCGCTCTTGTCGACGAAATCGAGCGCCGGCGTGGGTGCGATCGGAATCCCTCGCACCGCCTTCGCCGGCGGACACACGGGGTTCTGAACGTCGATGGCTGCGGCGGGAGACGCGACGAGCAGGGAGCCGGCAATGGCGAGCAATGCGAATGCACCGGCGCCGTGGACGAGACGGGTTTTCACGACAGAGTACTTTCTGATGATGGCAAGGACGGGTATCCATCCATCATCAGAGCGAACCAGCTCCGAGCGTTATGAGTAGTCGTCGCCTAATTCGGAGTCAGAACCAGGTGGACTCACGCACCTGGCGCATGGCCTCTCGGCGGGAGGGCTTGTCGAGGCGGTCGAGGTAGAGCAGGCCGTCGAGGTGGTCGGTCTCGTGCTGCAGCGCCTGCGCCAGCACCCCGGTGCCCGAGACCTCGACGGGGTTGCCGTCGAGGTCGATCCCGGTGGCGCGCGCGAACGGGTCGAACGCGCTGGTGTCGCGAGCCGAGTCGACACTCTCGACCTCCTTCACGGAGGACAGCGGCCACCTCACCCCGAAGATGACGATCAAGCGCAGCGTCATCATGAAGGACTTCGCCGCCGTCATCGAGGGCATCTACAACGCGGCTCCCGCCACTGAGGGTCAGTCCCTGGTGCACTGGCCCCGCGCGGAGTCGCCTAGTTGCACCGCTTCAAGGACTCGACCTCGGGGGAGATAGTGTCAGATCCCCCGAGGACGATGACCTTCGTCACAGCAAGGCGCGTGATTTCCTGGAGGACACGGTCCGGAACACAATCGCGCGGCACCAAGTAGATCGGACTTCCGGATCTGCCCGCAATCGGAGCAGCGCTCAGCGCATCCGGGAAGACCAGTCCGCTGGCGAGGTAGACCGTCGCGGCAGTCGAGAAGGCCATCTCATTGACGCTGACCGCCACCTCGAAACGGTCTGCACCGCCCGCACGGTCCACAGACGCATGCGCGCCAAAACTGAACGCCAACGAATCACTGACGGATGCGGGCCCCCCGACGATCCGAACGAACTGAACGCCGAGATTGCCCAAGAGTCGTACGTCGGACAGGGACAACGTCGCGGCCCCGTTGTCCACGAGCAAGACGGGCGCCCTCAGCTTGGTCGCCGCTGGGGACGCCGCCAGCGCGTCCGGGAAGTTCGAACCGGCGGCTACGAAGAGCCACGACGAAGACGTGATCCCGAAATCGGGATCGACGATCAGTGCTCTCGACACCGCGTATCGATCGATCCCTCCGATGCGTTTGACCGTCACCCCAGGAACCAACGACTTCAGTTCGTCGAGCACACTGTCATGTACGGACGCTGGCCCACCCACGACGACGATTGTTCTGGGTCGCAAGCCCATGATTTCCGCGCGTGTTCCCGAGGTCAAAGCCGCAGCAGGCGTCAGCAATAGCGGCGAATCGTGTATTCCTGCGATCGCCCCTGCGCTCAACGCATCCGCGAACTTCTCCCCGCTTGCGAGATACACAGTGTCGGCTGAAGCGAACGCGGAATTGGTGACCTGGACCGCCTGGTCGTAGCGATCGACTCCCCGAATCCGAGTCACGTTCGGGGTAGCTTGCAGCGCGCCGCATTCGACCACGCAGTGCATCGAAGGCTCCAGCTCACCAGCCGATGCGGGCTGAACCGCGACGAGAGACCAAATCACGACGATAATCATGGACAGTGCGCTCGCCACCGAGCGAGCTTGAGCGGACGGGGTCATATGTGATCGCTTTCAAGGCTGGGGACGGTTTCCCAATCTTTGAACACAGCGATCCAGGCGGGTTATGAGCAATTCCTACTCACGGCGTGCGGACGCGCCGCTCCGACGCGGCGAGTGGTCGCCTCCTAATTCGGAGGTCAGAACCAGGTGGACTCACGCACCTGGCGCATGGCCTCTCGGCGGGAGGGCTTGTCGAGGCGGTCGAGGTAGAGCAGGCCGTCGAGGTGGTCGGTCTCGTGCTGCAGCGCCTGCGCCAGCACCCCGGTGCCCGAGACCTCGACGGGGTTGCCGTCGAGGTCGATCCCGGTGGCGCGCGCGAACGGATAGCGCGACGTCTTGAACCACAGGTCGGGCACCGAAAGGCACCCCTCGTCGATCAGCTCGGGCTCCCCCGACACCTCCACCAGCACCGGATTCAGGATGTAGCCCACCTGGCCGTCGACGTTGTAGCTGAACGCCCGCAGGTTCACGCCGATCTGCGAAGCGGCGACGCCGGCGCGACCCGGCACCTGCACGCTGTCGAGCAGGTCGGCGACGAGCGACCGCACCCGTTCGTCGATCTCGCCGATCGGATCGGACACGGTCTTCAAAACGGGGTCGCCAAAGAGGCGGATCTCGCGAACGGTCACTGGGGCGTCACGACGACGATCAGGTCGCCGGCCTCCACCTGCTGGGTCTTCGGGATGGCCAGTCGGGTCACGACACCGGCGACCGGGGTGGTGATCGCGGCCTCCATCTTCATGGCCTCGATGGAGGCGACCGCCTCACCCGCCGACACCGTCGCGCCCTCCTCGACCTTCAGGGTCACGACACCCGAGAACGGGGCAGGAACCTGGCCGGGCTTCGACCCATCGGCCTTCTCGGCAGCCTTGGCCTCCACGGCGATGCTGCGGTCGCGCACGTTGACCGGGCGGAGCTGCCCGTTCAGCGTGGTCATCACCGTGCGCATCCCCTTGTCGTCGACCTCGCCGATCGCCTCGAGACCGACGAACAGGCGCACGCCCTTGTCGATCTCGACGACGTGCTCGACTCCCTGGGTGAGGCCGTAGAGGTAGTCGACGGTGTCGATCACCGAGAGGTCGCCGAAGAGCTCGCGCATCTGCTCGAACTGGCGCGTGGGCGCCGGGAAGAGCAGCCGGTTGAGAGTCGCGCGACGCTCGAGTGCGTCGCCGTGCAGAGCTTCACGGTCGGCGTCGGTGATCGGGGTGACGCCGATCTTGATGTTCTTGCCTTCGAGCACTTTCGTGCGGAACGGCTCCGGCCATCCGCCCGGCAGTTCGCCGAGCTCGCCGGCCATGAAGCCGATGACCGAGTCGGGGATGTCGTACTTCTGAGGGTTCTCGGCGAAGTCGGCCGGATCGGCCTTGACCGCCGCGAGGTGCAGGGCCAGGTCGCCGACGACCTTCGACGACGGGGTGACCTTCGGGATGCGGCCGAGGATCTGGTTGGCCGCCGCGTAGAGGTCTTCGATGCGTTCGAAGTCGTCGGCGAGGCCCAGGGCGATCGCCTGCTGGCGCAGGTTCGACAGCTGGCCGCCCGGGATCTCGTGGTGGTAGACGCGACCCGTGGGGCCGGGCAGTCCCGACTCGAAGGGGTGGTAGACCTGACGCACGGCCTCCCAGTAGGGCTCGAGGTCGGAGACGGCCTGGAGCGACAGCCCGGTGTCGCGCTGCGTGTGCGCGAGTGCCGCGACCAGAGCGGATGCCGAGGGCTGCGACGTCGTGCCGGCCATCGGCGCGCTCGCCACATCCACCGCGTCGGCGCCGGCCTGCGAGGCCGCCAGCAATGTCGCCAGCTGCCCGCCGGCGGTGTCGTGCGTGTGCACGTGCACCGGGAGGTCGAAGTTCTCACGGAACGCCGCCACCAGCTTCGCAGCGGCCGTGGGGCGCAACAGGCCCGCCATGTCCTTGATGGCGAGGATGTGGGCGCCGCTCGCGACGATCTGCTCGGCCAGCTTGAGGTAGTAGTCGAGGGTGTAGAGGTCTTCGGCCGGATCGAGCAGGTCGCCGGTGTAGCAGACCGCGACCTCGGCGATCGTGCTGCCGGTGCCGAGCACGGAGTCGATCGCGGGGCGCATCTGCTCGACGTCGTTCAGCGCGTCGAAGATGCGGAAGATGTCGACACCGGTCGATGCCGCCTCCTTGACGAAAGCATCCGTCACCTCCGTGGGATACGGCGTGTATCCGACGGTGTTGCGGCCACGCAGCAGCATCTGGATGGCCACGTTCGGCAGAGCCTCGCGCAGCGTGGCGAGCCGCTCCCACGGGTCTTCGCCGAGGAAGCGCAGCGCCACGTCGTAGGTGGCGCCACCCCAAGCCTCCACGGAGAGCAGCTGCGGGGTCATCCGCGCGACGTAGGGCGCGACGGCCACCAGGTCTTTGGTGCGCACGCGGGTCGCGAGCAGCGACTGGTGCGCGTCGCGGAACGTGGTCTCGGTGACGGCAAGTGCGGTCTGCGCGCGCAGCTCGGCGGCGAAGCCGACGGGGCCGAGCTCGAGCAGGCGCTGACGAGATCCGTCGGGCGCCGGGGTCGAGAGGTCGATCTTCGGCAGCTTGTCAGCCGGCTGCAGCGTGCCGACCCGCACGCCGTTCGGCTGGTTCACCGTGACATCCGACAGCCAGTTGAGGATCTTGGTGCCCCGGTCTTTCGACTGGTGCCCGGCCAGCAGCTGCGGACGCTCCTCGATGAAGGAGGTCGAGAGGTCGCCCGCGATGAAGTCGGGGTCATCCAGCACACCCTGCAGGAACGGGATGTTCGTCGATACGCCCCGGATGCGGAACTCGGCCAGCGCACGACGCGCCCGTCGCACCGCGGCCGGGAAGTCGCGGCCACGGCAGGTCATCTTGGCCAGCATCGAGTCGAAGTGGGGCGAGATCTGCGCGCCGACGTCGACAGTGCCGCCGTCGAGACGCACTCCGGCTCCACCGGGCGACCGGTACGCCGCGATCTTGCCCGTGTCGGGCCGGAAGCCCGCGGTGGGGTCTTCCGTCGTGATGCGGCACTGCAGGGCGGCGCCGTGCAGCACGATGTCGGCCTGGTGCAGACCGATCTCGTCGAAGGTCATGCCGGAGGCGATCATCATCTGCGACTGCACGAGGTCGACATCCGTGACCTCCTCGGTCACCGTGTGCTCGACCTGGATGCGGGGGTTCATCTCGATGAACACGTGCTCGCCGGCACGGTCGCCCACCGTGTCGACCAGGAACTCCACCGTTCCCGCGTTGACGTAGCCGATCGACTTCGCGAACTTGATCGCATCCGAATGCAGGGCCTCACGCAGCTCGTCGCTGATGTTCGGGGCCGGAGCGATCTCGACGACCTTCTGGTTGCGGCGCTGCACCGAGCAGTCGCGCTCGAAGAGGTGCAGGGTCTCCCCCGCGCCGTCGGCGAGGATCTGCACCTCGATGTGACGCGGGCGGAGCACCGCCTGCTCCAAGAACATTGTGGGGTCGCCGAACGCACTGTCGGCCTCGCGCATGGCCGCCTCGAGGGCGCCGCGCAGCTCCTCGGGGGTCTCGACCCGGCGCATCCCGCGCCCGCCGCCACCGGCGACGGCCTTCGCGAAGATCGGGAAGCCGATGTCGGCCGCACCGGCGATGAGCTCTTCGATGTCGCGCGTGGCCGGCGTCGACTTCAGCACGGGAACGCCCGCGGCGATCGCGTGCTCCTTCGCCGTGACCTTGTTGCCCGCCATCTCGAGCACGTGCTCGCCGGGGCCGATGAAGGTGATGCCGTTCTCGGCAGCCTGCTTGGCAAGCTCGGGGTTCTCCGACAGGAAGCCGTAGCCGGGGTAGATCGCGTCGGCGCCCGACTCCTTCGCCACGCGGATGATCTCGCTCACGTCGAGGTAGGCCCGCACAGGATGCCCGACCTCACCGATCTGATACGCCTCGTCTGCCTTCAAGCGGTGCAGGGAGTTGCGGTCTTCATAGGGGAACACCGCGACCGTCTTCGCACCGAGCTCATAGGCGGCCCGGAACGCCCGGATCGCGATCTCACCGCGGTTGGCAACCAGAATCTTTGTGAACATCGAGACCTTTCGGGCGCATGCGCGTACAGCGAACAGTTAGGTTCTCTAAGCCTAGTGAAGGTAACGTAGTCGATTGTGCATGTACTCAGCGTCTCTTCCCTCAAGGGAGGTGTGGGCAAAACCACAGTGACGCTCGGACTAGCCTCCGCGGCGTTCGCCAAGGGTTTGCGCACCCTCGTCGTCGACCTCGACCCGCAGTCGGATGTCTCGACCGGCATGGACATCCGTGTCGCCGGTCACCTCAACGTGGCCGATGTGCTCGCCTCTCCGAAGGAGAAGGTCGTTCGCGCGGCCATCGCCCCCTCGGGGTGGACGAAAGATCGCGGCGGCAAGATCGACGTGCTCATCGGCAGCCCGTCGGCGCTGAACTTCGACGGCCCGCATCCGTCGATCCGCGACATCTGGAAGCTCGAGGAGGCCCTCGCCACCGTCGAGACCGAATACGACCTCGTGCTGATCGACTGCGCCCCGTCTCTGAACGCCCTCACGCGCACCGCCTGGGCGGCATCCGACCGCGTCTCGGTCGTCACCGAGCCCGGCTTGTTCTCGGTGGCCGCCGCCGATCGCGCGCTGCGTGCGATCGAGGAGATCCGCCGCGGCCTCTCCCCCCGTCTGCAGCCGCTCGGCATCATCGTGAACCGCGTGCGGTCGCAGTCGCTCGAGCACCAGTTCCGCATCAAAGAGCTGCGCGACATGTTCGGGCCGCTCGTACTCTCGCCCCAGCTGCCGGAGCGCACCTCGCTGCAGCAGGCACAGGGCGCCGCGAAGCCCTTACACGTGTGGCCCGGTGAAGGCGCGCAAGAGATGGCGCGCAACTTCGACCTGCTGCTCGAGCGCGTGATGCGCACGGGCCGCGTCGGCGAGTATGCGGACGTGACCAAAGCGTAGTTAGCTGCCTCGGGCGCCGTGCTTCGCGCGGCGTCCTCGGGTCGCGCCGGTCCCTGCCCGGCGCTCCGCGACATGTTCGCGTGAGGTCGCTGTCGCGGCCTCGCGCTCACCCTGGGTCGTCCGGGAGCGGCCTGTTGCGTTCGTCTTCCGTCCCGCCAGTCAGGGAGCAGTAGTCGGTGACCCGGACCACTCTCCGTCTTCGCGGATGGATCGGAGGATGCGGCGGCTGATCTCCCGCAGCTGCTTCTTCTGGGTGGGCGTCAGCGGGTCGAGTACCAGGCGGCGCACCGTCTCGACATGACCCGGGGTGACCTGCGTGCACTTCTCCCGGCCCTCCTCCGTCAGGGTGGCCAGGGTGTAGCGGCCGTCGGACGGGTCGGGGCGACGGTGCACCCAGCCGCGCTGCTCCAGGCGCGCCACGGCCCGGGAGAGGCGCGACAGGGAGCTGTTCGCGTAGGCAGCCAGCACGCTCATGCGGAGGGTGCGGTCAAGAGCGTCTGCCAGGGCGAAGAGGATGCCGTATTCGAAGTGCGTGATGTCCGCGTCGCGGAGCAACTGGGCGTCGAGCGCCGCCGGAAGCCATTCCAGCACGGTCGCCAAGGTGGCCCAGGTCTGCAGGTCGTCGCCACTCAGGGCCTGGCGATCCGTGTCATCCGTCATGCCGCCAGGCTATCACCGTGACTTGACTGAGAAAGTGATCGTGCTACGGTTTCACTTTACTGAGCAAGTGAACGGAGAATCATGGATCTCGAGCTGACCGAACGACGGGCCTTCGTGAGCGGATCGACGCAGGGCATCGGCTACGCCATCGCCAAGGCGCTCCTTGGCGAAGGAGCGTCGGTCGTCGTCAACGGACGACGCGACGAGACGGTTCGGATCGCCGTCGAGCGACTGCAGGCCGAGTTTCCCGGCGCAAGCGTGTCGGGGATCGCCGCCGACTTCGAACGCCCGGCCGAAGTCGCCCGGCTGCTGGAGGCGCTGGGCGAAGTCGACATCCTGGTGAACAACGTCGGCCTGTTCGGGGTGGCACCCTTCGAGGACATCTCCGACGACGACTGGCACCGCTATTTCGACGTGAACGTGATGAGCGGAGTGCGCCTGGCGCGACATCTGCTTCCCGGCATGCTCGCCCGAAATCGGGGTCGCGTCGTCTTCATCAGCAGCGAGTCGGGCGTGAATGTGCCGGCCGACATGCTGCACTACGGCATGACGAAGGCCGCAATGCTCGCCGTGAGCAACGGCCTCGCCAAGCTCACCCGGGGCACCGAGGTGACGGTGAACAGCGTCCTCGGCGGCCCCACCTACTCCGACGGAGTCGCGCAGGTCGTCGAGCAGCTCGCAGGCGCCCAGGGAGTGCCCGCCGACGATCTGAAGGCGGCCATCATCGGAGGCAACCAGACCTCCCTCTTGCAGCGCTTCATTGGCCCCGCCGAGATCGCGAACCTGGTGCTCTACCTGTCCAGCCCGCTCTCCTCGGCCACGAACGGCGCCGCCCTCCGAGCCGACGGCGGGGTGCTGACCACGACGCTGTAGTCCTGGACTTCTCCAAACAGAAAAGCCACCACGCGCCCCTAGGGCGTCGGTGGCTATCTCGTTTGGAGAACTCCGGGGCTAAACCGCTTTTCGGGCGGCGCGGCGGGCGGCCAGCTCGTCGGCCGGGTCCAGAACGACCGAGTCGAGCTCGACCAGGCTGTTCTCGACCTCGCGGAGCACCTTGCCCACAGCGATGCCGAACACGCCCTGGCCGCGGCTGACGAGGTCGATGACCTCGTCGTTCGAGGTGCAGAGGTAGACGCTCGCGCCGTCGCTCATCAGCGTCGTCTGCGCGAGGTCGTTGATGCCGGATTCGCGCAGCTGGTTGATGGCGGTGCGGATCTGCTGCAGCGAGATGCCGGTGTCGAGCAGTCGCTTCACGAGTTTGAGCACCAGGATGTCGCGGAAGCCGTAGAGCCGTTGCGATCCCGATCCGGCGGCTCCACGCACGGTGGGTTCGACGAGCGCGGTGCGCGCCCAGTAGTCGAGCTGGCGATACGTGATCCCCGCAGCGCGCGCGGCGACAGCCCCACGATATCCGCTCGCGTCATCGAGGTCGGGAAGACCATCGGTGAACAGGAGCCCGAGATCGTAGCGCGAATCGTCGTCTTGGATCAACTCGCTCATCAGCGCCTTCCATCGTCCGGGGCATCCGGTACTCGTCTTGTGCTTACCCCACGCTATCGAGGGTGACTCCGTGGGGCAACGACATCACCACTTCGGTGTGCGGCGTGTCGCGCACCGGGTCGAATCGTTATGCGCGATCCGCCCCGTCATTCCGGGCCGACACGCTCTAGGGAGCGATTCGGCCGAGTGCAGAACGAATCAGACTCGATCGCACGATCTCCAGCTGGCCGGCGATCTCCATCGCCATTTCGGCGACCTTCGCCCGACTCGAAGGGTCGCGCCGACGTGCCACCGGCATCAGCGCGCTCTCGATGAGCCCGAGTTCGCGCTCGGTGGCCTGGCGGAAACCCCGCAGGTGACGCGGTTCGATGCCGCTGCGCTGCAACTCGACGAGGGCCTTCAGCACCACGAGCGAGTCTTCGCCGTAGGACTCGGCCGGAGTGAGCACCGAGGAGGAGAACGCATCCTGCACGAGCATCGGCGTGGCCCCGGCCTCCCGCGTGAGGTCGTCGCGGCTCAACCGTCGCCCGGTCTGCAGGATGGAGGCCCCGCCCGGCAGCGCCGAACCGGGCATCGGCGGGTTGAGTCCTGCGTCGACGTCGGCCAAGTAATCTTTGATGACGGCCAACGGCAGGTAGCAGTCGCGCTGCATGGTGAGGATGAGACGCAGCCGACTCAGGTCGTTCTGCGAGAACTTGCGGTAGCCCGACTGCGTGCGCGCCGGATGCACGAGGCCGCGCTCTTCGAGGAAGCGCAGCTTCGAGGGAGTGAGGTCGGGAAAGTCGCCCGTGAGCTTCGAGAGCACCTGACCGATGCCGAGCAGCTGCGACGACGCGCCGGATGCCGGTGCGACCGAGGGTGCGGAGGATCGCGTGTGCTCCGACGACGACCGCTGGTCGGAAGGCTGGACTGCGGCCGCCACTACTCTCCCGCTGCGGTGACGACGTCGATGCGCGACGGGTAGAACGTGAGGCGGAACTTGCCGATCTGAACCTCTGCTCCGTCTTCGAGCAGCGCCTCGTCGACGCGTACGCCCTCGAGGTAGGTGCCGTTCAGTGAACCGAGGTCGCGAACCTGGAAGGTGTGACCGTGGCGCGAGAACTCCGCGTGCCGACGCGAGACCGTCACGTCGTCGAGGAAGATGTCGGCGTTGGGGTGGCGACCGACCGTGCTGACATTGGTGTCGAGCAGGAAGCGAGCGCCCGAATTGGGGCCGCGGCGTACGATCAGCAGAGCCGACCCCGACGGGAGCGCTGCGATTGACTCCAGCTCTTCACTGGTCACTCCGCCTTCGAGGGCGGCGAGCTGTGCAGCGAACTCACCGGTGAGCGACAACGTGGTGTCGCCCGTCGTGGTGGGCACGGGGATGCTCGTCGTGTGGTCGATGTTCGCGTCGTTCGTCATCCAGCTGCCCTCCTTGCTCAGACCAGCGTAGCCGATCCGCAGCGCGCGCCAACCGGGAATTGCCCATGCATCTGCCGTGCGCGGCCTACACTTCTGCCATGGCTCCGTTGACAGCTTCGATCTGGGTGTTCGCCGCGATCTGCTTGGTGGTCTGGGTCACCTCGCTGATCACCCGGGAGTATTCCTGGGTCGACCGGATCTGGTCGGTCATCCCGGTCGTCTACGTCTGGATCTTCGCCGGCGCGGCCGGCTTCACCGACCTCCGGCTCGACCTGCTGGCGGTGGCCGTCACCCTGTGGGGGGCCCGCCTCACCTTCAACTTCTCACGCAAGGGCGGCTACGCCCCCGGCGGCGAAGACTACCGGTGGGCCGTTCTGCGCTCCCGCATGAAGCCCTGGCAGTTCCAGGTCTTCAACCTCTTCTTCATCACGATCTATCAGAACGTCATCCTGCTGCTCATCACACTGCCGGCGTTCATGATGTTCGAGCACCGATCGACGCCGTTCGGTCTGCTCGACGGACTGTTGTTCGTGCTCTTCCTGGCCTTCCTCGTGGGCGAGACGGTGGCCGATCAGCAGCAGTGGAACTTCCATCAGTGGAAGAAGGCCGAGCAGGCTGCGGGTCGGGATGCGCGGCCGCGTTTTCTGCAGACGGGCCTGTTCCGCGTCTCCCGCCACCCGAACTTCTTCTTCGAGCAGGCGCAGTGGTGGGTGGTCTTCTTCATCGGAGCCACCGCCGCCGGCACGGTGCTGCAGTGGACCGTGGCCGGAGCCGCGCTGCTGACCCTGCTCTTCATCGGCTCGACCGTCTTCACGGAGAGCATCACGCTGTCGAAGTATCCGGAATACGCCGACTACAAGAAGCGGACGTCCGCCCTCATCCCCTGGTTCCCGGGGAAGAAGACGGACGTCCGAGTGGCTCAGACCAGCTGACGCTTCGCCGAGCTCAGTTGATTTCGAGCGGGTGACCGCCGTTGCGGCCGTCTTCTCCGCGATCGAGCGTCGCGATCGTCGCGATCTCGACGGCCGAGAGCTCGAAGTCGAAAATGTCGAAGTTCTCCGCCATCCGCTCTTTGTTGTTGCTCTTCGGGATGACGATGTTGCCGATCTGGGTGTGCCAGCGCAGGATCGTCTGAGGCACGGTCTTGCCGTGCGCCGCGGCGATGCCGACGAGCTCCTCGGACTGGTTGATCTTGCCCTGGCCGAGCGGGCCCCAGGCTTCGATCGCGATGCCCTGCTCGGCCGCGAAGGCACGCAGTTCGGCCTGCTGGAAGTCGACGTGCAGCTCCACCTGGTTCACGGCCGGAACCACGCCGGTCTCGGCGATGATGCGCTCGAGGTGGTCGATGGTGAAGTTCGAGACACCGATCGCCTTCGCGCGACCGGATTCCTGGATCGCGATGAGCGAGCGCCACGCCTCGACGAAGGTGTCTTTCTCCGGCGTCGGCCAGTGGATGAGGTAGAGGTCGACGTAGTCGGTGCGGAGGCGCCCGAGGCTCTTCTCGAAGGCGTCGTGCGCGTTCGTCTGGTCGGAGTTCCAGAGCTTGGTGGTGAGGAAGAGCTCCTCGCGGGCGATGCCCGACTCGGCGACGGCGTGGCCGACGCCCTCCTCGTTCTGGTAGATCTTCGCGGTGTCGAGGTGGCGGTAACCCACCTCGAGGGCGTCGCGCACGATGCGATCGGTCTTGTCGGGATCGACGCGGAACACTCCGAAGCCGAGCTGGGGAATCTCGATCCCGTTGTTGAGAGTGACGGTGGGAACGGCGTTTTCAGTCATTGCTTCAGCCTATTCCCCGACCACCGGTCGCCGTTTCATCGTCTTCGGTGACCAGACTCTGAACGATGAGATCGAGCACGGCTTCGCCGTAGGAGTCCTCGGCCGTCAGCGCCTCGTAGCTCCGCTCCGTGCCTCGGATGACTGCGGTCACCACGAAGAGAGGGTCTCCCCCGTCGCGGTCGACCGCGAGCGAGCGGAAGCCGTCGCGGAGGAGTTCCCGCAGTTGGTCTTCGCGCGGCAGCCAGAGGGTGTCGGTGACGTCGACCGAGTCGAGCGCCCACTCGGTGGTGCCGTTGAAGCCGATCAGCGCTCCGGTGGGAAAGTCATGCACCTCCACCGTCATCTCGGCGACGGTGAAGATGTCTCCGGCCGACTCGGAGGTCTCGATGACGAAGCCGTCGCCCGAGCGCGGATGCCACCGCAGACCGGCGGTGCGGAGGGCGCGGGCGAGCTCGATGGAGATCATCAGCCCATCATTCCAGCGTTCGCCGCCCGGCCCCAGCGCGGAATGCCGGATCGTTGGCTAACGTGGAGGTAGGGCCTGCCCGTATCGGCATCCCCGCGACCCCCGACCGAAACGGCACCGCAGAATTGGCAATCGAGCGACGGACCTTCCTGGCTGGGGCGATCTCCGCAGCCTCGCTCGCCGCGCTCAGCGCGTGCACACCCCCGAAGCCCACGCCGCCGACCCCCACGGTCACCACCACGTCGATCCCGCCCTCACCCGTTCCCCGTCCGGCCTCTTTCTTGCGGAGCGCGTGGGCCACCGACCCGTACTCGCTCGGCTCGTTCAGCATGACGCCCGTGGGCGCGACGCCGGCCGACCGCGCGACGCTTCGTGACACCGTCGCCGGTCGCGTGTTCTTCGCGGGCGAGGCGGCTTCCAGCGAGTTCCCCGGCACGGTGATCGGCGCCGAGGCGTCCGGAACGGCCGTCGCCGGTCGCGTGTCAGCGCTCGCCCGGCCCGAGGAACGGATCGCGGTGATCGGTGCCGGGATGGCGGGCGCGACTGCCGCGCGCGCGCTGGCCGACTCCGGATTCGACGTGGTGGTGGTCGAGGCCCGCGACCGGGTCGGCGGCCGGATCGACACCCGGAACGACGACTCGTGGCCATTTCCGGTGGAGCTCGGCGCGGCATCCGTCGCCGGCGACACGCTCGATCAGCTCTTGCGGGTGAACTCCGTGGGCACCATCTCCCTCGATGCGACTCGGGAGACCCGCACGATCGACGGGGTAGTGGTGCCGCCATCGAACGTCGGGCCGGATGCCGTCACCACCGCAGTGGACTGGGCCCGGGCGCAATCGACTGACAACTCCCTCGCGAGCGCACTCTCGGCATCCGGGGCATCCGGGCTCTCCACCACTGCCGCAGCCGACGGTGTCTCCCCCAGCGATGAACTGGCGCACTACCTCGAAACGGCGATCGCGAGCGAATACGGCGCGAACTCGTTCCGGCTCTCGGCGAGCTACGGCCTCGACCGCACCGGGCTCGCCGCGGGCAGCTCACTCGTGGTGGGTGGACTCGAATCGGTGGTCGAGAACGCGCTCGACGACCTCGACGTGCTGTTGTCGAGCATCGTCATCCGCATCGCCTACGACGACGACGGGGTGAGTCTTCGGCTCGGCACGGGCGAGTCGTTGTCGGTCGACCGGGTCGTGGTCACCGTACCGATCGGGGTGCTACAAGCAGGCACCATCGAGTTCGACCCGGCTCTGCCCACCGCGACCACGACGTCGATCGAGGCGCTCGGCATGGGAACCCTCGAGCAGCTCTGGCTCCGGTTCGACGAGCCGTTCTGGTCGACCGACGCGACCGTGCTCTCCGTCGTCGACGAGACCTCCGAGATCGCCGAGTGGATCAACCTGCTGCCGTCGACCGGTCAGCCCATCCTGGTGGGGTTGACCGCGGCCGAAGACGTGCCGGTGACGCTGAAACAGAACGACGACGACTTCATCCAGGCGGCATTGCAGACGCTTGTTCCGTTCGTCGACCCATCACTTTCGACCGCAACGCCCTCGCCGACCCCGACGGTCGTGCCCTGAGTCGCTCATCGGTGCGTTCACCGCGGGGCAGGATCGGACGCAGCCGGGTGAGTGCCACGAGGCCCGCCTGGATGCCGGCGAACAGCCCGATGGCGATGCCGCAGTAGAGCGCGAACTCACCCGGCCCGCTCACCTGATCGGGGTCGAGGAAGAAGTAGGGGTACCAGCGCACGATCGATCCCCGGATGAGCGTGAAGACACCCCAGACCACCGGGAACGCCAGCGCGATCAGGGCCGTGCGCCAGCGGATGCGCACTCGGCCGACCCCGATGATCCAGTCCAGCAGCAGGAACGCCGGAATCCAGAAGTGCAGGATCTGACTCGACCAAGGCACATCGATGCGGTAGTTGTGACTCCCCGCCTGCGAGACGATCAGTGCGAACACGATTCCGGAGACGATGACGTAGGTCGTGATGATGGCCCGGACGCTCACGAGGAACGGCCCCACCCGCCGACCCACCAACAGCAGCGTGCCCGAGGTGCCGAGCACCAGCACGTTCACGAGGTTCGACTGGAAGGTGAAGTAGCTGAAGTAGTTGATCGTGGAGAAGGTGCTGAATCCGAGCACGTAGTCGAAGTCGAAGATCAGCGCGATCGCGCCCAGCACGGCGACCGCGAGGCGCGCGACACCGAAGGCACGTCGCACGCGGGCTCCGATCGTCTGCTCCTGGTCTGCTCCACGCGGCGGGTGCGCCCGCGGAACGAGGTCGTCTTTCGAGGGTAGTCGCTCTCGCGTGACAGGATTTCAGGGTGATACATCGGCGTGTGGTGGTGCGAGGCGAGGTGCAAGGGGTCGGCTATCGCTGGGCGACCCGCGAACACGCCCTCGCGCTCGGCATCTCCGGTTACGTCCAGAACCTCCGCGACGGGTCGGTGCTCGCCGAGTTGGAGGGCGAAGCGGGCACGGTCGAGGCGATGGTCGAGTGGATGCGCTCGGGTCCGCCGGGCGCCGGCGTCGCGTCGGTCGAGGTCGTCGAGGTCGAGGTCGAGGCGAGCGGCGCGACGGAGGCATCCGGCCCGTTCGTGCCATCCGGCTTCGAGATCCGCCGTTGAGCTGACCTCAGTCTCGAAGGAAGGCGGTCAGCCCCCGAAGCACGGAATCGGCTACCGTGTTCGCGCCGCCAAGCACGATTATCTTCGTCGGAGCGAGGCGTGTCAGTTCTCTCGCCACTGCCGGAGGAATAGCGGATGCGGTGACGAGTAGCACCGGGCCTTTGCGCGCGATGGCCGCCGCAGACCCCGAGAGCGCGTCAGCGAAAACAGCACCAGACGCCACGTACACCACACGGGTGCCGGCCGGGAACACAGCCCCCGATACGGCAGCCGACACGGCGTATCGATCGGCTCCCGCGATTCGGACCGTCGGCGCGGTGTCCTGCAATGCGGCGACGACCGAATCGGCAATCGTGTTCGTACCGCCCAACACGACGATGCGACCAGGCTGCAGGCGAGACAGTTCGGCGGCGACGGCATCGGGGACGGCATCTTTGGTGGCGAGGAGCACAGGGCCGCCTTCGTGGCCCGAGGCGGCGGACCCCGGCAACGCGTCGGAGAACACTGCACCGGATGCGATGTACGCAATGGGCACGCCAGCAGTGAAAATCTGCGCCGAAACCGATGCCGACAGTGCGTACCGATCATCGCCGGCGATTCGTTCGACAACGGGCGCATAGGCAGTCAGCGCCGTTTGAACCGAATTCGCAAGAGTCGCAGTGCCGCCCAACACGACGATCTTCGCCGGACGCAATCTGATCAGCTCGGCCGAGATGACCGGGGGGAGGTTGTCCTTCGCGGCAAGGAGAACAGGGCCACCCCTCTTGCCTGCGGCCGCTGAGCCGGACAGCGCGTCAGCGAATGCCGAACCGGATGCCACGAATGCGACCGGAACGCCCGGGGTGAAAGTCGACTGCGATATCGCGGCGGAGACGGCGAAACGATCGGCTCCTCCGAGTCTGCCGATAGTGGGCGACTCGTACATCTGGACTTTCGCGCCTCCGACGTTGTAGTTCTCGGAGACAAATAGTCGGTCCGTTCCCATTTCGACAGTGACGCCGGAATAGTCGAGCCCAGAGTCGACGGCACCCTCGCTCTCCAGTGTTTCAACCTTGAGAATCTGGATGCTCGACGGTGCCGATGAGGGATAGACGACGTAGACCTCACCGGTGGGGCTGACAGCTAAGTCGGTCGGCACCGACGAGAGATCGGGCGACTTCGCGACTCGCTCCCAGGACCCCGAGTCGAAACTTTCAATATGGGCCTTGATCGACGAACCAGCTGGATACTCCGTTGCGATCAGAAGCTTGCCGTCCGCAAACTCGAGTCTCACCGGACTTACTGCCAACGGAGCGTTGGACACCGCACCGTCGTCACGCACGATCGTCACGCTTGAATCGAGGCGGCTAGAGGCATAAGCCACGTGCGCCGCGCGATCTACGACCAAGTCGGTCGGTCTTCTACCGACGGGTACGAGCACATGCGAGGCATCCGTCGTCGTGATGATGGATACGTCGTTCGACTCGCGATTGGCAACGAAGATCGTGTCGGCGTCATCAACCGCGATCGTCGAAGGAAAGCTCCCGCCCGTGGCGATCGACTGGAGCACGGTGTATTCCGTCGTCGACGCGGGGTCGATGTCGATAACGCTGACTTTGTTGCGGACGCCCTCGCCGACATAAAGGCGATGAGTTGATGCATCGATGGCGAGACTCACCGGGGTGTCGATGCCGGCCACCAGCGTCGTGACCAGGGCAAAGTCGTCTCTGGCGACGTCGTAGACCTCGATCCTCTTGTGATCGCGATCGATCACGTAGCCGCGGTGATTGATCTCGTCGATCACCATCGAGCTGATAAAGGTCGACCCCCCGGGATTCACCGAAGCAACTTCCGCCAACCGGGCCGGCAGAGGCACCGTGGATGCGGCTGCACCAGATGAGACAGCCACCGACGTCAGTAGGCCCGAGCACACCAGGAGCGAGAACGCAATGCGGGCTCTATCGCCAGAACGGATCATTTAGCGAGCATAATTCAGTTCTGATGATACGTCCATCCCATCCGGAGCCCTGAGGTCTCCGAAACACTTGCATGAGCACACCCACACGCTCACGCGATTCGGCCGCGCCCACAGCCGATTCGCGCGACTCCCGATCCGTTCCCTATGCCCCTTTTCCGCTCCGCGCCGACCCGGCGCTGCTCGGACTCACCACCCGGCGGGTGATCACCCGGCTCGGTCCCCTCGCGGTGCGGACCAGTCCGTCGCGCACCGGCACCACCGCCACCGTGCTGCTGCACGGTGCTGCCGGGTCGTGGTCGACCTGGACCCCGCTGCTGGAGGCAGCCCGCAGCCGCGGCGCAGAGGTGGGCGACCTCGTGCTCGTCGATCTGCCGGGCTGGGGCGGTGCGCCTCTGCCTGATCGGCCGTTGCGGAACGGTCGCGACTCCCGCACGACCGACGCCTATGCCCGGGCGGTGGCCGACGCGGTGCGATCGCTCGGCTATCTCGAGTGGAACCTGGTCGGGCACTCGCTCGGCGGATTCCTCGCCCTGCACCTGGCCTCGATCGAGCCCGTGCGAACCCGGTCGGTGGGTCTGGTCTCGCCGACGACGTTCTCGGTGATGGCCGCCGCCGCGCATCCGCTTCGCCGTTTCGCATCGCTCCCCGCCTACTCGGCCCTGCTGGCCGTCATGGCGATGTTCGCGCCTTTCGGCGGTGCCGCTTCAGTGCTCCTCGCAGCACTCAACCGCGCGCGGTTGCTGCGGGCCGTCGTGTCACCGCTGTTCGCGCATCCCTCGCTCGTGCCCCGGTCGATCCTCGACGCGTTGGCGGCCGAGGTGCGACCCGAGGCCTTCGTGATCGCCTCCCGCCAGGCCGGTGCCTACGAGGCGGTCGAACACTGGCGGCGGATCACCTGCCCGGTGCGCTCGGTGCGCGGCGAGCACGACGCCTTCGTGACCGTCGAGGACGACCGGATGCTCGGCACGATCATCCGGGGCGCGAGCACGGCCGTGCTGACCACGGCCGGCCATTTCGGTCACATCGAGGCGCCGTACTCCGTGCTCGACGCCTTGGCCGACTCGTTCTCTCCCCGCTCGTAGACCCGCTCGGCCGGCCCGACGATCAGCGGATCGGCTGAGCCGACGATCTCGGCATCGCGCTCGGCGTAGTCGAACAGACTGAGCACGTGCCGCATGGCTTCCAGACGGGCGCGCTTCTTGTCGTTGCTCTTCACCACGGTCCAGGGTGCGAGATCGGTGTCGGTCGCGGCGAACATGGTCTCCTTGGCGACCGTGTACGAATCCCACTTGTCGAGCGAGGCGATGTCCATCGGACTCAGCTTCCATTGCCTGACCGGGTCGACCTGACGGATGGCGAAGCGGGTGAGCTGCTCGCTCTTGGAGACCGAGAACCAGAACTTCACCACATCGATGCCGTCTTGCACGAGCATCCGCTCGAAGGCCGGAGCCTGCTGCAGGAACTCCTGGTACTGGCGGTCGTCGCAGAACCCCATCACCCGTTCGACGCCGGCGCGGTTGTACCAGGAGCGGTCGAACATCACCATCTCGCCTGCGGCGGGAAAGTGCTGCACGTACCGCTGGAAGTACCACTGGGTGCTCTCGCGCTCGGTGGGCTTCTCGAGGGCCACGACCCGGGCGCCGCGGGGGTTCAGGTGTTCGGTGAATCGTTTGATGGTGCCGCCCTTGCCGGCGGCGTCGCGGCCCTCGAACACGATGACGAGGCGGCGGCCTTCGAGCTTGATCCAGTTCTGCAGCTTCAGCAGCTCGATCTGGAGCAGGCGCTTGGTGCCCTCGTACTCCTCGCGATCCATCCGCTCGGCGTAGGGGTAGCCCTCGCGCCAGGTGTCGACGACAGCGCCGTGGCGGTCGATCAGCACCGGGTCGTCGTCATCGTCGTCGACCACGGCGTAGCCGAGCATCTCGTTGAGGTCGAGCTGTGCGATCGTGGCGTCGTGGGCCATCGGTTCTCCTTCACGCGGGTGCGTATCGGAGTCTCGCGCAGTGCGCGAACCGATGGTCGACGGCCTGGTGAACGGATGCTTAACGCGCGCGGGTGGGGGTGGGGTGGTAGCCGTCGCGAACGAGTCCGCGAGCGGCGGCGACGACGCCCCAGAGAGCGAGTGAGCCGAGTGCGATGGTGAAGACGATCATGATTCTTGCCTCCGGTGAGTGGGTGTGAGTACACACTGCTCGCTGAGGTGTCTCGCGCTCATCGGGCGAATGCCCTATCTTCACCGGAGGCCGGAACGGGCGTCTAAGACGGCTACGCGTCGCTCTCGATCGCTTCGAAACTGCGGGCCAGGAACGCGGCCTCGGTGCGGGAGGAGGTGTTGGTCTTGCGCAGGATGTTGGAGACGTGAACACTCGCCGTCTTCGCGCTGATGAACAACTGCTCGGCGATCTGGCGGTTGCTTCGGCCCTGGGCGATCAGCGTGAGCACCTGACGCTCGCGCTCCGTCAGATCGTCTTCGACCGAGCGCACGGCGGGCTGGGCGACTGCGTCGCGACCGCCCGGGATGCGCACCAGACCGACCCGGCGCTCGAGGTCGTCGACACGGTCGACGATGATGCCCATCTCGATCCGCCGGGCGGCGATCCGCGCCTCGTCGGCCCGCAGTCGGGCAGCCGCGCGGTCGCCGCCGGCCGCCAGAGCCTCGGCGTGCCGATAGCGGGCGTAAGGCTCGAGCTGAGCCGGCGCGATCGGCGATCCCGCCGCCTCGACCGCGGCCGCCCACAGCGCACAGTCGCTGCCCGCGCGCTCGGCACCGCCCAATTCGGCCTCGAAGAGGGCGACGTAGGCGCCGGCCGTGGGCCAGTCGGCCACGAGGGCGAGAGCTTCTCGCAGGCGACGCTCGATCTCGTCGAGATCGCGGCCTGCGGGGTCGCCTCCGTTGCCCAGATCGACACCGGATGCCCGCGCACAGCCGAGCACACGCGCGGCGATCGCGAGCAGCGGCAGGTCGTGGGCCGGGAAGGTGCGGTGCTCGGGGGCCAGGATGACGCTCACCTCACGCCACGCCTCGGCCACGTTACCTCGGGCCAGCGCGATCTCTCCGGCCACGGCTCCGAGGCCGAGCCGCGACTGCGCGTCGATCCGCAGTTGCAGGCTGAGCGGCGCGCGCCAGCCCCGCAGCAGCTTCTCGGCGAGAGCCGTGTCGCCCGACCAGACCGTGGCCTGCAGTTTCATCCGCTGCAGGTGGGCACTGAAACCGATGGGCGGATCGAGTTCGAGCGCGCGATCGAGCATCTCGTTCGCCCGACGCGACTCGCCCAGCGAGAACAACGGGGCGATGACATTGAGCATCAGCATCGCGCCGGAGGTGCGCTCCACACCGCGCTGGCGGGCACGCTCGGCTCCGGCCTCCGCGATGCGGATCGCCTCGTCGAAGCGGCCGAGCAGGCTCATCGCGTCGGATTCGTTCACCCAGTACCGCAGGCGGGCCGACTCGTTGCCCTCGGCGAGTTCGCCGGCGAGTGCCAGGTCGGCGAGACCGCCTTCGATCTCGCCCAGGGAGAGTCGGGAGATTCCGCGGATGTTCGCGGCCACCGACATCCTGGGCCGGGAAGCCACCTCCTCGGCCTCGGCGTACGCCGAATCGGCCGTCGCCACCGCCTCGTCGAAGAGCGCTTCGAGCATCAGGCGTGCGGAGAGTTCCCCGAGCACGTTGGCCCGCAACACGCTGCGGGGTCGGCCCTCCAGCACCGTGAGCGCTTCGCGCAGGAGGTCGATCGACCCGGTGTGACCGATGTTGGCCAGGAACGACGCCTTGTCGCGCAGGAGCTTGGCGTAGCTGTCGGCTTCGGCGGGCGAGGAACACGCGATCGCCTCGTCGATCAGTGCGATCGCGCGCTCACTCTCTCCGGCATTCCGAAGGATGTAGCTCGTCTCGGCGAGCAGCTCGACCCGCGTGCGGTCGGCCAGCGCCTCGGCGTCGGGCACCTGCTCCCAGAGCTCGATCGCGCGCTCGCCCATCCGCGCCGCGGTGGAGTTGGCGAACGACGCGCGGGCCTGCGCCATGGCCGTGAGCGACGCGGTGAACGCCGCGCGCAGGTTGTGCGCCGCCATCCAGTGGTAGGAGATGGCGGTCGAGTCGACGCTCGGCGCACCCTGCCGGTCTTCGAGGGCTTGCGCGTAGCAGGTGTGGAAGCGCATCCGCTCGCCCGGCAGCAACTCGTCGTGGATGGCCTCGCGCACGAGAGCGTGCCGGAAGGAGTAGCCGGTGTCGTCGACCACCAGCACGCGGGCCGTGACGGCTTCGCGCGCCGCGTCGTCGATGACGTCGGGCGCCGCGTCGCTCACGTCGGCCAGCAGCTCGTGCTCCACGCGCACACCGCCCGCCGCGATCAGCCTCAGGATACGTTGCGTGGGTTCGCTGAGGGTTTCGTAGCGCGCGAGCAGGATGTCGCGCAGTGTGTCGGGAAAGCTCTCGACGGTCTCGAAGTCGCAGCCGAGAATTTCTTCGATGAAGAAGGGCACCCCGTCGGTGCGCTGGAACACGATGCCCAGGTCGTGCGCGTCGAGCGGCGTGCCGAGCAGGGCGGTGGAGAGCTGGCGCACCTGACGGCGGTTCAGGCGCGGAAGTTCGAGCCGGGACACCCGGCGGTTGCGGTCGAGCTCGGGAAGCCAGGCCCGGAGCGGATGCCCGCGGCCCAGCTCGTCGCTGCGGAAGGTGAGCACGAACAGGATGCGCGATTCCTCGACCACCCGCAGGAGGAAGCGGAGCAGACCCAACGACGCCTGATCGGCCCAGTGCAGGTCTTCGATCACGAGCACGATCGGCCGTGTTCGCGACACGTTCTCGAGCACGGTGGCCACGGCGTCGTACAACCGGTCGGGGCCGCCGCGGCGTTGCGCCTCCGGCGCATCCGTCTCGGCCAGTTCAGGCAGCAGGATGGCCAGCGCGTCGCGCGAGAGGCTCGCAGCCGAGCCGGTGGCCTCGAGAATCGCGGCCTCGCCGATTTCGGCCATGAGCGCACGCAACGGCGTGACGATCGGAGCGTAGGGCGGAGCATCCCGGTCGAGGTCGATGCACTGACCGCGCAGCACGATCGATTCGGTCGGAACGTGGCTGAGGAATTCGGCCACGAGACGGGTCTTGCCGATGCCGGCCTCGCCGCTGACGACGACCGCACGAGTCGACCCCGTTCTGCTCTCCCGCACCGCGGTGCGCAAGGAGTCGAGGTCATTCTCGCGGCCGATGAGCAAGGGGCTCGTCGTCTGCATACCTACATCGTGCCACCGGCCACCGACATCCGTCGAAGCCAGCGGCCGACCCGCTGGGGAACGCTCGGAGCCGTAACCTGCTGCTCCGCCCGCTCGGCGGCGACGCGCCGGAACTCCAGTTCCCGCGTGAGCTGCTCTTCGTGCGCCTGGTTCAGCCAGCTGAACGAAAACTCGGTCATCGACATGGTGTCCTCCGTTGGTCTCTCGATGGTTCGAGATTCCTCTCTAAGGCGGAGGCCGGACATCGGGAAGATGCCCTATTCCTTCCCTGAGGCGCGGAGGGCGGGTAGGCCGGGTGCGACCACGCGCCTCAGTGCGAGGGTGACGACTGCGGCCACGAGACATCCGCCCGCGATGATCAGGAGCGTCGGCGCCAGGCCCAGCGAGGCCTGCACCAGGGGGAAGAGGAAGGTGCCGAGCGCGGCGCCGGCCTTGCCACTCGCCGCCGCGAAACCGGCGCCCGCACCGCGCGTGAGCGAGTCGAAGGCGAGGGTCGGCAGGGCGAAGGTGGTGGAGTTCGGACCGGCGTTCATGAAGAGGTTGAACGCGGCGAAGCCGACGAAGACCAGTGTGAGCTGCGTGGGGGTGTCCTGCGGCAGCAGGTTGGTGACGGCGAGCAAGGCGAGCCCGAGGGCCATCACGACGAATCCCGCCACTTGCAGCACGATCATGCCGAGCCGCCGCACCAGGAACAGCGCCGCCGCGAAGCCGAGCACGAGAAAGAGGTCGAGGAAGGCCGCGCCCTCGGTGGAGGTGATGTCGTCGGCGATGAACTGCGAGTTCGCGCTCGAGGAGAGGGCGATCGCGGCGATGATGGTCGGTGTGAAGACGCCGACCCCGTAGGTCGCGATGTCCATGAAGAACCAGGGCACGCTGGTGAGCACTGTGGCGCGGCGCAGGCGCTTCGAGAACAGCGAGCGCTTCGGGATGCCGGGTTCGGCATCCGCCGGACGCAGGACGCCCGTGATGATCGGCGCGGGCATCGGCACGGCGGCCGCTTCACCGCGCGCGATGGCGACGCCGGTGAGCTCGATCGCCGTGAGCGCTGGTGGGGTGTGTTCCCGTCCCGTCCCGTCTGCGTCGAGCTCGACGACCTCCGGGCCGGTCGCCGTGAGCTCTTCGACGGTGACCGTGCGCCCCGTGAAGACGCGCAGCGATTCCGCCGCCTCGGCGAAGCGGGCTGTCGAGGCCAGCCAGAGCGGACTCTCCGGCACGGTGCGGCGAAGCACCACGATCACGAGGGCCGGCACCACTCCGACGGCGAGCATCCACCGCCAGGCATCCGGATGCGGATCGAGGGTCAGCACTGACAGCCCCACCACCGCGCCGAGCAGCTGGCCGACGGCCTGGAAGCTGAACGCGCCGATCAGGAGGCGCGAGCGCAGGCGGGCGGGCGCGATCTCCGAGACGTAGCTGGCGCTGATCGGGTAGTCGGCGCCGACACCCACACCGAGCAGCAGGCGGAACAGGATGAGCCACCACACGCCTGGAGCCAGAGCAGATGCCAGGGCGAACACCACGAAGAGCATGAGGTCGATGCGGAAAGCAAGCCGCCGGCCGATCCGGTCGGAAAGGGGGCCCATCACGGCCGCGCCGACGATCGCGCCAATGATGGCGGCCGAGCTGATGAGGCCGGTCTCGAGCGGCGTCGTCGACCAGTCGACGACGATCAGCGGCAGGGCGACACCCATGATGAAGAAGTCGAAACCGTCGAGCATGATGCCGAGCGAGGAGAGCAGCCAGACGCGCTTGTGCGCCTTGCCGAAGCGCAGCCCGTCGATCAGGCGCGCGATGGCGGTCTCCGGCATGTCCGCATCCTCCCCGGCCTGCGTGAACAACCCGTGAACCTCCTCGCGAGACGCCAAAATCCGCCCCCGAACCGAGGTTCGAAGGGCGGATTTCGGCGAGTCGCGATGAGGATCGGACCCGGGGGTGTCGGGGTTAGTCGGCCAGGATGAGGTAGAGGGCGCGGCGGGCCTCGTCGACCTTGGCGGTCGCCTGGGCGCGCTGCTCATCGGTGGCGGCGAAGCGGAACTGCTGCACCACTCCCATAAGCTTCGCGACCGCCGCGTGGAACTCCGCGTCGGCGGCGGACTGGCCGGGCGTGGCCTCCCAGGCCTTGGTGAGCTCCTCCTGGTGCTCGGCCACGTAGGCCTTGCCCGCATCCGTCAGTTCGAACTCGGTGCGCCGGCCGTCTCCGGTCGACACGATGAGCTCTTCGTCGACGAGCTGCTGGAGGGTGGGGTAGATCGAGCCGGGGCTCGGGCGCCACACTCCCCCGGTCTTCTGGGCGATCGCCTTGATCAGGCCGTAGCCGTTCGACGGAGCCTCGGAGAGGAGGGACAGGATGGCGGAGCGCACGTCGCCGCGGCTCGCCCGCTGCGGGCCGCGCGGACCGAATCCGGGGCCGAAGCCGCCGAATCCGGGGCCTCCGGGGCCACCGGGACCGAAGCCCCGGCCGCCGCGGCCGCCGTGCCCGTGGGGGCCGCGCTGCCAGCTGTGGTGTTCGTGAATGGTTGTGGTGTCGTGAATGCCTCGCATGGGAGCATCCTTTCTGTCAGAGTCTGTGTCGCGAGTGTTACGCGATGTGTTAAAGATATATCGCTCAATTCAGGAATGTCAAGTCTCCGATATATCGTTCACAGGCAACGTTTAGAATCGCTGCATGCACGAGGATGCCTGGGACCGCACCACCATCGAGCCGCAGAGCGTCAACGCTCCCCTGTCGACGTCGGCGATCTTCTTGACCGTCACCATCCGTGACGGGCAGGATGCCGCCGACCGGGTTCGCGACATCGTCTCCGACATCGGCGGGCTGGTGCGCGCCGTCGGCTTCCGCGACCTGAACGGGCACCTCTCGTGCAACGTCGGCATCGGTTCCGACGCGTGGGATCGCTTCGGGCACCCGACCCGCCCGGCCCAGCTGCGCCCCTTCTTCGAGCTGCGCGGGCCGGTGCACACCGCTGTGGCCACCCCCGGAGACCTGCTCTTCCACATCCGCGCCGAGCGCACCGACCTCGCGTTCGAGCTGGAGCGTCTGCTCCTCGGCAAGCTCGGCGACGCCGTGACCGTGGTCGACGAGGTGCAGGGCTTCCGCTACTTCGACTCGCGCGACCTGCTCGGCTTCGTCGACGGCACCGAGAACCCCACGGGCTCGTCGATGGCGTACTGGTCGCTGGTCGGCGACGAAGACGAGGAGTTCGCCGGCGGCAGTTACGTGGTGGTGCAGAAGTACCTGCACGACCTCGACGCCTGGGGGCTGCTCACCACCGAGCAGCAGGAGCACATCATCGGTCGCACCAAGGCCGACAACGTCGAACTCGACGAAGGCCCGCACGACCGCAAATCGCACAAGACCCTCAACACCATCGTCGACGCGAACGGGCAGGAGCACGACATCCTGCGCGACAACATGCCCTTCGGTCGACCCGGCGTCGGCGAGTTCGGCACCTACTTCATCGGCTACGCGCGCGAGCTGTGGGTGATCGAGCAGATGCTGCGACGGATGTTCGTGGGCGACCCGGTGGGCTCCTACGACCGCATCCTCGACTTCTCGCGCGCCGTGACCGGGTCGACCTTCTTCATCCCGTCGGCCGACATGCTGGAATCGCTCGGCGACTCCTGACTGGTCAGGCGCGGCCGGCTCGGAAGGCGTGTCCGCGGTGCGTCTTCGGCAGGTGAGCGGTGCCGTCGGGGAACAGCCGCTCCCGTAGGGTCGCGCCCTCGTATTCGCTCCGAGCCAGGCCCCGGCGGCGGAGCTCGGGCAGCAGCAGCTCGATGAAGTCGTCATAGGTCTCGGGAGTCAGGTGCGGCTGGATGAGGAATCCGTCGGCCCCGGTCTGCCGCACGAACTCCTCGACCTGGTCGACCACCTCCGTCGGGCTGCCCACGAACACGCTGCCGTTGATGCCCGTGCGCCGGAAGTTCTCCAGGATGTCGCGCACCAGTGGTGCCGGCTTGCCGTCGCGCCCGAGGTAGCGCTCGAGGTTCGACTGCCCCAGCTCGGTGCGCGACTGGGCGATCGGTTTGTCGGGATCGAGCGCCAGCAGATCGACCCCCGTGTTGCCGGCGTAGATCGCCGCGGCACCCTCCGGGGTCGACATCGCGAGCATCTCGGCGTGCTTCGCCCAGGCCTCCTCGCTCGTCGGCGCCGTGATGAACAGGGCGCCGACCACGATCTTGATGGCGTCGGCAGGTCGTCCGGCGGCGACCGCACTCGCTCGAACGCCCGCGATGGTGCGCGCCACCGTCTCGGGCTCGCCACCTCCCACGAACACCGCTTCGGCATTGCGCCCCGCGAAATCGCGCCCGCGCCCGGAGGCGCCGGCCTGCACGAGCAGCGGGGTGCGCTGCGGCGAGGGCGGCAGGTTCAGGATGCCGTCGGTGCGGAAGTACGGCCCCTCATGATGCACGATGTGCACCTTCTCGGGGTCGGCGTAGACACCGCTCGCCTTGTCACGCACCAGGGCGTCGTCTTGCCAGGAGCCCTCCCAGAGGGTGAGGTTCACGTCGAGGTAGTCGTCGGCCATGTCGTAGCGGAGGTCGTGTGCGATCAGCTCCTTGCCCATCAGGGCTGCGGCGGTGGCTCCCGACGAGCCGGTCACGATGTTCCAGCCGATCCGGCCATCGGTGAAGTGGTCGAGGGTGGCGAAGCGGCGCGCGTTGGCCGCGGGAGGTTCGACCGTGGTCGAGGTGGTCACGATGAAGCCGAGATTCTCGGTGACGGCCGCGACCGCCGAGATGAGCGGCATCGGGTCGCCGTGCGGGATGCCGCGCCCCTCGCGCACCGCCGCCGGCAGCAGTTCGCCGTCGAGGGCCGGGAAGCCGTAGCTGTCGGCGAGGAAGAGGAAGTCGAACCGCGCGTCCTCGAACTTCTTCGCCAGCGCGGTCCAGTGCGAGAGTTTCGTGAAGTCGGCAGAGGTGTCGCGCGGGTGCTGCCACGCGGAGCCGACTGTGCCGTTCGGACCGATGTACTGGAAGATCCCGAGAATGAGGGGGTTCATGGGATATTTATGTCATATATATCTTTCCAGCAGATTTCGGGAGGTTTCGTGGTCGTGAAATCCGGCGGGGCGGGCGCGGGGCGATCGACGGGCCCGCTCGACGAGGAGGCTGTGGCAATGGGTGGGCGCATCCGGAGTCTGCGGCGGGAGCGCGCGCTGACATTGGTGCAGTTGGCCGGGCTCGTGGGGATGTCGCAGCCGTTCCTCAGCCTGGTCGAGCGGGGTCACGCGCGGCTCAGCCTCGCCTCGATGGCTCGGCTCTCGGCAGCGTTGGGCGTGCCCTCGGGCGCCCTGCTCGCCACACCGCCCTCGGAACGGCTCACGGGCGGCGGCGTCGACGTGGTGCACGCGAAGGAGCGGCCGGCGGCGGGGCATCGGGCTGTCTGGCAGCTGGCACAGCTGCCGCGCGGCCTCTTCGGCATCGAGATGGTGGGCGTCGAACGCGAGTACACCGAGTTCGCGACGCACGAGGAAGACGAGTTCCTCTACCTCCTGGGCGGCACGCTCCAGGTCGGTCTCCTCGACGGCACGGGGCACACCCTGCGCCCGGGCGACTCGCTCGCGATCGAGGCCGGTGTCGCACATGGGTGGCGCGCCATCGGGCCGCGCGGCTTCCGCGTCGTCATCGTGACCTCGGGCGTGCCCTCGCACTGAGGCGTGGTGAGGTTCCACCGGTGTGGGAGCGACCGATCCGATAGAGGCATCGGTCGACACTCATCACCCTCAGAACCCGACGACCTCCGAGACGGCCAGCGCGTCGATCCGTTCGGGCGAGAGCACGTGCTCGATCGCGAGCACGCCGGCTCCGATCAGTCCAGCATCCACCGCCGCCCGCGACTGCACGATCGAGAGGTGTTCGGTGGCCAAAGGCATCGACCGCGCATAGACGACCTCGCGCACGCCCGCGATCAGATGTTCGCCGGCCTGCGCCATCGACCCGCCGATCGCGATGACCGAGGGGTTGATGAGACTGACGCACGCAGCGAGCACCTCGCCGATGTCGCGGCCTGCTTGGCGCACGGCTTGGATGGCCTCCACGTCGCCCGCCCGCACCCGAGCGATCACGTCGGCGCCGTTCGGGCTGTCGATGCCCGCT
The DNA here is from genome assembly GCF_024979235.1 of Herbiconiux aconitum. Classification (NCBI taxonomy): domain Bacteria; kingdom Bacillati; phylum Actinomycetota; class Actinomycetes; order Micrococcales; family Microbacteriaceae; genus Herbiconiux; species Herbiconiux aconitum. Next base: position 1,176,392 of record NZ_JANLCM010000002.1, read on the forward strand.
CGGCGCAGGGACTCGGCGATCGCAGGTCCGGAGGCGACGGCTTCCAGGCATCCGCGGTTTCCGCAGCGGCACGGCGTGTCGGCGCCGTGCGGAACCTGCACGTGCCCGATGTCGCCCGCGATTCCCTGTGCGCCCCGCTGCAGCACGCCGCTCGAGATCACGCCCGATCCGATGCCGGTCGCGACCTTCACGAAGAGGAAGTGCTGCACCCCCGGCCAAGCGTAGGCGACCTCCCCGAGCGCCATCAGGTTGACATCGTTGTCGACCAGCACGGGCACGTCGATGCGGTCGCGCACGCGGGCCGGCACGTCGACGCCGTCCCATCCGGGCATGATCGGAGGGTTGGTCGGTCGGCCCGAGGTGTGTTCGACCGGGCCGGGCAGGCCGATCCCGATCGCGGCCAGGTCGCCCTCGTCGTGGCCGGCCTCGTGCAGCAAATCCAGCCCTGCCTCCACCAGCCAGCCGAGCACGCGGTCGGGGCCGTCGGTGATGTCGATCGGATCACTGTGGCGGGCCTGAATGGTTCCGCTGAGGTCGCTGATGCCGATGGTCGCGTGGGTTGCGCCGAGATCGGCGGCGAGCACGACACGCGCCCGCGGGTTGAACGCGAAACGCGACGACGGGCGACCTCCCGTGGAGATGGCCTCGCCCACCGGGGCGATGAGGCCGAGGGCGAGCAATCCGTCGATGCGGGAGGCGATCGTGGATCGGGCGAGCCCGGTCTGGGCGGCCAGCTCGGCCCGGGTGCGCGGCCGGCCGTCGCGAAGGATCTGGAAGAGTCCGCTCGCACCGTTCCCCGGCGCCGAAGCGGCACTCGGGCCGCCGAACACTCCACTCATGCGGCCCAGTAAACCACAGCACCGACGCCGAGCTGCCGCGGAAACGTAACGAACCGGACACTTTTGTCGAAAGACCTGCAAAAGTCGACCTGCTGGTGTCATAATCCTTGTCGTGGGCGACGATGCCATCGAGCGGAGTCGCGACTGACGACGCAGGAGGCACAGATGCAGCACGAGCTGGAGCTCAACGCCTGGGTGTGGAACGCTCCCCGATCGGCGCGTGACGTGCGCCGGGTCACCGAACTCGCCGAGGCCGTGGGCTTCCGCAGCGAAGACATCGGCGCCGATTCCGGCACCGTCTTCGTGGTGCGGATCATCGCCGTCGAGTCCTCCAACGGCATCGCGGCCACCACCACTCCGCGCACCACGGTCACGATGAGCGACGCCGAGGTTCCGCTGGACGCGGCCGCCTTCTACGCGAACATCGCCACGGCCGTCGGACGCACCATAGCCCGAACGGATGCTTATCCCGGCTCGCCCACCACCAGCATCCAGATCGACAGCACGCAGTTCGTCGTGCGGGCTCCCAGCCCCTCGACGGCGCTCGACGCGGTGCTCGGGCGGGTGAGCGTCGGCCGCGCCGACCTCCGGTCGACCACCCCCGACCTCATCGCGGTCTGAGGAGCACACGCCATGACCCGCGCTCGCAACGTCGTGCTGGTGCACGGTGCGTATGCCGACGGTTCGTCGTGGGCCGACGTCATCCCCCTTCTGCAGGAGGCCGGCCTGCGGGTGACGGCCGTGCAGAATCCACTGACCTCGCTCGCCGACGACGTGGCGGCGACACGACGCGCGCTCGCGCTGCAGGAGGGTGCGACCGTCTTGGCGGGCCACTCCTGGGCGGGCACGGTGATCAGCGAAGCCGGCACCGACGAGCGCGTCTCGGCCCTGGTCTACGTCGCCGCACGGGCACCGGATGCCGGCGAGGACTACGCGGCGCTGGCCGGCCGGTTTCCGACACCGCCCGCCTCGGCAGGGCTCGTTCACTCGAATGGCTTCGCGCAACTCTCCGAAGAAGCCTTCCTCGCCGATTTCGCGAACGGCATCGGAGCTGAGCGCGCCCGCACGCTCTACGCCGTGCAGGGGCCTGTGGCCGACACGCTGTTCGCCTCCCGCACGACGGCAGCGGCGTGGCGCTCGCGCCCCACGTACTACTCCGTCTCCACGCGCGACCGCACGACGTCGCCCGAGCTGGAACGCTTCCTGGCCGACCGGATGAAGGCTGAGACCATCGAACTCGACAGCGGCCACCTGGCGATGATCAGCCACTCGCACGACGTGGCCCGATTGATTCTCGCAGCAGCAGAGCACTGACGTCAGATAAAGCACGTCAGGGCAAGCACGTCAGAGCGACGGTCAAGCGAGGAGAGGCCGGCAGGATGACGCCGGTGGAAGTTCTTCGGTGGACCCGAGGGGATTCGAACCCCTGACCCCCTGCATGCCATGCAGGTGCGCTACCAACTGCGCCACGGGCCCAATCTGTGTTGCCACATCTTGGTTTCGCTGCCTCCACTCGCGCGGAAACAACTTGTCTAGATTACTACATGCCGAGCCCGCTCGCGAACCACGCCAGGCTCCGGATGCGTGGGTTACGCATCCGCCGCCGTCACCTGCAGCGGAACGACGGGGCAGTCTTTCCAGAGCCGCTCGAGCGAGTAGTACATGCGGTCTTCTTCGTGGAAGACATGCACGACGAGGTCGCCGAAGTCGAGCAGGATCCAGCGCCCCTCCGACCAGCCTTCCCGCCGGATGACCTTGCTGCCGGCTTCGGCCAGGCGGTCGGTGATCTCTTCGGCGATGGCGACGACGTTGCGCTCGTTGCGGCCGGATGCGAGCAGGAAGACGTCAGCGAGCGGAAGCGGTCCGGAGACGTCGAGGGCGACGAGATTCTCGGCCTGCTTGGAGTCGGCCGCCGAAGCGGCGAGCTGAGCGAGTTCGATCGAGTTGATTGAAGCAGTCACGAAGACTTTCTGTTCAGTTCGGGCCAGGCCGCAGCCTAGAAGACCCGGAAGACGAAGACGGCGAGCAGCAGACTGACCACGCCGACGGCGAGGACGCCCGCTGTGATGGCGAGCACGACGGGCGCGTTGGCACGCGCCCGCTTCGGAGGGGCGATGAGCGACGTCGACGAGGTGTTCGTCGAGATCGCTCGGCTCGCGCTCACGGGCGCGACGTCGGATGTGCCGGTCTCGCCCTCTGAACGGTCGAGCAGGGTGTCGAGGTCGTTCGACTCGAGACCGGATGCCGGAGCACCGGTGGCGCCGAAACTGGCCGGCAGATCGATCGAGCCGGTGATGATGACTTCACCGGTCTCATCGAGCGCCGTGCCGACGTCGCCGGAGCCCGGCACGTTCGGCAGCACGAGAGCGCTCGTGGTGGAGATCGAGTTGGTGGCCGCGGTGTTGCGGAGCGAGATCAGGTCGTCGAAGGACGACGGCAGTTCTTCGCTCGAGACCGGGGTGCGATCGCCGGGGCTCTGGAACATCGGCGCGAGGGTGGGCTCTGCCTCGGCGGCCTGACGCTCTTCGGCTTCGACATGGGCGGCGGCCTCGGCGGTGGGGTCGACGGTGTCGGCGATCGGAACGTCGATCACCATCTCTTCGATCACGGTCTCGCCCGTGTCATCGGTGACGGTGACGATCTCGGCGTGCTCCGCCTCGTCGTCGTCGCCCTCGTCGGCGAACTGGGTGTCGTTGTCGGACGACGGCACGAGCACGGGCTCCGACATCGGCACTACATCGATGATGGGCTGAGCGAGGGTCGCGGGCTCCGTGTCATCCTGCAGGTCGTCTTCGGAGTGGACGATCTCGGGGATGATGGTGTCTTCGACGATCTCGGTATCGGCAGCGTTTTCGGCATCGGCACCGTCGTCGGCGACGACACCGGACACCGCGCCGACCGCAGCATGCTCGGTCGTTTCGCGCTCGGCCTGGGCCTTGCGCGCAGCCTCAGCTTCTTCTGCCGCCTTGGCGTCGGCTTCGCGCTCCTTGCGCGGTTTCTGACGCTCCAGCTCGCGTAGCTGCCTCCGCGTCAGCGGCGGCTCTCCATTGGACGAACTCATTCAACACTCCGATATAGATGGTGCTTGGTGATGTACTGAACGACACCGTCGGGTACCAAGTACCACACCGGAAAACCCCGGCCGACCCGGCCGCGACAGTCAGTGGACGATATCGCAAGCGCCGGAACTTCCAAATAGCTTACGTCCTGGCGCGGTAAAGACGAAATGGCGAAGGTGTGACCGGGCCGGGAGACTGCTACGAAATGAGCGAGTTCCCAGAGCTCGTCGACGTCTTTCCAGTTGAGGATCTGCGCGATCGCGTCGGCCCCCGAGATGAAGAAGAGGTCGGCATCCGGATGCGAGGCCTGCAGATCGCGCAGCGTGTCGATGGTGTAGGTGACGCCGCCGCGGTCGATGTCGACTCGGCTCACGGTGAACCGCGGATTGGATGCCGTCGCGATGACGGTCATCAGGTAGCGGTGTTCGGCCGGTGTGACCGGCGACTTGTGCCACGGCCGGCCGGTGGGCACGAACACGACCTCGTCGAGGTCGAAGGAGGTCGCGACCTCGCTGGCGGCCACGAGGTGACCGTGGTGGATCGGGTCGAAGGTGCCACCCATCACGCCGATGCGGCGCCGCCGTTGATGCTGGGCCGAGCCAGCGTCCGCACGGCGCGAATCGATCGTCATCCGGCCGTGTCAGTGATCGGCACCCGTGCGGTCGGCATGACCGTGGACGTCGTGGGTCTGGGCGAACCGGGCGGACTTGTGGGGGTGACGGTTCGACACGTCACGGTAGGTCCAGGTGACGACGCCGAGGGCGATGAACACCACGGCGGCGATGAGACCGAACACGATGGGAGGGAAGGGAAGCTCGACCGGCACGTCGACACCGACGGCGGCGAGCACGGTGACCATTGCAGACATCTCTTCTCCCACGGGTAGAACGAACGAACGTTCCTACGATACCGCTATCTGCGGAATTGCCCCGAACCCCGCACCAGCCACTTGGTGCTGGTGAGCTCCGGCAGCCCCATCGGGCCACGGGCATGCAGCTTCTGGGTCGAGATTCCGACCTCGGCGCCGAAGCCGAACTCCCCGCCGTCGGTGAACCGGGTCGAAGCGTTCACCATGACGACCGCCGAGTCGACCTCGTTGAGGAACCGTTCGGCGTTGCCCAGGTCGTTCGTGATGATCGACTCCGTGTGATGCGTCGAGTAGCGGCGGATGTGCTCCATCGCCTCATCGACGTCGCGCACCACGCGCACGGCCAGGTCGAGGCTCATGTACTCGGTCTGCCAGTCCTCCTCGGTCGCGGGCACCGCATCCGGGAACAGCGCCCTCGTCGCCTCGTCGGCGTGGATGACGACGCCCGACGCGGTGAGTCGGGTGAGCACCGGCCCGAGCAGTCGTTCCGCGGCATCCTCGTGCACCAGCAGCGTCTCGAGCGCATTGCAGACACTCGGTCGTTGCACCTTGGCGTTGTGCACGATGTCGACCGCCCACTGCTCGTTCGCCGAGGCGTCGAGGAAGACGTGCACGACGCCGGCGCCGGTCTCGATCACGGGCACCTTCGACTCGGTGACGACGGTGTCGATCAGCTGCGCGCTCCCCCGCGGGATCAGCACGTCGACCGCCCCGCGCGCCTGCATCAACCGCTTCGCTCCGTCGCGCCCGAATTCGTCGATGGTCTGAACGGACGCGCCGGGCAGGCCCACCGACTCCAGCGCGCCCTGGATGAGGCCAACCAGCACGCGGTTCGTGTTCTCGGCCGCCGATCCGCCGCGCAGCACCACGGCGTTGCCGCTCTTGATCGCGAGGGCCGCGATGTCGACGGTGACGTTCGGGCGCGCCTCGTAGATGGCTCCCACGACGCCGAACGGCACCCGCACCTCGTCGATGCGCACACCGTTCGGAAGGTTGCGGCCCCGCACGGTCTCGCCGACCGGATCGACCAGGGCGATGAGCTCCCGCACGGCAGCGGCGAGTGAGGCCAGTCGCACCTCGTCGAGCCGCAGACGATCCTGCAGGGCTGTGGAGAGGCCGTTCTCCCGCCCGTTGGCGAGGTCGAGGTCGTTGGCCGGCACGACCTGCCCAGCACCGGACTCGATCGCCGCCGCGATGGCCTCCAGGGCCTGGTTCTTCAGGTCGGTGTTCGCGGTCGCCAGCACGAGCGATGCGCTGCGGGCCGCGGCCAGCTTCTCGTCGAAACCCGACGCGGCGGCAGTCTCCAGAACGGTAACCTCAGGCATGCCAGAAGTCTACGCGTCGACCGCGACCGGCCGGCCGGAGAGGGGTGGCGAGTGATCGTCGTCGTTCTGCTCAGCGTGGCATCGAGCCTGTTCTACGGCACCTCCGACTTCCTCGGCGGGCTCGCCGCCCGGCGCCTCGCGGTGCTGCCGGCGACACTCGTGAACTATCTCTTCGGCACGGCCGTGATCGCCGTCGCTCTCGCCTTCGGCGGCTGGTCGTGGAGCGTCGAGGCGACGGTCTCGGGCTCGGCTGCCGCCCTGTTCGCCGTGGTCGGGTTCATCACCTTCTACGCGGCGATGGCGATCGGGCCGATGAGCCTGCTCTCGCCCGTGGTCGCGCTCATCCAGGCCCTCGTGCCGGTCGCGGCAGCGCTCGTCACCGGGCAGGGTCTGAGCCCCCTCGGCTGGGGCGCGGTCGCACTGGCCGTCGTGGCCACCATCCTCATCTCCCAGCAGCACGTGGATGCCGCGGTGCGGGTGACGATGCCCGGCGCCGTGCTCGCGGTGGCCGCGGGAATCCTGCTCGGCGCATCCGTCGTCGCGCTCGACGCCTCGCCGGCCGACTCGGGCCTGCTGCCAGCATTCCTCGAGATGGCGGGCGGGGTCGTCGTGCTGGCGGCCCTGATCGGGGTGCTGCGACTCCTCCGGCGGGAGATCCCGTGGTTCGCGGCACAGCCCGAAGCCGAGCCGGCGGCCGGTGTGCGGCAGCTGCACCTGTCCCGCCGGGCCGCGTGGCTCGCCGCCGTGGCCGCGGGCGTGCTGCTCGGTGGCGCGAACGCCTTCTTGATGAGCGCGCTGCACCTCGGCAACCTCGCGGTGGTCTCGGTGCTCTCGAGCCTCTATCCGTTGGCGACGGTGCTGCTGGCCGCGATCGTGCTGCGCGAACGCGTGTCGCGCGTGCAGATCGTGGGCATCGGGCTGGCCATCCTGGCCGCGGTGCTGCTGAGCGTCTCCTGACCCCGACGGAGGGTCAGAGCGGGGCGGGCTCGAAGAAGGTGCCGAGGTCGGCGCCTTCGAGAGCCTCGGCGACGCGCGGGGTGGCCGTGACCAGCACCGCGGTGCCTCCGGCGGCCGCGAGGCGTGCGGCGGAGACTTTCGTGGCCGCTCCCCCGGTGCCCACTCCCGACGAGCTGACGTCGCCGAAGGTCACTCCGGCGAGGTCGTCGCCGATCGGCACCTCCGTGATCTTGACCGCTCCCGGCTCCTGCGGCGGGCGCGTGTAGAGCGCGTCGACGTCGGAGAGCAGGATGAGCGCATCCGCTCCCACCAGCTCGGACACCATCGCGGCCAGCCGGTCGTTGTCGCCGAAGCGGATCTCGTGCGTCGCCACCGTGTCGTTCTCGTTGACGATGGGCAGGATGCGGAGCCCGAGCAGTCGGTCGACGGCGCGCTGGGCGTTCGAGCGGTGCGTGGGGTTCTCGAGGTCACCGGCCGTCAAGAGCACCTGACCGGCCACGATGCCGTAGCGGTCGAGGCTGTGCTGGTAGCGGAAGATCAGCACGTTCTGGCCCACCGCTGCCGCGGCCTGCTGGGTGGCGAGGTCGTGGGGGCGGGCGTCGAGCTGCAGGTAGGGCATGCCGGTGGCGATGGCCCCGGAGGAGACCAGGATGATCTCGGTGCCGCGGGCGTGCGCGGCCGCGAGGGCGTCGACCAGAGGCTCGATCTGCCCGGCGTTCTCGCCGCTGATCGACGACGAGCCGACCTTCACGACCACGCGACGGGCATCCGGGATGCCGGCGCGCGTGAGCACCGGGCGACGGGTCACAGCTCGTCCTCGTCTGCCCAGAGCCCCGCTTCCTTCTCGCGCACCAGTTCGGCGCGCGCCTCGGCCTTGGCGTCCATCAGCTCGAAGTACTCCTCGCGACGCTGGTTGCTGGTGCGGCGGCGCTGGCCTTCGAGGCGAGGATCGGAACCACGCGGGCTCGTCACCAGTTCGGCCGTGGAGGTGAGCGTGGGCTCCCAGTCAAACACCACACCGTTGCCGCGGCCGATGACCACGGCAGAACCCGAGACGGCGCCCGACTTGAACAGCTGGTCTTCGACCCCGAGCTTCGCCAGGCGGTCGGCCAGGAAGCCGACGGCCTCGTCGTTCGTGAAGTCGGTCTGCTGCACCCAGCGCTCGGGCTTGGCACCGATGATGCGGTAGACGTTGCCGTGCGTTCCGCCCTCGACCTTGATGACGAAACCGGCGTCGTCGACGGCCCGCGGGCGCATCACGATCTTCGCCGGCTTCGGATCGGCGGCAGCCGCGATCCGGGAGTCTTCGACCAGTTCGGCCAGCGCGAAGGAGAGCTGACGCAGACCCTCGTGGCTCGCCGTCGAGATCTCGAACACGCGATAGCCGCGGGCCTCGAGGTCGGGCTTCACGAAGTCGGCCAGCTCGCGCGCCTCGGGCACGTCGATCTTGTTGAGCGCGATCAGCTGCGGGCGATCCAGCAGCGGCACCTGACCCTCGGGCACCGGGTAGGCGGCGAGTTCGCCCAGGATGACGTCGAGGTCGCTGATCGGGTCGCGGCCAGGCTCCAGCGTGGCGCAGTCGAGCACGTGCAGCAGGGCGCTGCAGCGCTCCACGTGGCGCAGGAACTCCAGGCCGAGGCCCTTGCCCTCGCTGGCGCCCTCGATGAGGCCGGGAACGTCGGCGATCGTGTAGCGCACGCTCCCGGTCTCGACCACGCCGAGGTTGGGGTGGAGCGTCGTGAAGGGGTAGTCGGCGATCTTCGGCTTGGCGGCCGACATCGCGGCCACGAGGCTCGACTTGCCGGCCGAGGGGTAGCCGACCAGCGCCACGTCGGCGACGGTCTTGAGTTCGAGGAGGACATCGCCCTCCCAGCCTTCGGTGCCGAGCAGGGCGAATCCGGGGGCCTTGCGCTTGGTGGTGGCGAGCGAGGCGTTGCCGAGGCCGCCCTGGCCGCCCTCGGCCACGACGAAGCGCATACCGGGCTCGGACATGTCGATCAGCTCGACACCATCGGCGTCTTTCACGACGGTGCCGATCGGCACCGCGAGTTCCAGCTCGCCGCCGTTGCCGCCCGCGCGGTGGTCGCCCATACCGGGGCCGCCGTTGTCGGAGGACTGGTGCGGATGCCGGTGGAAGCCTAAGAGCGTCGTGGTCTGCGGGTCGCTCACCAGCACGATGTCGCCGCCATGGCCGCCGTTGCCGCCGTCGGGGCCGGCGAGCGGCTTGAACTTCTCACGGCGCACGGACACGCATCCGTTGCCGCCGTGGCCCGCCTTCAGGTGGAGGGTGACGTGGTCGACGAAAGTCACCATTCCGGTTCCCTCACCATTTCTGTGGATTCGTTACTGCAGTGTTCAGTGCTTAATGCCAGAAGCAGGGGCAGGCATCGGCCCACCCCTGCTTCATCGCGGTTCTTGAGTGTGCTACTCAGCCGCGACGACGATGTTGACGACCTTGCGGCCACCCTTGGCGCCGAACTCGACCGAGCCCGCCGCGAGGGCGAAGAGCGTGTCGTCTCCGCCACGGCCGACGTTCACGCCTGGGTGGAAGTGGGTGCCGCGCTGGCGGACGATGATCTCGCCCGCTCCGACGACCTGGCCACCGAAGCGCTTGACGCCCAGACGCTGTGCGTTGGAGTCACGACCGTTGCGAGTGGAACTCGCACCCTTTTTGTGTGCCATGTGCCCTGATCCTTACTTGATTCCGGTGACCTTGACGCGGGTGAGCTCCTGGCGGTGGCCCTGGCGCTTCTTGTACCCGGTCTTGTTCTTGAACTTCTGGATGACGATCTTCGGGCCGCGGAGGTCTTCGAGAACCTCGGCGGTGACCTTCACCTTGGCGAGCGACGAGGCGTCGGAGGTGATCTTCTCGCCATCGACGAGCAGCACAGCCGCCAGCTCGATGTTGCCGTCTTTGTCGGCCTTGATCCGGTCGAGAGTGACAATGGTGCCAACCTCAACCTTTTCCTGCCGACCACCGGCGCGCACAACTGCGTAAACCAATTTACGTACCTAACTCTTTGGGGGCCCTCAAAAGCGCAATCTGCGACGCTTGGAAGTCATGGCGATCAGGAGAGCATTGCTCTACGCACACCAGCGGTCAAGCCTACTCGATGCAGTGATTTCGGTCAAACCGACGCGAGTGCGATACTCGGCAGCGTGACCGTCTTGATCGATCAGCCGATGTGGCCGGCCCACGGAACCGTCTGGGGCCACCTGGTGAGCGACGAATCGCTCGACGAATTGCACGCTTTCGCGGCCCGCGCCGGGCTGCCGCCGCGGAGCTTCGACCTCGACCATTACGACGTTCCGGCCGACCGCTACGAGGAGCTCGTGGCGGAGGGCGCACTGCCGGTCTCCTACCGCGACCTGGTGGTGCGCCTGCGCGCCTCCGGCCTCCGCGTGCGCGGCAAGGACCGCCCCGCGCGCTGACTGCTCGCGACTCGCCACAATCCGCCCTGAAACAGCGCGGAGAGGGCGGATCGTGGCGAGTCGCGAGGGAGGGATCAGGAGTCCGCGGGCTCGACGGGGGCCGACACCGCCGCCGTGGAGACACGACGACTGCGCGAGCGGCCCTGGCCGGGCTGCTTGGGCTCGGGCAGGGCGTCGAGCACCGAATCGAGCAGCTGGGTCGCGTCCTGCGGAGCGACCCGCGGTGCGCGCGCGGCCTTCTTGACCGGGATGTCGAGGATGGCGATCGCGGGCTCCGCAGCGTCGGCGACAGCATCCTCGGCCGATGCTTCGGCCTTCGCTGCCGGCGGCTCCACAGCCGGAGAGGCCTCGGAAGCGGTCTCGCCCACGTCGCCGTCGGGCTTCGTGTGCCGCGCCTTACGGCGTCGCGAGGAAGAGCTCGCCGCACGGCCGACGTCGGGCGCCGACTGCTCCGGCTGAGCCTCTGCCGCCGGGGCGGCGGAGGCCTCGGCCGGGGTGACCTCGGCCGGCGCGTCCGTCGTCGACGCCTGCTCGGCCTTGTCGTGACCGTTCGCCGCCGCGATGGTGGAAGCCGCGATCTGGGCGAGCGCGTTCTTCGCGTCGTCGGTGATGGCGTGGGTGACGACGCTGCCGCCGCCATTGCCGTTGCCGGAACCCGAAGAATGCGACGAGCCGTTCGATCCGCCGTTGCCGCCGGAGTTGCCGCCCCGACCACGGCGACCGCCGCCGGATGTCTGCTGCTGGCCACCGCCGTTGCCGTTGCCCGAAGACCGGTGCTTCACCACGGGGTCGTGGTGGATGATGATTCCGCGGCCGGCGCAGACCTCGCAGGGCTCGCTGAACGACTCGATGAGCCCGAGGCCGAGCTTCTTGCGGGTCATCTGCACGAGTCCGAGCGAGGTGACCTCCGCCACCTGATGCTTGGTGCGGTCGCGGCTCAGGCACTCGATCAGGCGTCGGAGCACCAGATCACGGTTGGTCTCGAGCACCATGTCGATGAAGTCGACCACGATGATTCCGCCGATGTCGCGGAGGCGGAGTTGCCGCACGATCTCCTCGGCTGCTTCGAGGTTGTTCTTCGTGACGGTCTCTTCGAGGTTTCCGCCGGAGCCCACGAACTTGCCCGTGTTGACGTCGACGACGGTCATCGCCTCGGTGCGGTCGATCACGAGCGAGCCGCCGGAGGGCAGCCAGACCTTGCGGTCGAGCGCCTTCTCGATCTGCTCCGAGACGCGGTACTCGTCGAAGGCATCCCGCTCGCCCTCGTACTTCTCGACACGCTCGAGCAGGTCGGGCGCCACGGCGCGCAGGTAGTTCTCGATGGTGGCCTGAGCCTCGTCGCCCGAGATGACGAGCTTGTGGAAGTCTTCGTTGAAGACGTCGCGCACGATCTTGATCAGCAGGTCGGGCTCGGAGTGCAGCAGGTGCGGAGCCTGCTGCTTCGTGACCTGCTCGCTGATGTCGGCCCACTGGTTGGTGAGGCGGGTGACGTCGAGCGTCAGCTGCTCCTCGGTGGCGCCCTCGGCCGCGGTGCGCACGATCACGCCCACGTTCTCGGGCAGCACCTCCTTGAGGATGCGCTTGAGGCGTGCCCGCTCGGTGTCGGGGAGCTTCCGCGAAATGCCGTTCATGGAGCCGTTCGGCACGTAGACGAGATAGCGGCCCGGCAGGCTCACCTGGCTCGTCAGGCGCGCGCCCTTGTGACCCACCGGGTCTTTCGTGACCTGCACGAGCACGGTGTCGCCCGACTTCAGCGCGAGCTCGATGCGGCGGGGCTGGGTGCCCTTGCCCTCGGAGTTCTCGGCCGCGGCATCCCAGTCGACCTCGCCGGAGTAGAGCACGGCGTTGCGGCCGCGCCCGATGTCGACGAAGGCGGCCTCCATGCTCGGCAGCACGTTCTGCACGCGGCCGAGGTAGACGTTGCCGATGAGCGAGGCGTCCTGCGCCTTCGCGACGTAGTGCTCGACGAGCACACCGTCTTCGAGCACACCGATCTGGATCTTGTTGTTCTTGGCGCGCACCACCATCACACGATCGACGGCCTCGCGGCGGGCGAGGAACTCAGCCTCCGTGATGACCGGGCGGCGGCGACCGGCGTCGCGCCCGTCGCGGCGGCGCTGCTTCTTGGCCTCGAGGCGGGTGGAACCCTTGATGCGCTGGGGCTCGGTGATGAGATCGGGCTCACGCGGCGTGCGCACCTTGACGACGGTGTTCGCCGGGTCGCCTTCTCCCCCACGGTTCTCCTCGCCGGAGCGGCGACGCGAGCGCCGGCGCACGGTGGAGGAGTCGGAGGGCTGGTCGTCGTCGCGCGGGTCGCGGTCACGAGGATCGCGGTCGCGCGGGTCACGGTCACGCGGGTCACGGTCACGCGGATCGCGGTCGCGCTCGCGCCCGTCGCGGTCGCCCCGCGGCGGAAGTGGCGGCAGATCGGGCAGATCCGGCGCCTGGAAGATCAGCGAGGTGGTGCTGAGCGCCCGAACGACCGGCTTCTCGGCCACCGGGGTCTCGACGGTTCCGCTGGATGCGACCGCGAACGGCGCGAGGCCGGGCTCGTCGTCGTGCCCACCCTCGACCACGGGAGTCCCCGCGACCGGAGCGTTCGGCTCGGCGATGGGCCCACCGCCCGACCCAGCGTCAGCAGAGGCCACCACCGGGGCTTCGGGAGCCGCGACCGGATTGTCGGGAACGACGGATGCCGGGGCATCCGTCTTCTTCACCGCTCGGCGTGAGCCGAACAGCCGGGACTTGCGACGACCCGATCCCTCTCCGTTGTTCGAACCATTGTCATTGTCTGAAATTTTCTCCACCATCTCTGGTGCACTCCTTGCCAGCCGGAGGCCTTCGCCTGCCAGCAGGTACTCTCACGAGCGAAGTTCCGCGTTCGCGAAATACTCCGCCAATCTCGTTGACCAATGCGCGGTTTCGCGCTCTATCCGTTCGGGTCTCGTGCCGCGCGGCGCGCAGCGGGCCCGATAAGTCTTCTTCAGAGGTTCCACGTCATTCGTGGACTTCCACGCTCGATTATCGCACGCATTCCCAGATTGCTCGCGATTGGCCTGTGCAACAATCGGAGCGTGCCAGCCCAGACCGAGCCATATCGCCGCCCGATCGGTCTCGCCGTCTTCCTCATCGTGGCGGGTGTGGTGGGCTGGTACTCCGCGTTCGATCTGACGCTGGAGAAGATCCGGACGCTGATGAATCCCGGTTATGTGCCGAGCTGCGACATCTCGCCGCTCGTGACCTGCGGGCCGAACATGGCCAGCGCCCAGGGGTCGGTTTTCGGCTTCCCCAATCCGATCATCGGGGTGGCGGCCTTCGTGGCGCCGATCGTGGTCGGCGTCGCCATCCTGGCCGGCGCCCGCTTCGCGAAGTGGTTCTGGGTGCTGTTCAACCTCGGCTTCGCGCTCGGCCTGGCCTTCGTGGTCTGGCTGATCGGCCAGTCCATCTTCGTGCTCGGCACGCTCTGCCCGTATTGCATGCTGGTGTGGCTCGTCATGATCCCGCTGTTCCTCTACGTCACCGCCTACAACCTCAAAGAGGGCAACTTCGGCAACGGGGCGGGCAGCCGGGAGATCGCGGCGCTGCTCTACCCGTGGGTGTGGATCGTAGCGGTACTCTGCTACCTCGTGATCGTGGTGATGGCGCAACTGCGGCTCGACGCCATCACCTCGATCATCCAGTCCCTCTAGTCGAACCAGAGGGCGAGCTCGCGGGCCGCCGACTCCGGCGAGTCGCTGCCGTGCACGAGGTTCTGCTGCACGGCCAGACCCCAGTCGCGGGCGAGGTCGCCGCGGATCGTGCCGGGAGCGGCGGTGGTGGGGTCGGTGGTGCCGGCGAGCGAGCGGAAGCCCTCGATCACGCGGTTGCCGGCGATCCGCAAGGCCACGATCGGGCCCGACTCCATGAACTCGACCAGCGGCTCGTAGAACGGCTTGCCCTGGTGCTCCTCGTAGTGCTTCGAGAGCAGTTCACGATCGGGCTCGACGAGCTTCACGTCGACGAGCTGGTAGCCCTTCGCCTCGATGCGGCGCAGGATCTCGCCGGTGAGGTTGCGGGCGACGCCGTCGGGCTTGACGAGGACGAGGGTTTCTTCGACGTGCGTGGTCACGATGATCCTTCCGGGGGTTGCCGCGAGGTGCGGCGCGAGTTTTCCGAGATCACCCTAGCGGGCGCGACTAGACGTCGTCTTCGGGGGTGTCGGATGCCGCGGAAGCGGCCGCGGCGTTCATCTTGTCGATCTGCGCACCCTTCACCATGCAGTAGATCCAGAGGCCGATGAAGATGGCTGCCACGATCGACAGCAACGGCACCAGGATGCACGCCAGCGCGATCACGCCCTGCAGCACCCAGCCGAGGGCGTAGCCCCAGCGGTAGCGGAGCAGGGCGGCGTTCGCGAGGAGCAACAGACACAGCACCGCTCCACCGATCAGAGCGACAGGAGCCGGCAGCGCCTTCAGTCCGAAGATGACCAGCGCGGCGAAGAACATCACCACCGACTCGAACCCGAGCACGATCGCGCCGAGGTTCTGCCGAACCGAGCTGCTTCTCATGCCGGGCCGCCCATCATTTCCATTCCTCGGCGGCGGCGATCTGGATGACCTCGCCCACCAGGGTGATCGACCCGGTGACGACCACAGCACCCTTCTCGGTCTCGCCCGCGAGGTCGCGGGCCTGCTCGAGGGCGGAGGCGAGGTCGGGCTCGACCAGCACGCGGTCGGCACCGGCGATGCGCACGACGATCGAGGCGAGCTCGTCGGGGTCGATCGCGCGATCCGACGACGAGGAGGTGACGACGAAGTCGGTAACTGCGGGGTCGAGGGCGCGGATGATTCCCTCCACGTCTTTGTCGGCGAGCACCGCGATGACGGCCACCACCTTGTCGAAGGTGAAGTACTCGCCGAGTGCGGCCGCGAGAGCCCCTGCCCCGCCGGGATTGTGCGCGGCATCCACCAGCACGGTCGGTTCGGTTCCGACCAGCTGGAGCCGGCCGGGCGAGCTGGCGGTGGCGAAGCCCTCGGTGATGACACCCTCGGTGAGCGCCTGCGTGCCGCCGCCGATGAACGACTCGACGGCCGCGACAGCGACCGCCGCATTGTGCCCCTGATGGTTGCCGTAGAGCGGCAGGAAGATCTCCCGGTACGTACCGGCGAGTCCCTGCACCGAGACCAGCTGGCCGCCGACAGCGACCGTCGACTCGAGCAATGTGAAGCGGTCGCCCTCGACCGCGAAGGTCGACTCGGAGAGTTCTGCGGCGCGTTCGAGCTCGGCGAGCGCCTCGACGGGCTGGGCCGCACTGACCACCTGGGCAGCCGGCTTGATGATGCCCGACTTGGTGCGCGCGATCTCGGCCACCGTGTTGCCGAGCCGTGCCGTGTGGTCGAGAGAGATCGGCGTGAACACGGCGACCTGGCCGTCGCCGACGTTCGTGGAATCCCACTCGCCACCCATGCCGACCTCGATCACAGCGACATCGACCGGGGCATCGGCGAAGGAGGCGAAAGCGAGCACCGAGAGCGCCTCGAAGAAGGTGAGGCGCGGCTCCCCCGCGGCATCGAGCTCGGTGTCGACCAGGTCGAGGAAGGGTTCGATGTCGCGCCAGTTGGCCGCGAGCGCCTCGTTCGAGATAGGCACGCCATCGATGGTGATGCGTTCGTTCACGCGCTCGAGATGAGGGCTCGTGAACAGACCCGTGCGGAGACCGGATGCGCGAAGCAGACTTTCGATGATGCGGCTCGTACTGGTCTTGCCGTTGGTGCCGGTGATGTGGATGATCGGATACGACCGCTGCGGGTCGCCGAGCAGCTCCACGACGCGCCGGCTGGCGGAGAGTCTCGGCTGCGGGGCCGCCTCGCCGAGACGGGCGAGCAGGTCGGCGTAGACCGCGTCGCCCTCCTCCACGAACTCGTCGGGCGCATCGAGGCCGGCCGATTCGAAGTCGCCCTCGCGTTCGCCGTCGAACTCGGCGTTCTCGTCTTCCGGGTCGTCTGCGGGCGGGCCGAAATCTCCACCGAAGAACTGATCAGACATTCTGGGTCACCGACTTCCGGCTCACGGCGATGAGGAACTCATCCTGGTTGGCGTATTTGCCCGCACTGACGCGGGCGAAGTGCTCGGGAGCTGCCGAAGCCACCGTGCCGAGCCACTCCGAAGCGAGAACATCACGATAGCCCTCGATCGACGGCGTGTCGCGGGGCGAGTGCACCGCGAAGTCGGTGGCGAGGGTCTCCCCGGCCACGTCGACGGAGGCGCCCCCGTCGCCACCCGTACCGCCGGCGACGGCTGACGCCACCGCGTCGGCATCCGCGTCGGAGAAGAAGACCAGGTCGAGGGCGATGCGGTCGCTCACGTCGAATCCTGCCGACTTGCGCGCATCCTGAACCGCGCGGATGACGTCGCGGGCGAGACCCTCGGCCTCGAGCTCGGGAGTGAGGGTGGTGTCGAGCAGCACGAAGCCGCCGGTGGGCAGCAGCGCCAGCGCGCTGGTGTGCGCTTCGCCTGTGCCGTCAGCGGATGCCGCGGCGGCCGCCTCGAGCACCAGCTCGTACTCCCCCTGCAGAAGGTCGATGCCCCCCGACGTCACCACGCCGTTGGCCTCCGACCACTGGCCGGTGCGGGCGCCCTGGATGGCCTGCTGCACGCTCTTGCCGAGCCGCGGGCCGGCCACCCTCGCGTTGACGGTGAGCCGGGACGTGATGCCGAACTCGGCCGCGGTGGTTTCGCTCTGGTTCACGAAGGTCACGCTCTTGACGTTGAGCTCGTCTTTCAGGATGCCCTCGAACTGCGCGAGCGCATCCGCGTCATCGGTCACGATCGTGAGCCCGGCGAGCGGCAGGCGCACCCGCAGGCCGTTGGCCTTGCGGAGCGAGAGCACCGTCGAGGAGATGGCGCGCACGGAGTCCATGGTGTGCACGAGGCCCGCATCGGCTGGGAAGAGGTTCTCGCTCGGCCAGTCGGTGAGGTGCACACTGCGGCCTCCGGTGAGGCCCTTCCACATCGATTCCGCGACCAGCGGGATGAGCGGGGCCGCGACCCGCGTGACCGTCTCGAGCACCGTGTAGAGGGTGTCGAATGCGGCGTGGTCGTCGCCGGTCCAGAAGCGGTCACGGGATCGCCGCACGTACCAGTTCGTGAGCACGTCGGCGAAGTCGCGGAGCTTCGCCGCCGCGAGCGTCGCATCCAGCGATTCGAAATCGGCGGTGACGCTCTGCACGAGCTCGCGGGTCTTCGCGAGCAGGTAGCGGTCGAGCACGTCGGTCGAGTCGGTGCGCCAGCGCGCTTCATATCCGCCCGGTTCGGCGGTATTGGCGTAGAGGGTGAAGAAGTAATAGGTCGACCACAGCGGCAGCAGCAGTTCGCGCACGCCCTGGCGGATGCCCTCCTCGGTCACGATCAGGTTGCCGCCCCGCAGCACCGGGCTCGACATGAGGAACCAGCGCATCGCATCCGAGCCGTCGCGGTCGAAGACCTCCGAGACATCCGGATAGTTGCGCAGCGACTTCGACATCTTCTGACCGTCGTTGCCGAGCACGATGCCGTGGCTGATGACGTTCTTGAAGGCCGGCCGGTCGAACAGCGCGGTCGAGAGCACGTGCATGAGATAGAACCAGCCGCGGGTCTGCCCGATGTACTCCACGATGAAGTCGGCCGGGCTGTGGGTGGCGAACCACTCCTGGTTCTCGAACGGGTAGTGCACCTGGGCGAAGGGCATCGATCCGGAGTCGAACCAGACGTCGAAGACATCCGGGATGCGCCGCATCGTGCTGCGCCCGGTGGGGTCGTCGGGGTTCGGTCGGGTGAGGTCGTCGATGTAGGGGCGGTGCAGATCGGGCTCGCCCGAACTGTTCACGGGAAGGCGGCCGAAATCGCGCTCGAGCTCCTCGAGCGAGCCGTAGACGTCGATGCGCGGGTGGTTGGGGTCGTCGCTCTTCCACACCGGGATGGGCGAACCCCAGTAACGGTTGCGCGAGATCGACCAGTCGCGGGCTCCGGAGAGCCACTTGCCGAACTGGCCGTCTTTCACGTTCTCGGGAACCCACTCGATCTGCTGGTTGAGCTCCTCCATCCGCTCGCGGATGGTGGTGACGCGCACGAACCAGCTCGACACCGCCTTGTAGATGAGCGGATTGCGGCACCGCCAGCAGTGCGGGTAGCTGTGCTCGTAGCTGGCCTGACGCACGAGCCGTCCGGCCGCGCGCAGCATCTGCGTCAGCGGCTTGTTGGCATCGAAGACGTGCTGCCCCTCGACATCCGGAACGCTGGAGAGAAAGCGGCCGCCGTCGTCGACGGAGATGATGACCGGGATGCCCGCCGCCTCGCAGGCCTTCTGGTCTTCTTCACCGTAGGCGGGTGCCTGGTGCACGATGCCGGTGCCGTCGCCGGTGGACACGTAGTCGGCCACCAGGATCTGCCAGGCGTTCTGGGTGCCGTACTTCTCGGTGTCGGCGTAGTAGTCCCAGATGCGGTCGTAGGCCACCCCCTCGAGGTCACGGCCGTAGTAGGCGGCGCGGCGGCCGGTGCCGGGCTCGGTGGCCCAGCGCTCGGCGGCGGCGAGCGCCTCGGCGGCCGACTCGTAGCCGAGGTCTTTGGCGTAGGAGCCCACGAGCTCGCGGGCGAGCAGGAACTCCTGGCCCTGCAGGTGCTCCTGCACACCGCTCCGCTCCCCGGGCGCCAGAGCGTGCGGCACCACGACGTATTCGATGTCGGGGCCCACGGCGAGGGCGAGGTTGGTGGGAAGGGTCCAGGGGGTCGTCGTCCAGGCCAAGGCTTCGACGCCGGTGAGGCCGAGCGACTCCGCACGCGTGCCGACGAGGGGGAAGGTGACGGTGACCGTTTGGTCTTGACGCATCTTGTAGACGTCGTCGTCCATCCGCAGCTCGTGGTTGGAGAGCGGGGTCTCGTCTTTCCAGCAGTAGGGCAGCACGCGGTAGCCCTCGTAAGCGAGGCCCTTCGTGTGCAGCTCCTTGAAGGCCCAGAGCACCGACTCCATGAAGGTGATGTCCAGCGTCTTGTAGTCGTTGTCGAAGTCGACCCAGCGGGCTTGGCGGGTGACGTAGTCCTGCCACTCGTGCGTGTACTTCAGCACCGACTTGCGGCTCGCCGAGTTGAAGACCTCGACGCCCATCTCCTCGATCTGGCTCTTCTCGGTGATGCCGAGCTGCTTCATCGCCTCGAGCTCGGCGGGCAGGCCGTGGGTGTCCCAGCCGAAACGGCGCTCCACCTTCTTGCCGCGCATGGTCTGGAAGCGCGGAAAGAGGTCTTTGGCGTAGCCGGTGAGGAGGTGCCCGTAGTGGGGCAGGCCGTTCGCGAACGGCGGGCCGTCGTAGAAGACCCACTCCGGCGCATCCGCCCGGTTCTGGATGCTGGCGCGGAAGGTGTCGTCGCCCTTCCAGAACGCGAGCACGCCCTCTTCGAGCGCGGGGAAGCTCGGCGAGGGCACGACGGCGCTGAACTCGTGGGAATCTTTGGGGTACATGGTTCTCCTGGACGGCCTGATCTGTGCTGCTGCACTGTCCGCACTGCGGATCGATGCTGCTCTGTCCACGAGGACGGATCGGAGCTCCGCTCCCCACCGTGGTACCACCTCGCTTGCCGGTTCCGCCGCTTTCGCGTGGCGCCGACCGCTTGTTCTTAGGCTTTGACGGGCCCGACCCGTTCGGTTCTACCGGATGCTCGCGCACCCTTCTTCCGACGACTCCCCGGTGATTGCCGGTTCACAGCCATGGTGCGGTAATTCTAGCGGATTCCCGGGCCGTCCTGGCCGCCGACCCCGCCGAATCCGCGGAGCACCGGATGCACCGCACGATCAACGTAGGAGACGAGCGGCGCCCGGGCCGGGCCGTCGGCGGCCCAACGGCCCACGGCGGCCGCGGCGGCGCCGATGACGGCGAGCGCGATCGCTCGGGCTTGCAAAGGCCGGTCGGCGGACTCGGGATTCCGGGCGTAGAGCCGGGACACCAGGTAGCGCTCGATCAGGTCGGCATGAGCGAGGGCGCGCGCGAGCCCACCGGCCCTCGACTCGGCCTCGATGCCCATCACCTCATACTGCGTGAGCACCAGGGGTGCGCGTTCGGCGGTGAAACCGGCGGCGGTGACGAGCAGCGCCTCTTCGACCGCTCCGAGGGGGTCGTCGGTGCTCGCCCGCTCGGCGAGCGCATCCGTCAGCGCCTGCAGGCTCGCGTCGAGCTCGACCCAGAGGAGTTCGCTCTTCGACGCGAAGTAGTTGAAGAAGGTGTTGCGGCTCACGCCGGCGCGCTGGGTGATCTGCTCGATCGTGGTCTTCGCGTAGCCGCTCTCGAGGAAGAGCTCGGACGCAGCCTCTTCGAGCATCCGTTGGGAGGATGCGCGGGGTCTGCCAGCCATCGTCGCCTCCGTGCGTCTTGAGTCCGGCGTCTCGAGCCCGGGAATAAATAGATCCAGTCCAACAATTAGACTGGAGACGATCGCAGCAGATCGCACCCCCACCATTCCACATCAGGCAGGCTTTCTCGTGTCCCACCGCAGCATCACCCTCCTGGCCGTCGCGGCCGCATCCGCTCTGCTTCTGGCCGGGTGCGCCCCTGCGGCCGGCCCCGCGAGCTCGACCCCCGCGGCCGGCGGCACGCTCACCTACGCGACCGGGTTCGGCGAACCCGACTGCCTCGACCCGCACAACGGCGGCAACATGCCGCAGGCACTCGTGGGCACCAACTTCCTCGAGTCGCTGTTCTCCCAGGACGCCGACGGCACCATCGTGCCCTGGCTCGCCACCGCAGGCACCCCCTCGGCCGACGGGCTGAGTTGGGACATCACGCTCCGCGACGACGTCACCTTCACCGACGGCACGCCGTTCGACGCGGCAGCGGTGAAAGCGAACATCGAGCAGATCCAAGATCCGGCAACCGCGTCGTCGACCGGCATCCTCGCGCTCGGCAAGGTCACCTCGGTCGATGTGGTCGACCCCACCACCGTGCGCTTCAACCTCTCGGAGCCCGACAGTGCCTTGCTCGAGTCGCTGGCCCAGACCTGGCTCGCCATGGAGTCCCCCGCCGGGCTGGCGCGCGGCCTCGAAGCGAACTGCGAGGCACCGATCGGCACCGGGCCCTTCATCGTCGACAGCTGGACCAAACAAGACAGCATCACGCTCGTGCGGAACGAGAACTACAACTCCGCGCCGGCCGGAGCCGCTCACGACGGACCCGCCTACCTCGACAAGATCATCTGGCGCTTCATCCCCGACTCCGCCACCCGCTTCGCAGCCCTGCAGTCGGGCCAGGTCGACGTGATCGACGAGATGCAGCCCGACAACGTGGTGGCCGCCGCGTCGAGCGACCAATTCGACGTGCTCACCGGCGCACTGCCCGGCGCCTCCATCCGTCTGGAGCTGAACTCCGGGTTCGCGCCCTTCGACGACGAGCGGGTGCGCAAGGCCTTCGTGCACTCGGCCGACGTGAACCCGGGCATCGAGAGTCTGTTCTTCGGCACGGCCGAACGGTCCTACTCGGTGCTGTCGTCGAGCACGCCGTTCGGGGCATCCTTCCCCGACGACTTCACCATCGACACCGCACTCGCCAACCAGCTGCTCGACGAGGCCGGCTGGACCGGCCGCGACTCCGAGGGCTACCGCACGAAGGACGGCAAGCGCCTGGTAGTCGACTTCCCGATCTCGACGAACCAGTCGATTCCGGCCGAGCAGTCGTTGTTCGAGCAGATCCAGGCCACCACGAAAGACGTCGGATTCGACGTGGAGCTGCACCCGCTCGACCTGTCGTCGTGGTACTCCGCGCTCGGGTCGTGGGACTTCGGGGTGACCAGCGCGATCTACACCAAGAACTCGCCCGACGTGCTGCGCATCCTGTATCACTCGTCGAACATCATCCCGGCACCGAGCGGCTACCACGCGAACAACGCGCACGTGTCGATCCCCGAGCTGGACTCGCTGCTGACCGAGGCCGGCGAGACGACGGATGACGCTTCGCGCGCCGACCTCTACGAGCAGGCCCAGAAGATCCTCTCCGACGGCGCGTACGTGTTGCCGCTCTACGACCACCTGCAGAAGATCGGCTACTCCACGAAGGTGCAGGGGCTGTCGCTTCTGCCGACGCTGCAGATCCCGTACTTCGGAGACGTGTGGGTTCAGCAGTAGCTCTCCCTTCCGCTCCCCCGGCTGCGCCTTCGGCGGGCCGGGGGTTTCGGCGTGCCCGCGTGGGGTCTTCGGTGCGGTGGGTGCTGCTGCGACTGGGCGGTGCCGTGTTCGTGCTCTGGGCGGCGGCGACGCTCACCTTCTTCGGGCTGCGGCTCATCCCGGGCGACCCGGCTCAGGCCATCCTCGGCGGGCCGGGATCGCAGGCCAGCGCAGAGGCGCTCGCCCAGGTTCGGGCCGAGTACGGGCTGGACCAGCCCCTGCTCGTGCAGTATTTCGCGCAGCTCGGCCGGCTCGCGACGGGAAACCTGGGCACCTCCTACTCGCTCAAGACACCGGTGATCGAGGTGATCGGGTCGCAGATCGGTGGCACGCTGCTGCTGGCGGCGCTCGCCCTGATCGTGGCGTGGGTGATCGCGCTGGGGCTGGCGCTGTGGTCGACGCGAGGCGGGCGCGTCGCCGCCGCCGTCGGGTCGGCGCTCGAGATCGTGGCCGCCGCAGTGCCGCACTTCTGGCTGGCGACCGTGTTGGTGCTGGTGTTCAGCACGACGCTGCGCTGGCTTCCGGCGGTGAGCACGGCCGGGCCCTCGGGGTTGGTGCTGCCTGTGCTCACTCTGGCGCTGCCGCTGGCGGGATTCCTGGGGCAGGTGATGCGCGAATCCGTGCTGGATGCCCTCTCGGCGCCGTTCACGCTGTCGGCGCGGGCGCGTGGCGAAGGCGAGAACGGGGTGCGCTGGCGGCACGTGCTGCGGCACGGATCGCTCCCCGGCATCGCGCTGTCGGGCTGGGCCTTCGGCTGGTTGATCTCGGGAGCCGTGGTGGTGGAGACGATCTTCGCGCGGCCGGGGCTCGGACGCACGCTGCTGAACGCGGTGCAGCTGCGTGACGTGCCGCTGGTGGTGGGCGTGGTGCTGGTGGTGGCGTCGGGGTACGTGATCATGACGGTGGCGACGGATGCCGCGAGCCGGCTCGCCGACCCGCGGGTGAGGGCCTCATGAGCGGGGCGAGGGATGCACGCGGCCGACTGCGCCCGGGTGCGTCGGCGCCGTATCGACGGAGTTCCGCACCCAAAGCGGAGCGAGACTCCTTCGTTTGGCACATTCGCGCCGAAACTCCGTCGTTTTCGAACGGCGCGAGGCAGGTGGGGGGCGTATGACTCTGCCGACGAGTGTCATTGCAGGAGGGGCGCCGCCTCACGAGTCAGGTGCCGGCGCCGGCGCGACGCGCGAGGAGGACGTGCGTGCCGCGTCCGGGCGCGGCCTCGGAAGAGCCCGTGGGGTGCGCGGGTTCTTCGGCGCGCTCGGAGTGGGGCAGTGGATCGCGGTGGGTTTTCTGCTGCTGCTCCTCGTGGCGGCGTTCTTCCCCTGGCTGCTGGCGCCCGGCGACCCGCTCGCCATCGACCCGGGCGACGCGTTCAAGGCGCCGGGGTGGGGGCATCCGTTCGGCACCGACGAATCGGGCCGCGATGTCTACACCCGCGTGGTGCACGGCACGGCACCTTCGCTCGTGATCGGCGTCTCGGCGACGGCCATCGGCATCCTGCTCGCCCTCGTGCTCGGCACCGCGGCCGCACTCGGCGGACGGATCGTGGATTTCGGGGTCAGCCGTTTTCTCGAGGTGCTCTTCGCGTTTCCGGGGCTGCTGCTGGCGTTGCTCGTGATCACTGTCTACGGGCCGGGGATCGTGACGTCGACCATCGCGGTCGGGTTGGCGACGGCACCCGGGTATGCGCGGATCATCCGTTCGCAGACGCGGGCGGTCGCGTCGTCGGCGTACGTGGAGGCGGCGGTGGTGCTCGGGAAATCGCGGGGGCGGATTCTGGCGCGGCACATCCTGCCGAACGCGGTGGCGCCGGTGTTCGTGCTCGTGACGCTCGGTGTGGGGCAGGCGATCGTGTGGGCGGCGGCGCTCAGCTACCTGGGGCTCGGGGCCGAGCCGCCCGCGGCGGAGTGGGGCGCGATGCTGTTCGCCGGCAAGAACTACGTGACGACGGCGTGGTGGATGACGTTCTTCCCCGGCCTCGCGATCGTGCTGAGCGCGGCGGCCACGACGGTGCTCGGGCGCGCTCTGCAGCGGCGGGGTGCGCGGTGAGCGGCGGTTCGGGCGCAGGGGCGCTGCCGGGAGGCGACGCCCTGAATCGACGGAGGCTCGGCGGAAATGCGGACTCAGACTCCGTCGTTTCGGGGAACGGTGCCGAAACTCCGTCGGGAGCGGGCGGCGCGGGGCGGACGGGGGCGGAGCGGGGCGGCCGGGAGTCCGGCCGCGGATCCGGCCGCGGGTCCGGCGGCAGGTCCGGGGTGCCGCTCGTGCGGGTGCGGGAGTTGCGGGTGGGGTTCGGGCGACGCGATTCGGTGCCCGTCGTCGACGGGGTGTCGTTCGAGTTGCACGCGGGGCGGGCGCTGGCGATCGTCGGGGAGTCCGGATCAGGCAAGAGCGTCACCGCACGGTCGCTGGTGGGGCTGGCGGGCGCGGGGTCATGGCAGTCGGCGGAGGCGCTCGACGTGCTGGGCGCATCCGTGCTCGGGCCGGGTGGGAAGGGCACAGGCGCCGGGAGATCCGGCGGGCGCGATGGGCGTGGCGAGCGCGATGGGCGCGGCGATCGGGAGGGGCGCAGTGAGCGCGATGGGCGCGGCGAGCGGGAGGGGCGCGGCTGGGACGCACAGGAGGGCGATCGCGGGTGGCGCGGCGGCGACGCAGAAGGCGGCCGCCCGGGTGACCGCTCGGGGCGGGGGGACGCGGGGCGGGGGGACGCGGGGCGGGGAATGTCGGCGGCGGCGTGGCGGCGCATCCGGGGGCGGCAGATCGGACTGATCGTGCAGGACGCTCTGGTGTCGCTCGACCCGCTGCGGCCGATCGGGCGCGAGATCGCCGACGGATTGCGCCTCCACACGACGCTCTCGGTGGCCCAACGGCAGGCGCGGGTGCTCGAACTGCTCGACTCCGTCGGGATGCCCGATCCGGCGTCGCGCATCGGTCAGCGCTCGGGCGAGCTGTCGGGTGGCCTGCGGCAGCGGGCACTGATCGCGGCGGGGTTGTCGGCCGATCCGCCGGTGCTCATCGCCGACGAACCCACGACGGCGCTCGACGCGACGGTGCAGGCGCAGATCCTGTCGCTGCTCGAGACAGTGAAGGCGCGGGGCACGGCCCTGTTGTTCATCAGCCACGACCTCGCGGTGGTGTCGCGGATCGCCGACGACGTGCTCGTGATGCGCGGTGGCCGCGTGGTGGAGTCGGGTCCGACGGATGCGGTGCTCCGCGACCCGCAGCACGCGTACACGCGGGCGCTGCTGCGCGCCGTGCCCACGGATGTCCCTCGTCGCGTGCGCCTGAGCGCCCCCTCGGCGCCTGCCGCCGCTTTCGCCCATTCCACTCGTCCCGAAGCGGGCGAAAACGGGGCTGACCTGCCCACTTCAGGACGAGTCGTCCCGCCCGCTACCGGCGGGAAGACGGCGGTGCTCGAAGTGCGGGGGGTGCGCAAGGCGTTCCCGATCCGGGGTGCGGGGCGCGGGGTAGAGCGGGTGGCGGTCGACGACGTGTCCGTCGTGCTCGAACGCGGCACCACTCTCGGACTGGTGGGCGAGTCGGGGTCGGGCAAGACCACGCTCGCGCGCATCGTGCTCGGGCTGACCGCGCCCGACGCCGGCACCGTCACCCTCGACGGGCAGCCATGGGCACCCCTGCCCGAGCGACAGCGCCGCCCGCGCCGCAACCGGCTCGGAGCGGTGTATCAGGATGCGCTCTCCTCCTTCGACCCGCGCCTCACGGTGCAACAGATCCTGGCCGATGCGCGGAGCGGGCGGCGCGACGCGCACTCCGACCCGCTCGCAGGTGCAGGTGCGACCACGAGCATGCGCGAGCCCCTCGCATCCATCGCCCAGCTGGTCGACGACGTGGGGCTCACGCGCAGCGTGCTCGAGCGCCGGCCGCTCGAGCTCTCGGGCGGACAGCGGCAACGCGTGTCCATCGCTCGCGCCCTCGCCGCCGATCCGGCCGTGCTGATCTGCGACGAACCGGTGTCGGCGCTGGACGTGTCGATCCAGGCGCAGATCCTCGACCTCTTCGACGAACTGCAGCAGCGGCACGGCCTCAGCTACCTCTTCATCTCGCACGACCTCGGAGTGGTGCAGCACATGAGTGACCGCATCGCGGTGATGAAAGACGGGCGGATCGTGGAGGAGGGCGAGACCGCCGCGGTGTTCGCAAGCCCCGCGCATCCGTACACGCAGGCCCTGCTCGCGGCAGCACCGCGCCTCACGACCCGCTGACTGTCGGCCCGGACGCTTTTCGGGCGGGACGCGTGCATTTCGGGAGGAGGAGCGCGCAACCGGGCCCGTATACGGGTTTCGTTGCGCGCTGCTCCTCCCGAAACGGGGAGTTCAGCCCTCGGCCGAAGACAGCGCGGGCGGCTTCCGCGACGACGCGGAGGAAGAACGGCGCCCGCAGGCGCGCTTTTCGGGAGGAGCTGCGTGCAACGAGGCCCGGCTGAGGGCTTCGTTGCACGCTCCTCCTCCCGAAACGTCACCCGGCCGAGTGGCGGCCGCCCGGGGCGGCGTCCGAGCGCCGCGCGCGACGCACCAGGAGCAGCACCGCACCGAGCGCCAGCACGAGGCCCGCACCGAGCGCCAGCGACCAGACCGGTAACCCGGTCGACGCCAGCACGTCGGCCGGCACGGTCACGCTGCCGCCCGGGGTGTCCGAACCGCCGCTGTCGCCGCCGTCGGCCGCGACCGCCACCAGCACGAGCGAATGCTCGCCGCCGGGGAAATCCGCCGGCACCGTCACCACTGCCGCGACCACTCCTCGGGCGTCGGCGACCGCCGTGCCGAGCACCGCGACCTCCGAGTGCAGCTCGAGGCGCACCGTCTGTCCCGGCAGGAATCCACTTCCCTCGACCAGGATGCTCGCACCCGGAGTGACCGTGAGCGCCGCGGGCGTCTCCGATCGCGTCAGCGTGAGTTCCGAACCCATGTTGCCGGCGAGGTCGACCGCCCGAAGCACCACCGAGCTCGGCGACGCCCCCTGCGCGATCAGAGCGGAAAGCCCGTCGATCCAGGCGTCGCCATCGAGCGAGTACTGCACCCGGGCGATGCCCGAGCCCGCGTCGGAGGCGGAGTCCGAACCGGCGGATGCATCGGCATCCGTCGCCACCGTCGTCACCCGTCCGCTCGGCGAGAGCCAGCCCCACACGGTCGGCGCGATGCCGTCGACGCGCGACTCCACCGAGACCGCGGCGCTGACGTTGCCGGCAGTGTCGCTCGCTCGGTACTGCACGGTCACGACGCCCTCCGGCAGGGCGACCGGGGCGGTGTACGCCGCCCAGTCTCCGTCACCGAGACGATAGGAGACCGTCGGCGAGTGCGTCTCATCGTCGGTCGCGGTGAGGGTGAGCTCCGCGCCCGCGAGGTGCCAGCCGTTCAATCCCTCGTTCGAGATCGACGCCGAGACGACGGGGGCCGTGGTGTCGGGGATCACGATCTCACCCGAGATCGAACCGACCTCCTCGACGTTGCCCGCGACATCCGTCGACCGGAACTCGAGGGTGAAAGCACCGGGTTCCGTCACCACGACCGAGGTGCCGTCGAGCGTCTGCCAATCGCCCGAAGCGACGCGGTAGGAGGTCGAGGAGACCCCTGACGTCGCGTCGGTGGCGGACAGGTCGACCGTGCCGGGCCCGGATGCGACGCTGCCGTCGAATCCGTCGCCGAGCGTCGCCGTGGTCTCCGGCGCCCTGGTGTCGATCTTCACGCCGGCCGTCTGCGGAGCCGAGGTGTTTCCGGCCTCGTCCTGGGCCTGGAACGACACCGTGTGGGCGCCGTCGGCGTCGAACGAGAGCGGCCCGGTGTAGGGCGCGAGCGCACCACCATCGGTGCCGGCCGAGATCGCCGCGTCGCCTCCGCGGTCGTCTTGCGCCGCGATCGCGACCCCGACCGGAGCGCTGGTGAACCAGCCGGTAGCGGGGTTCGGCGCAGACGGAGTCGTGGTGGCGACCACCTGCGGAGCCGTCGTGTCGGCCGGAACCGGAAGGGTCAAGACATCGGCGATGGACGGGTCGTAGAAGGCGTGGTCGTCGAGGTTCTCGAACCTCACCCGCACGGTGTCGCCGGCGGCGTGGGATGCGTCGACCACCAGCTCGTAGGTCTCGGTTCCGACCCCGGTGGTATGGCTGAACTGCCGCGTCGTGATCTCCTCGCCGTCTACGTAGACCTTGTACTTCTTGGTCTGCGCGCGGTCGTAGGTCTCGGTGACACGCAGCAGGAAGGGCGAGCCCTTCTTGACCGCCGTGTCGAACTCGAAGTACGAGAAGTCGGTGAGGTGCCCGGCGTACCGGCGGGTCAGCCCCGCCTCCGAGTTCGTGCCCGAGGAGCTCGACGCCGTGAGGCCGTGCGCCTGCTCCGACGCGCTGTCGCCGAGGTCGACGTGGTCGTACACGATCGCGGGCAGCGGCGCGAGCGTCACCGTCAGCGACGCCTGGGCAGACGCGAACATCGTTCCTTCGTGCACGAAGTCAGCGGTCAACTGCGCTGTGCTCGAGGCGTTCGCAGCTGCGAGCGGAACCGCCACGGGGACCCGCACCGTCGCCTCCGACCCGCCCGGAACGATCAGCGTGGCGGTCGGCAGCGGAGCCGCCCACCCCGACGGCACCGATACCTCGAGGTGCCCGGCGGCCGGCTGCGTGCCCGAGTTCGACACGACCGCCACCAGTTCGGCCACCCCGCCCGGGGCGACCGTCGACGGATCGAGCGTCACACTCGAGAACTGCACCGGCGAGTC
Source organism: Herbiconiux aconitum (assembly GCF_024979235.1). NCBI lineage: Bacteria > Bacillati > Actinomycetota > Actinomycetes > Micrococcales > Microbacteriaceae > Herbiconiux > Herbiconiux aconitum. Next base: position 1,205,761 of record NZ_JANLCM010000002.1, read on the forward strand.
CACCCCGACGGAGGCGTCGAGCGCGAGCGCGATGGCACTGCCCGCGAACTCGTAGCCCAGCGGTACCGACGCGGGAACCGCACCCGGCACCTGGCCGAGCGGCACGGTGAAGCCCAGGTCGGCGGATGCCTCGGCACCGGCCGCGACGGAGGCTGCGATCGGCGTCGGGTCGCCTTCCACCGCCCAGCCCTCGTCGAGACCCTCGAGCGACGCCTGGACGTCGGTGATCTCGGCCGTGCCCCCGTTGGAAACGGCGACCGTGACGGCCCCGGCCTCGCCCGGCTTGAACCCGGCGCGCGCCGGCGTCGCCGTTGCGGTGACGTGCAGCAGCGTCGAGATGGTGACACCGAGTTCGGTGCGCACGGCGGCGGCCGCGACCGCGATCGCCGAGATGGCACCATCGCCGCCGGAACCGCCCGAACCGCCGGAACCGTCGCCGAGTCGCTCGATCCACCCGTCCGGCCCATCGATCGCGTCGAGCGCTGCGAGCGCCTCGGTGAGTCCTCGGGCCGTTGCGACGTCGTCGGTCCCGCCCGCGAGGTCGAGCGCGGCGGCGGCACGCGAGCGGGTCGCGGCGACGAGCGCCTGACCCTCGTCGCGCTGAGCGGCGTCGATGGCGCCGGCGGTGAGCGCCGCGTCGATCGAGGCCGCGAGCGCGTCGATGCGGTCGATGACCGCACCCACGGCTTCGGCGCGGTCGTCGACCACGAAGGAGTAGTCGCCCGATCCGATCGTGACGAGCACCGAGCCGTCGGCCTCGGAGACCGAACGCACGCCGTCGACCTGGTCGAGCATCCGTCCGCCCTCGGTGACGGCCCAGCGGTTCGCCGCCGGCACGTGCACCACGGCGGTCGACCCGACCGGCACGTGCGTGGCCAGCGTCAGGGTGTCGCCGGTGCGCTTCCAGTCGGTGCTCACCGGCCCGAACGGCGTCTGCGTCGTGGCCTTCGCCCAGGCGAGCTGGTCGGTCACCGCCGGCGCGATCGTGATGTCGCGGTAGCCCGTGGTCTCCGACGAGCGGATGCCCGCGACGTCGTGATAGAACCAGTCGTCGACCGTGCCGAGGAAGTAGTGTCCGCGCGAACGCGCGTCGAGCGACCAGTGCTCCCACATCGTGGTGGCGCCGTTCTCGATCATGTAGCCCCAGCTCGGGTACTCGGTCTGCACCGCCACCTTGTAGGCGAGATCGGCGTGCCCGTACTGCGTGAGCATCGGCAGCAGGTACTTCGAGCCGAGCGAGCCGGTGTTGAGCTTGTCGCCCTTCGCCACCACGTCGGCGGCGAGGCTGTCGGCCACCCGCTGAGCGGTCTCCGCGTCGGGCGCCAGGTCGAAGGCCAGCGCGAGGGCGTTGTGGGTCTGGCGGTAGCCGTTGTCGCCCGAACCGCGGTAGTAGCCCGCCGCGGGGTCGAGGAACGCCTTGTTGAAGCCCTCCTTCACCACGGCAGCGTTCGCGGCGAAGTGCGCCGCGTCATCCGCGTTGCCGAGCAGGCTCGCCGTCTTCTGCATCGACGTGAGCATCGTGTAGAGGTAGGCCGTGCCGCTGACCCGCGAGTCTTCGGGCGCATTGCCACCGGCGGGGCTCGCTTCGGGGCTCACCCAGTCGCCGAGCCGGTTGTCGGGCACGACTCCGCCGGGCGAACGGCCGAATTCGAGATCGACATAGCCCTTCATGCCGTCGTAGTACTTCTCGAGCACCTGGATGTCGCCGCCGTACTGGTAGAGCCACCACGGGATGAGGATGTACGCCGAGTGCCACGGCGTCGCGACGCCCCACTGCCCCCACTGGTCGGAGCTCGGCGCGATGACGAGCGGCGCACCGGCCGCGTCACGCGAGTCGTTGATGTCGCCGATCCATTTCTCGAACAGGTTCTGCGTGTCGAGGTTCATCAGGAACATCTCGGCACCCACCGCGGCGTCGCCGGTCCAGCCGTTCTTCTCGAACATGGGCGTGTCGGTCGGGATCGAGTGGATGTTGTTGAGCAACGTGTCGACCACGGCGCGGTGGGTCTCGTTCATGATGCGGTCGGAGCTTTCGAACGAGCCGGTCTCCGGCGCATCCGTGTGCAACGCCAGTGCGGTGAAGGCGTCGACGCTCGGCGCCTCTCCGCCCGGCCAGCCGGTCACCTCGATGTATTGAAAGCCCTTGTACGAGAACTTTCCGCCCCAGCTCTCCGGCGTACCGGTGCCGGCGAGGGTGAAGGTATCGGTCTGGAAACCGTTCGCGAATCCGCCGTTGTTGCTGAAGTTCGGCCGGCCGTCGGCGAGCAACTTCTCGCCGTATTGCGCACGGATGCTCGTGCCCGCCGCTCCCTCGGCCGTGAACCGCACGGTGCCCGCGAGCACGCGCGGGAACTTCACCACGTAGTCGCCGTCGGCGACCTCGGTCACCGACTCGGCCGGCAGCTCCTCGGTCACGCGGATGGGCTGCTGCTGCTGGTTCATCAGCTCGCCCTTCGGCCCTGCGACCTCACTGGCCGCGACCCAGCCGCGGGCGGCGAAGCCCACGGTGTCGAAGCCGGGCTGCGCCTTGCGGGCGTCGTAGCGCTCGCCGCCGTAGAGGTCGTCGACCAGGGTCGGGCCGTCGTGCAGTTTCCAGCTGTCGTCGGTCACGACATCCTTCGTCGTGCCGTCGGTGTACTGGATGCGCAGCAGCGCGCGGCCCACGGGCTCGTCGTGGAACGGCGGGCTCTGCCAGTTCCACACGTTCGGGTTGGTCATGCCGTAGAAGCCCCGACCGAGTTCGAGGCCGATGGCGTTGGCACCGGGCTGCAGCTGGGTGGTGACATCCGTCACCGTGTACTGAGCGTGGTCGTCGTAGTCGGTGAAGCCGGGCGAGAGGATCTCGTCGTTGATCGGTGCGCCGTTCAGGCTCACGTTCGCGTAGCCGCCGGCGGCGACATAGAACTTCGCGGAGGCGACCGCGGCACCGCCGTCGACCGTGAACTCCTTGCGCAGCAGGGGCGCCGGTGCGACCGGCGGGGTCGGCGGGCGCACGCCCGAGCCCCACGGCCCGGAGCCGTAGACGGCCTGAACGGCAGCGGCCGGCCAGGCCGAGTCGTCGAATCCGGCGGCCTCGAAGCCTGACGGCACGACCTTGACAGCCTTCCAGTCCGCATCGGTGCGGAACACCTTCGCGCTGCCGTCGGAGTAGGTGACCTCGATGGCCGCGAGAAGACCCGCGGGCGAGTTCGGCCCGTTGTTCGTGCGCACGGCGACGACCGGGTCGGAGTCCGACTCGGACAGATCGACCGTGAACAGCTTCGCCCCCTGCCACTCGTTGACGGCCCCGGTCGTCTTGCCGAGCTCCTCGCCGTTCAGCCAGAGCGTGTACGAGTCGTCGGCGGTGATCACGATCTCGGCCGACACGGGGTCGAGTCCGGCGGGCGACACGAGCGTCTTGCGGAAGGCGCGCGGCTCGGCGGGTGCGGAGGGCGCACCGGCTTCGGGCGTCCAGATCCAGCTCGATCCCTGCACCGACACGGCGTCGTTCGCGTCGTGCCGGGCGTTGCCGATCCAGGCGCTCCCGGCCCAGTCGGCGTCGTCGAAGAGACCGGTCGAGAAGGTGGAGCGGGCCGAGGATGCGCCGGCCGAGGTCTCCACGTCGACCTGCCAGACGTAGTCGGTGGCGGGCGCGAGGGCCGCTCCCCCGAACGCGACGGCGGTCGAGGCGTCGGAGGCGACGACCCCGCTGTCCCACACCGCGCCGCTCGCCAGGTCGGCTTCGGTGGTGGCCACGCGGATGCGGTACGACGTCTGCGTGACGTCACGCGCCGCCGAGCTGGTCACCCAGGAGAGCCGCGGAGCAGCGACGTCGATGCCGAGCGGCTCGCTGCGGTTCTCGACCTCCAGCGTGCCGAGGGAGACACCGGCGGCCGGCGCAGTGGCGGCCGGCGCACCTGTGAGCGCGCCGGAGGCCCCGAACGCGGCGGCGGGAACGGCAGCGCCGCTCACCACCAAACCGAGGGTGACGAGCCCGGCCAGGAGGCCGGGACGGAGGCGGCGAGGAGACAGATTCACAGCGAGGAGTTCCAATCGTCGTCGATCGATGGGGGTCATGCGGAGCGTCGGCGGCGCACGAGCACGACCGCCAGGCCACCGAGCAGCACCAGCAGCGCTCCGCCGATGACGAAGGGCAGCACGGTCGCTCCGGTGTTCGCGAGCACGGTGGCGGGGATCGTCACGGTACCGTCGCCGGTCCCGGGGTTCGCTCCGGGACCGGTGCCGGGGTCGGTACCGGGGTCCGTTCCGGGGTCGGTGCCCGGGTCGGCCACGACCGTGAACACCAGGCTGTGCTCGCCGCCCGGCAGGTCGGCCGGGATGAGCACCGAGACCGAGATCACGCCCACCGAGTCGGCTACCGGGATGCCGAGCAGCACCGGGTCGGAGTGCAGTTCGACCCGCACCTTCTGGGCTGGCTGGTAGCCGCTCGACTGCACGATCGCGCTCTGGCCGGGCTCGATCGTGAGCGCCGGAGGTGTGGCGACCGGTGCGAGGGTCAGCACCTCGCCGCGGTTGCCGGCCACGTCGACCGATCGCAGCTGCACCGACGAGGGCGTCGCATCCAGAGCTGCCAGGTCGGAGAGCCCGGTTACCCACTGGCTGCCGTCGAGTGAGAACTCGATCGACTCGATGCCCGATCCGCCGTCCTGGCCGAAGGCCACGACCCGCTCGCCGGCAGCACCGCTGCTCAGCCAGCCCCAGGTGGTGGGCTCGGTCGCGTCGACCCGCAGGGTCTCGGTGACCGGTTCGCTCACGTTGCCGGCCACATCGGTGGCGCGGTAGGAGAACTCGGTGCTGCCCTCGGGCAGCGCGACCGGGTTCTCATACGCGGTCCAGGCACCGGAGCCCAGGCGGTACTCGATGTCGTCGACCCCGCTGCGGGCGTCGTCGGCTCGCAGCGTCGCGGTGGCTCCGCCGAGGTACCAGCCGTTCGCGCCGGCCTTCGACACGTCGAGCATCACCGAGGGGGCGACGGCGTCGCCCGGCACCGGAAGGGTCCAGACATCCGCCACCGACGGATCGTGTGTGCCGATGCCGTTGAAGCGCATCCGGATGGTGACCGTTCCGGAGGAGGTGAGGGTTCCGTCATCCGGAACCAGCACCTGGTAGGTCGCGAGTCCGGCCGTGTTCTCGACGCGCTGGTTGAGGCGCGTGTTCACCGGGGTGCCGTTGACGAGGATGTCGTAGGACTTCACCTGCGCCTGGTCGTAGGTCTCGATGGCTCGGATGAGGAACGGCTCGTTCGGGGTGACCTTCAGGTCGAACTGGAACCACGATCCCACCACGCCGAGGCCCGAGTAGCGGCGCGAGAGCCCCGCTTCGCTCGAGGTGCCGCCGTTGCCTGAGGAGGTCACGGCGTGCGCCTGCTCCGAAGGCGCGTCGCCGAGATCGACGTGGTCCGTCGGGTCGGCGGGCGGTGTCGCCAGCGTGATGTCGGTGCTCGTGCCCGTCGAGGCCAGCGTCACGGTGTCGGCCACGAAGCGCACGGTGAGGTTCGCGGCTCCCGCGTTCACCGTGAGCGGGATGGCGACGGTCACCGAGGCCGGCACCGTGCCGCCCGCCGGGATCGTGACCTGACGCGAGGCGATCGGCACGGGCCAGCCGCTCGGAGCATCCACCACGAGGGTGCCCGTGATCGCGGTGCGGGCCGCGTTGGCGAGCACCGCGTCGACGCGGGCCGTCTCGGGCGACGCACCCGCGGCACCCTGCTGAGTGGTGGTGATCGAGCCGAAGCTCACCGCCGGAGTGACCGTGACGAGGGTGGATGCCACCTCGAAGTGCCGCGACTCGGCGGAGACCGTGGCGTCGACCGCCGCGGAGACCGTGACGTCGCCGACCGGCAGCACCACCGGGAGCGCGACCGTGAACGGCAACTCCTGCGTCTCGCCCGGGGCCACCGTGTCGAGGGCGAGGGTGGCCGGCGCGGCGGCGAGCTCGCCGGAGCCGGGGCCCGAGACCGTCAGCGCCGCCGAGAATCCGGTGACCGGCGTCGTGCCCGTATTGCTCACCCGCACCGTGCCGCCGACGCTCTCACCCGGCAGCGACGCGGGTGTCGACGACACGACCTCGACCGTGATCCCGCTGTTCGCGGGGTCGGAGGAGAAGGCGTAGGAACCGGAGCCGACGGCGACCGTGACCGAGCCGCTCTCCGCCGACACGGCGGTGAGGCCGGGAACCTGGCTGAGCGGCAGACCGCCCTCGGTCACGGCCCACCGGTTCGCCGCCGGGATCGTGACCGTCGCCGCGGTGTTCACCGGCACCGACACGGCGAGGTTCGTGGTGCTGCCTTCGACCGTCCAGTCGGAGGCGATCGTGCCGTAGACCGACTCGAAGGTGCCCTTGCCGTGCGTGAGCCCACCACCGATCGACGGAGCGATCGCGAAGGTCTTGTAGCCCGCATCCGTGGCCTGGATGCCGCCGATGTTCTGGTACATCCAGTCGCCGACGGCGCCGTAGGCGTAGTGGTTGAAGGAGTTCATGCTGACGTCACCGAAAGTGCCGTCGGGCCGCAGGGAATCCCAGCGCTCCCACATCGTGGTGGCGCCGGAGGCGACTTCGTAGCCCCAGGAGGGGTAGGTGTCGTTGTTCAGCAGGCGGTACGCGACATCCTGATGCCCCGTCTTCGTGAGAGCGGGCAGCAGCCACGGGGTGCCGAGGAAGCCGGTGGAGAGGTGGTAGTCGCGGCTGGCGATCTTCGCGACGAACATGTCGCCCACCTTGCCGAGGAGGCCTTCGGGCACGAGATCCATGCCGATGGCGATGGCGTAGGCAGCCTGGCTGCCGCCCTGCACGGTGCCGTCGGCGGCGATGAAGCGGGCCGCGAAGGCATCCTTCACATCGCTCGCGAGCGTCGCGTAATGGGCGGCGTCGGCGGTCTCGCCGATCGCGGCGGCCATCTGGCTCATCTGGTCGGAGATGAAGGCGTAGTACGCGGTGCCGAGGAGGCTCGCGTCCGTCGGATCGTTTAGGTGCAGCCAGTCGCCGTAGCCACCGCTCGAACGGATGAGGCTCGGGCCGGTCGACGACTCCACGTACTCCATGAAGGTGCTCATCATGGCGTAGTTCTCGCGCACCACCCGGGTGTCGCCGTAGCTCTTCCAGAGCGTGTACGGCACCGTGATGCCCGAATCCGACCAACCGGTTCCGCCGCTGCAGCACGCGGCCGCCACCGGAGCGACGCCGGGCAGGTCGCCGTTGGACTGCTGCGAATCGCCGAGGTCGACCAGCCACTTGCTGAGGAACGCGAGGGTGTCCTGGTTGAAACTCGCGGTGGGGGCGAACACGTTGATATCGCCGGTCCAGCCGAGTCGCTCGTCGCGGGCCGGGGTGTCGGTGGGAATCGACAGGAAGTTGCCGCGCTGACCCCAGGTGATGTTGCTCTGCAGCTGGTTGAGCATGGCGCTGGAGGTCTCGAGGCTGCCGGTCGTGGTGAGGTCGGAACCCCAGACGAGGCCCGTCACCTGGTCGAGCGTGGGAGGCGTCGCGACGCCCGTGACCTCAAGGTAGCGGAACCCGTGGAAGGTGAAGGTCGGTGTGTAGGTCTCGGTGCCCGTGGTGGCGAAGGTGTAGAAATCGGTGGCCTTCGCACTCCGCAGGTTCGCGGTGTAGAGCGTGCCGTCGGGGTTGAGCATCTCGCCGTAGCGGATGGTGGCTGTCGAGCCCGCGGTGCCGGTGAGCTGCAGCTGGGCGACGCCGACCATGTTCTGGCCGAGGTCGTAGATCCAGGTGCCGGGTGCCGATTCCGCGACGCTGACGGGGGTGCGCTGTTCGGTGACACGCACCGGTTCGTCGCTCTGCGCCTCGAGCAGATCGGTGGCGTCGGATGCCGCGGCGTCGGCCACGGTGACCGGCGACCAGTCTGCGGCGTCGAATCCGGGGCTCTGCCAGCCGGGCTGGGCGCGCGTGGCGTCGTAGCGCTCACCCATGATGATGTCGGATTCGACCAGCGGGCCGTAGGAGGCTTTCCAGCTGTCATCGGTGGCCACGACGTCGGAGCTGCCGTCGGAATAGTCGATGCGCAGCTGCGCGATCACCGACGTCTCGGTGCCCCAGACTCCCGTGCCGAAGCTCGCGATGTTGCCCGCGTACCAGCCGTCGCCGAGCATCGCGCCGAGGGTGTTGGCGCCGCCCTGCACGAGGCCGGTCACGTCGTAGCTCTGGTAGTCGATTCGCTCGTCGTAGTCCGTCCAGCCGGGGGCGAGCTCCTCATCGCCCACCTTCTGGCCGTTGAGGCTCAGCTCGTAGACGCCGCGGGCGGCGGCGTAAATGCGGGCCGAGGTGACGGTCTTGGCGTCGGTGGCCACGTCGAAGTCCTTGCGCAGGATCGGCTCCGACGGCTCGGCACGGAAGATCGCTTCGGTGGGCGCGCCCACCTTGAGGCCGCCGGCGACCAGCGTGCCCCCGGTGAACGGGTTCCGGCCGTCGCTGAAGTCGGTGTCGAGCAGCACGCCGTTCTGGGGCGAGGTGACGGTGATCTTGTGGATCGTCGACTCCTCAGGGCCCTCCTGGGCGACCGATTGCCGGAATCCGACGTAGCCTTCGCTGTGGCGGGTGTCGGTGCGCCGGTCGATCTGCTTGCCGTCGAGGAGGGTCGTGATGGTGCTGCCGTCGAAGGTGATGCTGACGTTGTGGGTTCCGGTGGTGAGCGCATCCTTCGAGATGAACGCGGAGATGTCTTTGCTCTCGAGCAGCGAGTATCCGCCGTTCACCTTCACGTGCGGGCGGAAGCGCGGCGTGCCGTCGGCCACGCTGAGCTGCCACATGTAGGCATTCGAGAGATCGGTGGCGCGGGCGTAGACACCGAGCACCAGGCTGTCCATCGTGAAGTCGACGGATGCGGTGTAGTCCGACCAGCGGTCGAGCTGGGCGGCCGGGTCCGGTCCCCCGATCCAGTCGGCCTGCCACTCGTCGGCCGCCAGGAGGCCGGTCTCGAACCAGGCCGGCGCGCTCCACTCCGACGAGGCACCGAGGTTGCTCTCGGTGCGCACCTGCCAGAAATAGCGGGTCTGCGACGCCAGGGCCGGGCCGCCGTAGACGACGTTGAGCTGCTCGGCGGACTCCACGCGGCCCGACTGCCACACGTCGGCGCTCGCCAGAGCGGCTTCACTCGACGCGACCCGCACCTCGTAGGCGGTCTGGATGACGCCGCGATCGGGTGAGGTGCTCTTCCAGCTGAGCACGGGCGCGTCGCCGTCGATTCCGAGCGGGTTCACCCGGGCGTCGGTGCGGAGGTCGTCGGTGACGAGGGGGCCGGAGGCGACGCGCGGAGCGGTCGCGGCGGCGCCCGACCCGGTGGTCGACGTGACGGCCGACGCGGGAGTCGCGGCGAACAACAGGCCGCCGATGGCGACGGCAGCCACCGCGACGCCGGCGACCGAAGCCCGGAGAGTCGACACGGTTCCCGATCTCGTGGATGCCCGGTGTGAGCTACTGGACTTCATGAACGGCGTCGTCTCCTGCGTCTCTTCGTCGAGTACGTCGGTGCCGGCTGAGGGGCCAAGCACCGTCGGAGGCGCAGTGAATCGATTCAACGTCCCCCAACTTTGGCGAACCTATCACGGCGCCTTCTCCCAGAGCAAGTGAGCGATTGGTGAGCGCGCGGCGGCCCGCTCGATCTAGCGATAACTTCGACAGTGGTCGAGCAAGACCTCCGCTGAGCATTTCTTGACCATTCTGACCCCTACTTCGGGGGTCGGATTCGCCCGAGTCGTAGCCGTTTCACCAGGAATTCTCAGCCTGTTCGCACCGTCGACGAGCATCCATTGGGCCAGATCGCCGGTTGACAGGCTTCTGCCCGGCCCGGTAATCTCGACATGGGGATGTATTGAATCGATTCACCATACGAGGGTGGAAAGCTGCGATCCCTTCGCCCCATCGATGACGATTGGACCGACGATGACGTCGCACACGCCGCCCACTTTCGCCCGCAGACTGCTTCCCGCCGCACTCGCCGTGGCCGCTCTGATTCTGACCCCGCTCGCGCCCGCCGCGGCAGCGAACGCATCGTCGCAGAGCGCTTTGGCACCGGCCGGATCGTCGGCGGCGCTGGCCGCGGTCGTCGCCGACCCGCTGCTCGAGATCCCCGGCTTCGACGTCTCGGCGTTCCAGCATCCGACCGACCAGAAGCCGGCCGTGCTCTGGTTCTGGGATCGCACGCAGACCGAGGCGCAGATCGACGCCAAACTCGAATCCATCCACGCTGCCGGATTCACCGAGACGGTGATCTTCCGCTGGTTCGGCGACATCCCGGAGGCCTACTTCTCGGGGGCCTGGTTCGACCGGGTGGAACACCTGCTGCAGAAGTCGCGCGAACTCGGCATGACGGTCTGGCTCGACAACGACGACAAGTTCCCGAGCGGATCGGCCGGCGGCTTCATCGTGAACGGCGGCACCGTCGGCGACACCACGTACGCGCCACGGCCCGACCTGCGCGTGAAGACCCTGGCATCCGGTGGCTCTGCCGTGCGGAGCGGCGGACGGCCGATCGCGCTGCAGGATCTCTTCGGCAGCAGCGTGCAGCTCGAGAACGGGCAGGTGGTGGCCGATTCGACCAGCGCGCCCGGCATCACCCTGCTGCGCGACGGCGCCGGCTGGACCGACTACGCGGTCGACGCGACCTTCAGCATCGTGCGGGCCACGGCAGGATTCATGGTGCGCTCCCCCGACGAGCGGAACGGCTACCTCGTCGACGTGCGCGCCGACGGCAAGATCGACGTGTGGAACCAGCGCGACGGCGTTTTCAGCGCGCTGCGGGTCGGGTCGACCACCCGGCCCGGCTGGTCGGCGACCGCTCCGCACGACATCTCGATCAGCGTGGTCGGGTCACAGATCGCGATCACGCTCGACGGTGTCGCCGAACCGCCGCTCTCGGATGCCACGCATCCGGCCGGCGGCCTGGGCATGCGGGTCGACGGCAATCAGGCCTGGCGACTCGACGACCTGAACATCGCCTCCGTTCCCTCGGGCGAGGTGCTCTACGCCAACGACTTCAGTTCGGAGGACTCCGTCTCCGACTTCGACGCCGAGACCTCGATGCTCGAGAACGTGGTCGCCGTGGCCGCCCGGCCGGCCAGTGGCCCCGGCGCCACCGACCCGGACCAGATCGTCGACGTGACCCAGGACTACCTGGGCGACGGTGTCTGGGACGCCCCCGCGGGCGACTGGCGTATCGAGGCCTACCGGTACACTTTCCGCGCCGGAGACCGCGAATCGTATGCCGACACCCTCGATCCGGAGGCGCAGGATCTCTACACGAAGATCGTCTTCGACGAGTACTACGACCGGTTCAGCGACTACTTCGGCAGCACTCTGGTCGGTTTCGCCGACGACGAGCCGGAGGTAGGCCGTCACGGCGACGACCTGCCGCCCTGGACGCCGGCGCTGGCCGAGCGCCTCACCGACTCGGGGCTCGACACCGCCACCGTGGTGTCGTCGCTCTTCAACGATTACGGCGCGGCCGGTGAGACCCTGCGGTCGCAGTACTACCGCGCGATGTCCGACCAGTGGGTCGACGCCTACTGGAAGACCAAGTACGACTGGGCCGAGGCGCACGGCGTGAGCGTGCTGTCGAATCCGCTCTACGACGAGTACGGCCCGGCCGGCCGCGTGCACGAGTCGGGCAACCTGCTCACCATGCACCAGTGGGCGCAGGTGCCGGGCACCGACCTGATCGCCGATCAGGTGGAGAACGGGATGGTGCGCAACCTGCCCTACGAGCCCGCCAGCGTCGCCCACCAGCTCGGCCGGCCCCTCGTCTACGACGAGCTCATGGGCGCCACCGGATGGCAGAAGTCGCTCGCCGACGTGCGCCAGGGCACCGCGATGTCGGCGGTGCGCGGCATCAACAAGGCACTGTTCCACGCCACCTTCGACGCGCCGGAGACGGCGCCCTTCCCGCCGACCTTCAGCGACGACAACGTGTGGTGGAAGTTCCTGCCCGAGGTCACCGAATGGACCGGCCGGCTGATGGAGTTCGGTCGCCACACCACCGCCGCACCGACCGCCGTGCTGCAGATGCAGCGCGCGGCCGAGGCCGTGCAGCTCGGCGACCAGTCGTCGGTCGACCAGCCGTTCTTCGCCGTGGAGCATTCGCTCGAAGACGCCCAGGTGGACTTCGACCTGCTCGACGAAGGGGCCCTGAGCGGCGATCCGGCGATCCTCGCCCCCGCCGTGGTGACGGCCGACGGCACGCTCACGGTGGGCCGGATGACGTACTCGACGGTCGTCGTTCCGCAGGCGCCGCTGGTGTCGCTCGAAGCCGTGCAGACCTTGCTCGCGTTCGCCCAGGCCGGCGGCGAGGTGGTGTTCGCCGGTGCTCCTCCGATGACCGAGCTCCACGGGCGCGACGCCGAACTAGCATCCGCTCTCGCCGCCATCAGCGCGGCCGGCGGCGAGCGCGTGGTCACCACCGAGGTTCCGGGCGCGGCCGGCGCCGCCGCTGCGGCACTCGGCCAGGCGGGCGTGCAGCTCGCCGCCCCGAGCCCCAACGTGCGGGTGCTCCGTTTCCAGGAAGGAACGACCGCAGGCTACCTGCTGCTGAACGAGGGCAAGTCGGCGGTCGCGACCGACGTCACCTTCCCGGCCGCGGGCGTTCCGGTGCTCTGGGATCCCGACACCGGCGACGTGACCGAATTCTCGACCTACCGCACCGACGACGCGGGAACCACCGCGCGGATGACCCTCGAGCCCGGTGTGCCGGTGGGCGTCACCATGTCGGCCGCCACGTCGGAGCCGGCGGCGCACGCCCTCTCCACCACGGGCCCGGGGGTCGTTCAGGCGGTGTCGGGGGCGAACGGCCAGGTCACCGCCTCCGTGCGCAGCTCCGAATCCGGAACGACGGATGTGCGAGCCACCGACGGCCGCACCGAGTACTTCGGATCGGTGGTCACCCCCGAACTGCCCGCGGGCATCCCGCTCGACGGTGACTGGACGATGCAGCTCGGCAACGGCTCGGCCGCGGTCGACCGTCCCCTGAAGAGCTGGACCGATCTCGCCGCGAACTACTCCGGCACCGCCACCTACACCCACGAGTTCGATCTCACCGCCGCGCAGGCTGCGACGGCATGGACGCTCGATCTCGGCCGGGTCGCCAATGCGGCGGAGGTCAGCGTGAACGGCACGGCGATCGGAGACCGCATCGCGGCGCCCTACCGCCTCGACCTCGGCGACGCCCTGGTCGAAGGAACCAACACGCTCACCATCACGGTCACGAACACCGACGGCAACTCGCGCGGTATCGTCGCCGACTCCGGTCTGCTCGGCCCGGTGGCCCTGACCCCGTTCGCGGTCACCACGGCCGAGCTCGGCGCCCTGTCCGACGGCGGAGTGCGCACCACCGGGGCGAGCGCCACGATGGACGCCTCCGGCGTGTTCGCCGCGGTGACGGTCGAGGTCGAGAACACCACCGACGAGGAGGTCACCGGCGTCGCCGAGATCTCGGGGTCAGGATGGCAGCCCGGGCCGGGCGCTCCGGTCACCGTTCCGCCGGGTGGCACGGCCACCGCAACGGCCACTGTGTCGGCATCCGGATTCATCCCCGACGGCACGGTGGAGCTCACCGCCGCCTTCGTGGTCGACGGCAGCCGGGTGGATGCGCGATTCGTCACGCTCGATACCTCGTTCAGCACCCCACCGGTGGAGGCGGGCGACCACGTCGACCTCGGCGACGCGGCCTCCGAGTCGGCGCACCACGTCACCGCCTCGGCCACGAGCGGCACGAACACCGAAGCCGGACTCACCCGCCGCTACGGCGGCTACCGGGTGCCCGACGCCTGGTATCAGTTCGATCTCGACGTGACGGCCGGGCAGCCGTTCCTGCTGCAGGGTCTCGAGACCTACAACGGCGACCCCCAGGTGAAGGGCTATCGGGTGTTCGTCGACGGTTCGCTCGTGGCCACGCGCCTCAATGTGCGCGACCTGCACCAGGAGGGCACGGCCGCTTACCGCCTGGTCGTGCCGGCCGATGCCGTCGCCTCCGACCGGGTGACGGTGCGGTTCCAGAGCCTCAGCAACCCCGACTACTCCGATCCGTCGGTCGCCGACGTCTGGGCCGTGCCGCTCGCGGCCGACACCACGGCCCCCGTCGTCACGGCCTCCGTCTCGGCCGGCCTGCCAGGAGACGGCGGCTGGCAGCGCGGGCCGGCGACGGTGCTGCTCACGGCGGTCGACGACCGCCCGGGCGACATCGACCTCGAGTACGACGCGGGCGACGGATGGACCGCCTACGAGGCAGGCATCACGGTCGCCGCCGAGGGCATCACGACGATCGCCTACCGCGCGACGGATGCCGCGGGCAACGCGTCGGAGTCGGGCACCGTGCCCGTGCAGATCGACTCGATCGCTCCGGCCGTGACGGCGGCGCTCGACCACGAGTACGCCCCGGATGTCGCGATCGCTCCGGCGTCGCTCACCCTCACCGGAACGGATGCCGGCTCCGGTGTCGCCGAGACCCGCTATCGGGTCGACGAGGGCGCGTGGACGACGGGGGCGCAGATCGACCTCGCCGATGCGGGAACGCACACCATCACCTACGCCGCTGCCGACGTGGCGGGGAACGTGAGTGCCGACGCGGAGTACCGGGTGACCGTCCTCGCTGAGGCGCCCACGGGGCCGATGGTCTCGGCGTCGGTGTCGAAGGCGGGGCAGGCCGGCTGGCATCTCGGCGGCGCAGCCGTCACGCTCACGGCCACCCCCGGCTCGGCCTCGGCGGCGATCCCGTCGATCGAGTACGCCCTCGGCGACGGCGACTGGCAGAGCTACTCGGCGCCGGTCGCGCTCGCGGAGGGGTCGACGACGGTGAGGTACCGCGCTACGGATGACGACGGGCGGGTGAGCCCGGCCGCCTCCATCACGGCGCGGGTCGACGCCACCGCACCCCGCGGCTGGGCCTGGTTCAGCACGGAGGGCGACGCCTACACGACCGTGCAGGACGAGCTGTCAGGAGCCGGCCTCGGTCAGTACTCGGTCGACGGCGAGTCCTGGTTCGGCGGTCTCGACGCGCTGGTGGCCGGCACGGAGCTGTCGGGGCATCCGGAGCTCTGGTTCCGCTCCACCGATGTGGCCGGCAACAGCGGCGAGATCGTGCGGGCGGAGCGGCAGGAGGCGCCCTCGTCGCTGGACGTTCTTCCCGGAAGGACGATCGTCGCCGAGGGGTACGCGTTCACGCCGGGCTCCGAGGTGCGGGTGGAGCTGCATTCCGACCCGGTGCTGCTCGGCACGGGTGTCGCGACGGCGCGGGGGGTGGTGACGGTGCACAGTGTGGTTCCGGCCTCCGTGGCCGCGGGCTCGCACAGCTTGGTGTTCGTGGAGGAGGCGGGCGGATCGGTCACGATCCCCGCCGACGTGCTCGCGAACACGGGCAGCGGCGCGCTCCTGCCGGCCGGCATCGCCCTGGTGGTGCTGCTGACCGGAGGGCTGCTGGTGGTCGCCCGGCGCATCCGTCGTCGCCCGGACGCTCGCACCTCAGGGCACTGACACCCCGCGCACGATCGCCAAGATCTGCGCCGGCACCGCCTCGTCTTGCAGACTCGTGGTGTCGCCCAGAGCCCGACCGTCGACGATGTCGCCGAGGAGGCGCCGCATGATCTTGCCCGAGCGGGTCTTCGGCAGGTCGGGCACGAGCACGATGTCGCGGGGCTTGGCGATCGGGCCGATCTCCTTCGCGACGTGAGCGCGCAACTCGGACTGGATCGCGGCGGCGGCACGGCGCCATCCGTCGGCATCGAGCTGCTCTCCCCCGGCGCCGCTGCGCTGGGCGGGGATCACGAACGCGGCGATCCCCTGACCAGTGGTGTCGTCGTGCACGCCCACCACGCCGGCTTCGCCGACCAGCGGATGCGACACCAGCGCCGATTCGATCTCGATCGTCGAGAGACGGTGACCGGAGACGTTGATGACGTCGTCGACGCGGCCGAGCAACCAGATGTCGCCGTCGAGGTCGTATTTCGCGCCGTCTCCGGAGAAGAAGTAGCCCTGCTCGGCGTAGCGGCGCCAGTAGGCGTCGAGGTAGCGCTGCGGATTCCCCCACACCGTGCGGGCCATGCTCGGCCAGGTGCCGGCCACCACGAGGTAGCCGCCGCTGCCCCTCTCGACCTCGGTGCCCTGCTCGTCGACGACGAGGGTGCGGAGGCCGGGCAGTGCGCGAGTTGCACTCCCGGGCTTCAAGGTGGTGACGCCCGGCAACGGCGCCATGATCGCCGCGCCCGTCTCCGACTGCCACCAGGTGTCGACGATGGGCGCGCGGCCGGCCCCGATGTTCTCGTGGAACCACACCCAGGCCTCGGGGTTGATCGCCTCGCCGACCGTGCCGAGCAAGCGGATGCTCGACAGGTCGTATTCGGCTGGCACGCCATCCGGGAACCACGTCATCAGCGTGCGGATGAGGGTCGGAGCCGTGTAGTAGGTGGTGACGCCGTAGCGTTCGATGATCTCGAAGTGCCGCGCAGTGTGCGGGCTGTTCGGGATGCCCTCGTAGATCACCTGGGTGACGCCGTTGGAGAGAGGGCCGTAGATCTCGTACGTGTGCGCGGTGACCCAGGCGAGATCCGCGGTGCACCAGTGCACGTCATCGGGCTTCACGTCGAACATGGCCCAGTGGGTCCAGGATGCCTGCGTGAGGTAGCCGCCGGAGGTGTGCACGAGGCCCTTGGGCTTTCCGGTGGTGCCGCTGGTGTAGATGATGAACAGCGGCGTCTCGGAGTCGAAGTACTCGGGGGTGTGCTGGTCGCTGGCCTGGTCGACGGTCTCGTGCCACCAGAGGTCGCGGCCTGGCGTCCACGGCACATCCGGGGTCTCGTCGCCGGTGCGGCGCACCACGAGCACGTGCTCGATGGCGTTCTCGCCGGCTACGGCTTCGTCGGCGTTCTGCTTGACGGGCACGGCCTGGCCGCGCCGGAACTGGCCGTCGGTGGTGACGAGCAGCTTCGCCCCGGTGTCCTCGACCCGGAATTTGAGGGCCTCGGCCGAGAAGCCACCGAACACGAGCGAGTGGATGGCGCCGAGGCGGGCCACTGCGAGGGTGATGATGACCGTCTCGGCGATGACCGGAAGGTAGATGACGACCCGATCGCCTTTCGTGATGCCGAGCTCGGTGAGGGCGTTGGCCGCCTTGGCCACCTCGCGCTGCAGCTCGGCATAGCAGATCTCCCGCCGGTCACCGCGCTCGCCTTCGACGTACAGGGCGATCTTGTCGCCCCGGCCCGCAGCGACATGTCGGTCGACGCAGTTCACGGCCACATTGAGGGTGCCGCCGGCGAACCACTCTGCGGCGGGCACGGTGAGCTCGGCGGTGTCGGTATCGCTGCCGCCGCCGCCGTGGCCGCGGGCGCTGTCGGCGCTGCGGGCATCCCGCGCGGGCGTCCAGCTGTGCGTGGTGTGCCACGGCGTGTGCCAGTCGAGGCGCCGTGCCTGCTCGGCCCAGAACCCCACGGCGTCCTCGGCCGCGGCCGCCCAGAGGCTCCCGTCGACGTTCGCCTGACCCGCGAACCCGGCGCTCGGCGGGTACCGCCGGCTCTCGTTCGACAGATTGACGATGGTCTCCCCCGAGGGCGCAGCACTACTCACCCTCCGACGCTAGAACGTCCTGCCAGGCAGCCAAAAACGTCCCGACACCGGGCGTAATGCGAGGTAGTTTGAGCTGTGGACGATCGAATCCGACCCGAGCACCTCTGCTCGCCGCCACCTGTCGCCGATGCGAAGCCCGGCACGACCTGGAAGTGCCGCACCTGCCGCGCCCGCTACACCCGTCGCGGAGCATCCTGGCAACAGACGAAGAAGCCCCGCAGTCGCGTCTGGGCGATCATCAGGTCCATCGTCGACGGCATCCTCAGCATCCCGTAACCGCGGGTCACCGGGCTGCGGCACGCCGCGCTTCGTTACGCAAACGCGATCCGACTGTGATTCGCGCGGCTCTACAGTCGACACATGGCCCGCCGTCTCCGGATCCTCTTCGTCGCCGGCGCCGTCGCGGTGCTGCTGACCGGTTGCAGCCCCGTCCAGCAAGGCCAGATCGGGATCACCCGAGATGCCCAGGGCGGGATCGTCGCGCTCTTCGAGACGTGCAGCGAGTCGATCGACCTCGTCGTCATCGCCGGCAAGGCCGTGCTGCGCGGCGATCCAGACGTCGACCTGCATCGTTGGGATTTCGACGGGCCCGTCGCTCCGCTGCCGTTCCTCGACGATTTCGGCCTCGACCCCGACACCAGGTACGTGTTGGATGCCTCGGCGATCGACCCCGGGTGGGGCTGGTCGGCCAACGAACGAAAGAACCTCGGCTCGGTCTGGTTTGATGCGCAGGATCTCGACCTCCTCAACCCCGACACGGTGCTGTTCGGAGATCCGGAGCATCACGGGGCGACGCTGGTGACGACGCCGGAGCGGTTCCGCTCGATCGCGTGCCCGGTCGATTAGCGGCTGCGCTACCAGCGGCGTGTGAAGGGGAGGGGCTTTCGCATCCGGATCAGCAGCAGGATCGGGATGATGACGTACGGCAGGTTGAAGGCCAGGAACTTCAGCGGATTCTGCGTCTGGAATTCCGGCTCGCCGAAGAACTCGACACCGAACACCACGACACCCGTGATCATCGAGATCGCCGAGGCGTAGATGACGGCAGGCAGCTGGATCCAGTTGCGCCCCGTGAGCAGGCAGAAGGCCAGCAGCAGGTAGAACGGGCCGTAGACGAAGGCCGACAGGCCAGTGACGAAGCGCATCCAGACCGGCGGGTCGATGAACAGCGGATCGGCGTCGTGGCCGTACCAGTAGTTCGACTGAGCCAGCCAGTTCGTCGAGTCGGCGGTGATCGGGATGCCGATGGTCGGCACCAGATCGCTGATGCCGCTGGTGACCGTGAAAACCAGGAAGATCACCGCGAACGCGATGTCGAACGGCCGCTGCCGGAGCGGCAGATTGATCGGCTTCGGCGGCTTCGCCCCACGCGCATCGATCGTGACCTCGAGGGTCGGAAGCGGGGCGGCGGCAGCGGGTTCAGCGGGAGAGTCAGCGGTCACCCCGGAATTCTACGACCGGTCGACGCTGCAGCCGGGGAGCGGCGCGACCCGTGTACGCTGAGTGCTCAGACATCTGAGGAGCCCGTCATGAAGTCGCTGAAGCGCAGTGGTCTGGTCGAACTCACGGCCGAAGCGCTCACCGAGCAGATCGCCGCCGGCACCTGGCCGGTCGGCTCGGCGCTGCCGGGCGAGGTCAAGCTCGCCGAACAGCTCGGCGTCGGCCGCTCCACCGTGCGCGAAGCCACGCGCGCCCTCGTGCAGGCAGGCCTCCTCGAATCGCGCCAGGGCTCGGGCACCTACGTGCTCTCCACCACCCCTCGCGACAGCTGGGGCTCTGCGCTGCACGCCGCCCAGGTCATCGAGGTCTACGAGGTGCGGGAGGCACTCGAGGTGCAAGCCGCCGCCCTCGCAGCGCACCGACGCACCGACGACGACCTCGTGCGCATCCGTGCCGCCTTCGAGGCCCGCGAAGCACTGGTGGCCGACCAGGTCGCCCGAGCGGTCGCGTTCGTCGACGCCGACCTCGTCTTCCACCGCGCCGTGGTCGAGGCGGCGCACAACCCGTTGCTGCTGCGCATCTTCGACTCCTTCGTGCCGAAGCTCACCGAGACGCTCGTCGCCGTGGTGCGCGAGCAGTCGCTCGTTGGCCACGACCTCGACGCCACCCATGCCGAACTCCTCGACGCCATCGTGGCCGCCGATCCGGCTGCGGCCATCGCTGCCGTGACCTCGAACGTGCACGAGACCATCCAGATTCTGCGCGACTGAGATGAGAAACCCCCAGCGCCCCCGCTCCGGAGCCACGGCCACGGCCACCACCCCTGGCCTCTGGCTCCTGGTCTCCACCCACACGGTCAACGATTTCTACACCGGCGCCGTCGCCGCGCTCCTGCCCTTCCTCGTGCTGGAGCAGCGCTACGACTACGCGGCGGTGGCCGGCATCACCCTCGCCGCGAGCTCGCTCTCGAGCGTGGCGCAACCCGTCTTCGGCATTCTCAGCGACCGCTTCGCGTCGCGCTGGCTCATCCTCGCGGGAATGGCGGTGGCCGCCACCGGCATCGCCCTCAGCGGCGTCGTCTCGGGCTCGTACTGGCTCACCTGGATCGTCATCGCCCTCTCGGGCATCGGCATCGCCGCCTACCACCCGGCCGCCACCATGGCCGCGCGCGAAGCCGGCGGCGGGTCGAACCGCTCGATGAGCATCTTCTCCGTGGGCGGCAACGTCGGCGTCGCGCTCGCGCCCACCGGCGTCATCCTCACCGTCGGCACGCTCGGGCTCGGGGCGACTCCCCTGCTCGCCATCCCCGCGGTCGTCATGGTCGTCGTGTACCTGCTCCGGATGCGCGTGGTGCGCAGGCGCGCCCGCCCCGTCACCGCCTCGGTCACCCCTGCGCCCGCCGGTGAGTCGTTTCCCTCCGACTCGGAGTCGCGCGGCGCCGCCCTGGAGCCCGCGATCGACGTCGCACTCGAGGAAGAGCTCGTCGAGAACGCCGCGAGCTCGGCGTCTGCGTCAGCCGACGGGAACTCGGCGACGGATTCGGCGCATCCGCTCGACCCACCCCTCCGCGACGACTGGCGCGCCTTCGCCTGGCTCACCCTGGTGCTCGCGTTCTGGTCGGTCGCCTACATCGGCGTCTCGTCGTTCATCTCCCTGTTCCAGATCCAGCAATTCGGCGTCGACGAGGCCACCGCTTCCATCGCGCTCACCGTCTTCCCGGCCGCGGGAGCCGCGGGCACGCTCGCCGGGGGCTTTCTCGCCGACCGGTGGGGTCGGATGCGCACCATCCGCTCGGGCTACATCGCGGCGGCGCTCGGCACGATCGTGATCGTGTTCGCGCCGAACACGGTCGTCGTGGTTGCCGCGACCGCCGTCGTGGGGTTCACGATCTTCTTGCCCTTCGCGCCGCAGATCACCCTGTCGCACTCCTACCTGCCGAACCGCGTCGGCACGGCGAGCGGTCTCACCCTCGGTTTGACGCTCTCGCTCGGCGGATTCCTCAACCCGCTGCTCGGCGTGCTCGCCGACAACACCACGGTGCACACCGTCTTCGCCCTGATCGCCGTGTTGCTCGCCGTCGGGTTCGCCCTGTCGTTCCTCCTCCGCGAGCGCACCGCGCTGAGCTCCACGAAGTCGCTCTAAGTCGGCCTCAAGGAGGCGGCAGAGGCTACTTGGCGCGACTTCGCGACGCCGTTCGCGCTACTTCGCGACGCCGGGAGCGGCGGGGCGCGTGAGCATGAGCATGTCCATGCGACCCGACTGCACGATCTCGTCGCGCTGGTTGCGGAGGGTCAGGCGGCGCTCGACCACACCCGTCGTGCCCGAGGAGGTGAGGCGCAGGCCCAGGATCTCGACGGTGCAGGTCAGAGTGTCACCGATGAACACCGGGGCGGTGAAGCGCCACTCGTCGATGCCGAGGAGTGCCGCCGACGAGCCCTCGAACACGCCGGTGCGGGCGATCAGCCCGAGCGCGAGCGACGCGCCGTAGAGGCCGTGCACCAGGCGCTGCCCGTAGCGGGTGGCCGCCGCGAACTCGGCATCGGTGTGCAGCTGGTTGTTGTCGTTGGTGAGCGCGGCGAACATCACCACGTCGGTCTCCGTGACCGTCTTGCCGGGCGTGACGAAGGTCTGCCCGGCCTGGAAGTCCTCGAAGTAGTGCGGCATGATGCGGCAGGCCTCAGGCGGTGACGACTTCGGGCGACCCGACGGCGCCGGCCGGCATCTCGGCGGCGAGGCGGTTCGCCTCCTCGATCAGCGTCGCCACGATCTCCGACTCGGGAACGGTCTTGATGACCTCGCCCTTCACGAAGATCTGGCCCTTGCCGTTGCCCGAGGCGACCCCGAGGTCGGCCTCGCGGGCCTCGCCCGGGCCGTTCACGACGCATCCCATCACCGCGACGCGGAGCGGAACGGTCATGCCCTCGAGCCCGTCGGTCACGTCGTTCGCGAGCGTGTAGACGTCGACCTGGGCGCGCCCGCACGACGGGCACGACACGATCTCGAGCTTGCGCTCACGCAGGTTCAGCGACTGCAGGATCTGCAGCCCCACCTTCACCTCTTCGGCCGGCGGGGCCGAGAGCGAGACGCGGATGGTGTCGCCGATGCCTTCGGAGAGCAGGATGCCGAACGCGGTCGCGCTCTTGATGGTGCCCTGGAACGACGGCCCGGCCTCGGTGACACCGAGGTGCAGCGGCCAGTCGCCGCGCTCGGCGAGCAGACGGTAGGCCTTCACCATGACGATCGGGTCGTTGTGCTTCACCGAGATCTTGAAGTCGTGGAAGTCATGCTCCTCGAACAGCGACGCCTCCCAGACGGCGCTCTCCACGAGCGCCTCGGGAGTGGCCTTGCCATACTTCTCGAGCAGGCGCGGGTCGAGCGACCCGGCGTTCACACCGATGCGGATGGAGACGCCCGCGGCCTTCGCGGCGGCGGCGATCTCACCCACCTTGTCGTCGAACTTGCGGATGTTGCCGGGGTTCACCCGAACACCCGCGCACCCCGCGTCGATCGCGGCGAACACATAGTTCGGCTGGAAGTGGATGTCGGCGATCACGGGGATCTGGCTCTTCTTCGCGATGATCGGCAGCGCTTCGGCGTCGTCACGCGACGGCACCGCCACCCGCACGATGTCGCATCCGGATGCCGTCAATTCGGCGATCTGCTGCAGCGTCGCGTTGATGTTCGGCGTGGGTGTCGTGGTCATCGACTGCACGCTCACCTGCGCATCGCCACCCACGAGAACCTTGCCGACCTTGATCTGGCGGGACTTGCGCCGCGGCGCCAGGGTTTCGGGAGCCTTGGGCATCCCTAAGTTGATTGCAGCCACCATTTCAGTCTAGGACCGCAATCTGAACGGCGGGTCAGCAGCGGCCGAACGGTCAGGCGCGCCCGGCACCGTCAGCCGAAGATGTTGATCGGCTTCACGATGTCGGCGTAGACCAGCAGCGCGGTCATGCCGCCGAAGAAGATGACCACCACGAAGGTGAGCGGCATCAGCTTCGCCGCATCCACGGGGCCCGGGTCTTTGCGCTTGAACAGCTTCGCGAAGCCGCGCCGGATGGCCTCCCAGAGGGCCGCGGCCACGTGCCCGCCGTCGAGCGGCGTGAGCGGCACGAGGTTGATGACGAACAACGCGATGTTGAGCGAACCCAGCAGGCCCAGCAGGCTCGCCGCCTTGGAGGCGAGCGGGATGGTGTCGATGGACGCGATCTCGCCCGCCACCCGGCCGACGCCGACGACGCTGATCGGGCCGTTCACGTCGCGCTCCCCCGAACCGAACGCCGCCTGGGCGACGTCATAGAGGCGCTGCGGGAGGTTCGCCACGATGCCGACCGTGCTGCCGATGTTCTCACCGATGAGCGGGAACACCGCGGTGATCGGTTGCGGAACGAGCTCGGAGGCCGCTCCGATACCCACGAAACCGACGTCTTCGGTCTTCTTCGTGCCGTCGGCGTTCAGGGCCACCTCGCCCTTGTCGTCGAGCACGTAGCGTTGGGTGAGCAGCGGTGTGACGCTCAGTGTGGTCTCGACGCCGTCGCGCAGCACGACGAGTGCCAGGGTCTCCCCGGCCGACTCCCGGATGATGTCGGTCGACTGCGCCCAACTCGTGATCGGCGTGCCATCCAGACTCACCAGCTTGTCACCGGGTTTCAGGCCCGCCGCCGCGCCCGGCGACTGCTGGTCGCCCGTCGCGCACTCCGTCTGGTCGCTGGTGGCCGGGAGCACGCAGGCTGAGACGCTGCCCACGGTGGTCGAGGTCTGCGCCGTGCCGAAACCCACCAGCACGATCGAGAAGAACACCACGGCGAGCACGAGGTTCATGAACGGGCCGCCGAGCATCACGATGATGCGTTGCCAGACGGGCTTGCGGTAGAAGGCGCGGTCTTCTTCGAGACCGATGGAGAGCTGGCTGACCTGGCGCGCATCCTGCACCATCGATTGGAAGAACCCCGTGCTGTTGGCCACGGGCTTCTCGCCGGCTCGGCGCGGCGGGAACATGCCGACCATCGAGATGTAGCCGCCGAGTGGCACGGCCTTCACGCCGTACTCGGTCTCCCCGCGCTTGCGGGAGAAGACGGTCGGCCCGAAGCCGATCATGTACTGCGTCACCTTGATGCCGAAGAGTTTGGCCGGAACGAGGTGCCCCACCTCGTGCAGACCGATGGAGACGGCGATGCCGACGGCGATGATGAGCACGCCGAGAATGAACTGCAGGACCGTTTCCACAGGAGGACACTACCTTGGCTGCCGAGGACGCCGCTGATGGTTGGCTGAGCGCCCGATGAACGGATGCGCGGGCCCGCGCCGGCGCGTCAGACCGCGGCGATGAGTGCGTCGGCCGTCGCCCGCGCCCATTCCTCCGACTCGGCCAGCGACTCGCGCGTGACGACCTCGGAGTGCATCTCGTGCGCATCCACCACCCGCGCCACGGTGTCGACGATGTCGAGGAACCCGATCCGCCCGGCGTGGAAAGCCGCCACCGCCTGCTCGTTCGCCGCGTTGAACACGGCCGGGAAGCTGCCGCCGGCGCGCCCCACCTGCTTGGCGAGCTCCACGGCGGGGAAGGCTTCCTCGTCGAGCGGTTCGAAGGTCCAGCTGTGCGCGGCGGTCCAGTCGATGGGCCTGCCGACGCCCGACACGCGGTGCGGCCAGTCCAGGCCCAGCGAGATCGGCAACCGCATGTCGGGCGGTGAGGCCTGCGCGATGGTCGATCCGTCGGTGAACTCCACCATCGAGTGCACGAGCGACTGCGGATGCACGGTCACCTCGATGTCGCCATAAGCGACGTCGAAGAGCAGATGAGCCTCGATCACCTCGAGACCCTTGTTCACGAGCGTCGCCGAGTTCGTGGTGACCACGAGACCCATGTCCCAGGTGGGATGCGCGAGGGCCTCGCGCGGCGTCACATCTTTCATCGACGCACGGCTACGACCCCGGAACGGGCCCCCGGATGCGGTGAGCACGAGCCGGGACACCTCGCCCGCGGTGCCCGACCGCAACGCCTGGGCGATGGCCGAGTGCTCGGAGTCGACGGGCACGATCTGCCCGGGTCGCGCGGCGTCGCGAACGAGGTCGCCGCCGACGATGAGGCTCTCCTTGTTGGCGAGCGCGAGAGTGCGTCCTGCTTCGAGGGTGGCGAGCGTCGGGCCGAGCCCGACCGATCCGGTGATGCCGTTCAGCACCACGTCGGCCTCGATGTCGCGCACCATCTGCTCGGCTTCGAGCGCACCGAGACCGGTGTCGGCCACGGCGAACTCGTTCGCCTGCGCATCGAGCGCCTCCCGATTGCTGCCCGCGACGAGGCCGACGACGTCGAACAGCTCGGGATTCGAGCGGATGACGTCGAGCGCCTGAACGCCGATGGAACCGGTGGAGCCGAGGATGATGACGCGTCTCATAGCGCCATCATCCCATCACGGCCGGGTGGCTGCCGGGGCGCTGAAGCTCCCCGGCAGCCCGACGGCGTGCGTCAGCCCGCGTCGGGCGTCGCCGCCGGCGGGGCCGAGGCCGACGCCAGGATGTCGATCACGAACACGAGGGTGTCGGTGCCGGTGATGCCCGCGGCGCTGTTGCCCTCGCTGCCGTAGCCCTGGTCGGGCGGGATCACGACGACCACCTGCGAACCGACCGTCTGGCCGATCATCGCTGCGGCGAAGCCCTTGACGACGCCCGTGGTCGGGAAGGTGCGCGGACCGCCCTGGCCCCAGCTCTGGTCGAAGACCTTGCCGGTGCCCCAGACGAGACCCTGGTACTGCACGGTGACGTTGTCGCCATCGGCCACGACCGCGCCGTCGCCCTTCTTCAGCACCTCGGTCTCGAGGGTGGTGGGCGGATCGGCCTGCGGCACGGTGACCGTCGGCGCTCCGGTGTCGTCGAGCGTCACGGTCGGGAAGCCGTCCTGAGCCGGCTGGTCTTCACCATCGGCACGAACCGGGATGATGGCCTCGACATCGGCGACCATGACCATGGAGTCGGTCGCGGCGATGCCGAGCTGGTCGTTGCCGGTGTCGCCGAAGCCCTCAGCGGGCGGGATGACCGCGACGACGCGCGATCCGACCGGGGAGCACGCCACCGCGTTCACGATGCCGGGGATGAACTGCGTGTCGTCGACGGTGAGCTGCAGCTGCGTGCCGCCGGCGTCGAGCGTCGAGAAGACCTGCTTGCCGCTGGTGCCGTTGTAGATCGTGAAGTCGATGGTGGCGACGTCGCCCTTCTGCACGACATCGCCGTCGCCCTCGGTCACGACGGTGCGCTGGGTCGTGTCGACCGTCAGCGGACCCGTGAACGCCGTCTTGGGCGCCGACTTGAAGTCACCGGTGACCGTCACGCCGTTCGAGGCGCTGCCGGATGCCGCGGGCGAGCAGTCTCCCGCGGCGCCGGTGGCCGAGGGGTCGGGGCTCGACGCGGCGCAACCCGCGAGCAGAAGTGTGGCGGCGACGGCGGCTGCAGCCAGTGCCGGAATTGAGCGCATGTTTCCTCTTCGTGAAAATCAGGGGGGATTCGAGACAGTCTTGCTCAGTCCTCTTGGTGCAAGCTGGTGACCCGCTGGGAGCGAGGTAAACGCTTGGGGTTCTGGATGCCGATCAGCGACACCAGGCCGCCCGCGAAGAAGAACACGGCCGTGACCAGCACCACCCGGTGGAACCCGATCAGGTCGAGCACCGTCATGCCGGCGATGACGCTCGCGAGCGCCACTGCGATGAGACCCGCCACCCGCGACACCGCGTTGTTGACGGCCGACGCGATGCCCGACCGGGCTGGTTCGATGGCGCCCAGGATGGCCGCGGTCAGCGGGGCGACCGTGATGGCCATCCCGAGTCCGAACACCACCACGGCGGGCAGCACCTCGGTGACGTACGGCGCCTGATCGGTGAAGCGGAGCATCAGCAGGAATCCGATGCCCGAGAGGATCGGGCCGATCGTCATGAACAGCCGCGGTCCGATCCGTCCGCTCAGGCGGCCGAACGGGCTCGACAATCCGATGAGCAGGATGCTGGTGGGCACGAGCGCGAACCCGGCCAGGGTGGCGCTGTACCCCGCCACCTGCTGCAGGAAGACCGCGACGCTGAAGAATCCGAGCGAGAGCGCACCGTAGATGAGGAAGGTCGAGACGTTGCCGACCGAGAAGTTGCGCACGCGAAAGAGTTCGAGCGGCAGCATCGGCTGAGCGGTGCGCTGCTCCCAGAGCACGAACAGCACCAGGGCGATCACGCCGACGACCAACGGCGCCATGACCACCGGCGATCCCCAGCCGAAGTTCGTCTGCTCGATCAGGGCGAACACCGGGAAGCCGAGGCCGACGATACCGAGCACCGCGCCCACGTAGTCGATGCGGGTGCCCTTCACATGCTCCAGGTCGGGCGCGAGCTTCGTGAGGAGGTAGAGCGTGATCGCGATCGGAACGACGTTGATGATGAACACGAATCGCCAGGTCAACGAATCGACCAGCACCCCGCCGATGATCGGGCCCGCGATGTTCGCCGCACTCGTGAAGGCCGTCCAGGTTCCGATCGCCCGACCCTGGCCCATCCCGGTGAAGTTGGCGAGGATGAGCGCGAGCGAGCTCGGCACGAGCAGCGCGCCGGCGATGCCCTGCAGACCGCGTGCGACGATGAGGAATTCGATGGAGGGTGCGAAGGCGCAGGCGAGCGAGGTGACGCCGAAGCCGATGAGGCCGACGAGCAGCACCTTCTTGCGCCCGTACACGTCGGAGAGCGATCCGGCCAGCAGGATGACGGCACCGAGCGTCAGCAGGTAGGAGTCGACCACCCACTGCTGCGACGCCAGACCACCGCCGAGCTCCTCGCTGATGGCGGGCAGCGCCACATTGATCACGGTCGCGTCGAGGAAGGAGATGAACGACGAGAGCACGGCGACCACGAGCACGAACTTCTGCTGTCTCGTCATCGCGGTGTTCGCCATGGACTCCAGTCAATCCCATCGGGGCGCTCATCGCGAACGGCGGCAGAATGAACGGGTGGATGCGGGGACGGATGCCCGGATGGGGGCGCGGGGCAAGAGCTGGGACGCCCGCGCCGAGCGCGCCCAAGACGCCCTGACCTCGGCGTTCGGCACCCGGCTCCGGCGAGGCGGGCTGCGCAACACGGCGCCCTGGCGACTGCGGCAGGCGTTCGCGTTCAACTACTGGTGGCTCGCTCACGCCGTCGAGGTGCGGATCGACGGCTTCACGCGCACGGGAGATCCGTCTCATCTGGAGAGCGCCCGCCGGTTGCTCCACCTGCTCCGGAGACGCAACCACGGCACCCTGGTGAACGACTATTTCGACGACATGGGCTGGCTGGCGATCGCCTTGCTCCGACTGCATGCCGTCACGGGCGACCACGGCCTGCTCGACGAGACCGTCGGCCTGTGGGAGCAGATCCGGCGTGCGGGGTGGAACGACACGTACGGCGCGTCGGTGGCCTGGCGAAGGCAGCAACCCGACTACAAGAACGCGCCCACGAACGGCGTGTTCGCACTGCTCTCCGCGCGCTTGTCCGCCGTGACCGGTGACGCCCGGTACTCCCGCGCCGCCCGTGACGCGCTGGCCTGGCTCGAGACGACGTTGGTCGATCCCGCGACCGGCATCGTCGCCGACGGGGTCAACCGGGTCGGCGACGGGCGCCGCGACACGGACTGGGTGTTCAGCTACAACCAGGGGCTCTACATCGGCGCGCTCATCGAGGCGTCGGCGCTCCCGGCCGAGGATGCGCTCGCTCGCGCCGAGCGCACCGCGGTGTCGGCCATCGCGCTGTTCGCGCCCACCGGCGTGATCCGCACGGAGAACTCCCGGCTCGACCAACGCGGCGGAGGCGACATCGGGCTGTTCAAGGGAGTGTTCCTGCGCTACCTCGGCGAGCTGATTCCTCGGCTGCCGGAGAACTCCGCCGGCCGGAGCGAACTGGAGCGCTTCGTGCGCACGAGCACGGATGCGCTGTGGGCGAGCATCCGTCGATCGCCCAGTCTGCGAGCGGCCGACGACTGGAGCCGCCCGGCACCCCGGGTGACGTTCCTGTCGACACAGCTGAGCGCCGTGATGGCGCTCGAGACCCGGGCCCGCCTCGAACGGGGCGGGGGTTAGTCGCGCGTCAGCACGTGCACCCGGAAAGCCAACGGCACGCCGCCGGCGTTCGGTCGAACGCGCACGACGGCCCGCCGCGTGAGGTCGACACCGGGCGGACCGGGGATGGGCCGGATGCCGTCGAGCTCGTCGACCATGACCTCGAACGCCGACTCGCCCGTGGTCGAATCGGCCGAGCCCGTCGTGGAGCCGAACGTGGGATCGGCGACCCCGGCATCGACGCTCACGGCGCCGGCGCGCGTGACTGCCACGGCGGTCAAGTCGACGGTGCGGCTGAGGCCCGACTGCACGGTGCGCGCATCCGCTTCGACCTCACTACGGCCGTCTCCGCCGCTGTCGGTGCCGTGCAGACTCTCGAAGCGGGCGATCGCCTCAGCCCGGAAGGCGTCGCCCAACGTGCCGCGCAGGGTGCGGCCGATCACGAACAGCTCGACCGGCTCCGCGGAGCGCTCGACCGGCTCGGCGGAGTGGTCAGGCCGCGACGACGACACGGGGCTCGTGGTGCACCGGAAAGTTCACCGAGCTCGCGATGAAGCACACCGCGTTGGCCTCGTGGTGCAGGGTCGCCATCAGTTCGTCGTCGACGGGTTCGGTGACCGTGACCACCGGATGCAGGGTGACACTCGTGAACCGGCCGCCGTCGCCCTGCTGTTCCATCACTCCCCGAGCGGCATCCGTGTAGTCGGTGACGACCACCCCGTGTTGCACGGCCACGTGCAGGAACGACAGCATGTGGCATTCGCTGAGGGCGGCCAGCAGCAGTTCTTCGGGGTTCCAGCGATCGGCGTCGCCGTGGAAGGTGCGATCGGCGGAGGCCTCGAGCGGATGCTTGCCTGCCGCGGTCACGACGCTCTGCCGGCCGTAATCGCGGTAGCCGCTGGTGCCGCTGCCACGATTGCCAAGCCAGGCCACATCGACGGTGTAGTGATGCTCACGATTCACCCCGCCATGCTATCTCCGGTGCCCAGGATGCCTGGCCTAAACTTGTCGGACTATGACTGACACCATCGACGCCTCGGCGGCCGCGCCCGCGACCACGCCCGCCACCGAGCAGGTTACGGCTCCCGTGTACACGGTCACCCAGGAGCGGAGGATCGTGACGGCGATCCCCGGTCCCAAGTCCCAAGAACTCCACCAGCGACGACTCGCCGTCGTGCCGCCCGGGGTCTCGAGCGCCCTGCCCGTCTACATCGCCAAGGCGAACGGGGCCGTGCTGGTCGACGTCGACGGCAACCAGTTCATCGACCTCGGCGCCGGCATCGGCGTGACCACGATCGGCCACACCGAGACCGCCGTCATCGCCGCCGCCGCCTCGCAACTGCAAGACGTGGTGCACACCCTCTTCACCATCACCCCTTACGAGGAGTACGTGCGGGTGGCTGAGCTCCTGGCCGAGCACACCCCCGGCGACTTCGCCAAGCGCACCGTGCTGGTGAACTCCGGCGCCGAAGCGGTGGAGAACGGCGTGAAGATCGCGCGCAAGTACACCGGCCGCTCCGGAGTCGCCGTGCTCGAGCACGCCTACCACGGCCGCACCAACCTCACGATGGCCATGAACTTCAAGGCTGCGCCGTATTCGACCGGATTCGGGCCGTTCGCGGGCGACATCTACCGCGCGCCGAACTCCTACCCGTACCACGACGGTCTGTCCGGTGCCGAAGCCGCCGCCCGCACCATCAACTACCTCGAGAAGACAGTCGGCGCGGCCGATCTCGCGTGTCTCGTCGTGGAGCCGATCCAGGGTGAGGGCGGGTTCGTCATCCCCGCCGAGGGCTACCTGCCGGCGCTGCAGGAGTGGTGCACGGCGCAAGGCGTGGTGTTCATCGCCGACGAGATCCAGAGCGGCATGGCTCGCACCGGCGAATACTTCGCGAGCACCCACTTCGGATTGGTGCCCGACATGGTGCTGACGGCCAAGGGCATCGCCGGAGGCCTCCCCCTCGCGGGCGTGACCGGCCGGGCGACGATCATGGATGCCGCCCAGCCGGGCGGTCTCGGCGGCACCTTCGGCGGCAACCCCGTCGCCGCTGCAGCCGCAGTCGCCGTGTTCGAGCAGATCGAGAAGGGCGCCCTGTTGGGCGAGGCCGCACGCATCGAGCAGACGCTCACGACGGGCCTCCGCGCGCTGCAGGACAAGTACGACATCATCGGCGAGGTGCGTGGCATCGGCGCCATGATGGCGATCGAGCTGGTCGAACCCGGAACCGGGTCGACCACCAAGACGCCGCACGCCGAGGCGGTCAGCGCGATCGCCGCGTATGCCGCCCAGCGCGGTGTGCTCATCCTGACCGCGGGAACGTACGGCAACGTGCTGCGCTTCCTGCCGAGCCTCGCGATCTCCGACGAACTGCTCGAAGACGCCCTCGCGGTGCTCGACGAGGCGTTCGCCCAGCTCGCCCGATGAGCGACGCGGCGGAGGGCGGGACTGCTGCCGCCGGCGGCCCGGGCGTGGCCGAATCGGCCGATTCCCTCGGACAACTCCAAACGACGAGCAACGCTCCGGCCTATTCGCCGAGGTCGGCCGCAGGATTGGAGAAGTCCGCGGCCGGGGGACTTTCCGAGCCCGGAACAGCGAGCTTCGCTGACTCGGTGGAGCTCGCGGTCGTCGACCGCAGCGGATTCGTGGAGTCTCGGCACGCGGGTTCCGCCGTCGTCGTCGACGCGGCCGGGGAGGTGGCGATCTCGATCGGATCGCCGGAGCTCCCCGTCTACCCGCGCTCGTGCATGAAACCGTTCCAGGCCCTCGCAGTGCTGGAGAGCGGGGTCTCGCTCGATCCGGTGCAGACGGTGCTGGCCACGGCCAGTCATGCGGCCACTCCGGAGCACGTCGCCGTGGTGCTCTCGATCCTCGATCGTGCCGGCCTCTCGACCTCCGACCTCGGCTGCCCTGCCGATTGGCCGGGAGCATCCTCCGCGCGCGACGAGGTCATCCGCGCGCACGGGCATCCGGAACGGGTGTTCATGAACTGCTCGGGCAAGCACGCCGCGATGCTGCTCGCGTGCGTCGAGAACGGCTGGGACACCGCGAGTTACCTCGACCCGGCGCATCCGCTTCAACAGCGAATCCTGTCGGTGGTCGAGCGGGAGACCGGTGAGCCGGTGGCTCATTCCGGGGTCGACGGATGTGGCGCTCCGGTGCACGCGCTCTCTCTCACCGGCCTGGCGCGGGGCATCGGGCGCATTCGCCGTGCCGACTCCGGCCCGGCGAAGTGGCTGACCGACAGCATCCTCGCGAACGGCTGGGCCATCGACGGGCCCGGGCGTGCGAACACCGTGGTGATCGACCGGCTCGGCGTCGTGGCGAAGCTCGGCGCGGAGGGCGTGATGGTGATGGCGACGCCCGACGGCGCCTCCGTGGCCCTGAAGATGCTCGACGGCAACCTGCGCGCGGCGTCCTTGGTGGCCCTGACGCTGCTGGCCCGCCATGGGTCGCTCACGACTGAGCAGGTCAGCGGCATGACCGATCTCCTCGACCTCACCGTCTCCGGCGGGGCCGACCCGGTCGGCCGCATCCGGGTGTCGCCCGAGCTGTAGCTGTTGCTGTTGCTGTAGCTCAGCCCTGTTTGGCGAGGCGCTTGGCTCGCGCTGCCCGGCTCACCTGAGCCACCACCACGATCACGATCGCGAGCAGGAAGACCGCCGACGCGATGACGTTCACCTGCGCCGGAATGCCGCGGGCCGCCGCGATGTAGATGAACTTCGGGAAGGTGTCGACCGCGCCCGAGTTGAAGTTCGTGATGATGAAGTCGTCGAAGCTCAGCGCGAAGGAGAGCAGGGCGGCCGCCGCGATACCGGGCAGCAGCAGCGGGAAGGTGATGCGCCAGAACACCTGCGAGGGTGAACCGTAGAGATCACGGCCGGCCTCTTCGAGCGCGGGGTCGAGGCTGGCGACCCGCGCTTTCACCGTCACCACCACGAAGCTGATGCAGAACATCGTGTGCGCCAGGATGATGGTGACGAGCCCCTTCTCGGCCCCGATGGTGAGGAACTGCGCGGCGAGACCGGCACCGAGGACGACCTCCGGGGTCGCCATCGGCAGGAAGAGCAGCAGGCTGATCGACGATCGGGCACGGAACCGATACCGCACCAGAGCGATGGCGATCAGTGTGCCGAGCGCGGTGGCGATGACGGTGGCGACGACCCCCACCAGGATGCTGTTGCCGAACGCCTCGCAGAGCCCCTGCGTGTTGCAGACCGTGAGCCACTTGTCGAAGGTGAAGCCCTGCCAGGCGATGTTGAGCTTGCCGGAGTCGTTGAACGAGAAGATGAAGGTGTAGGCAATCGGGATGAGCAGGAACAGCAGGGCCAACGCCGTGTAGATGGGAAGCCCGATTCCGCCCATCCGGAACCGTCGACGCGACGCGGGTGAGGGCTCGAAGGAGGCCTGCTCGAAGGCCTTGGCCGGCACGGCACTGGTCATATCAGGTCCTCCGTTCCGGAGCGGCGCACGTAGAACCCCACGATGACGAGGATCACGGCCATGAGCACGATCGACAGTGCCGCGGCGATCGGATAGTTCTGCAGCACCAGGAAGTTCGCCTCGATCGCGTTTCCGACCATCGCCGTCGACGAACTGCCGAGGAAGTCGCGGCTGGCGTTGATGTAATCACCGGCCGCCGGGATGAAGGTCAGGAGCGTTCCGGAGACGATTCCGGGCATGGACAACGGAATGGTGACCTTGCGGAATGTGGTCCACGGGCTCGCGTAGAGATCGGCGCCCGCCTCGATGTAGCGGGTGTCGAGGCGTTCGAGCGTGGCGTAGAGGGGCAGGGTCATGAACGGGATGAAGTTGTAGGTGAGCCCGAAGATCACCGAGAAGGCGGTGCCGGTGAGATGCCCGTCGGAGGGCAGCACCGCGATGGACTTGAGGAAGACGACGATCGGCCCCTCGTCGGACATGATCTGCTTCCAGGCGAGCGTGCGGAGCAGGAAGCTGATGAAGAACGGTGCGATGACCAGAGTGAGCATGAGGCTCTGCAGCAGCGGCCAGCGCCGGGCCTTCACGCCGATGAAGTACGCGATGGGGTAGCTGATGACCAGCGCGAGCACGGTCGCGATGAGCGCGTAGCCGAACGACCGCAGGATCAGGGGCCAGTACTCCCCCAGGGCGTCGGTGTAGTTCTGCCACTGGAACCCGGTGGTGAATTCGCCGATGTCGCCGTCGAGCACCGGCTGCTGGAACGAGGTGATGACGAGCGAGATCAGCGGCGCGAGGAAGAACAGCACCAGGTAGAGGATGCCGGGCAGCAGGAGCACAAGCGCGATGAAGCTCCGCTTGCGCGGCACCGGAGGGGCGACGGCTTGCGACGAGAACGCGGTGAAGGCCACGACCCCGCCCTACGCCTGTTCCAGCTCTTCTTCGAGCGCCGCCCGGCGCTGCACCGCGATCGATTCGGTGGAGTCGTCGGGCGCGAACCGGGGAGCGTCGGCCGGGTCGTCTTCGAGTCCGAACCCGTGGTCGGCATTCCACGAGATCCACACCTCGGCGCCCTCGTGAACGACCGGGCCGAACACCATGTTCTGGGCGAAGACGGTGAGTTCGGCGACCCCCGGAACCGCGACGAGGTATTGCGTGCTGACTCCGCTGAACGAGACATCGGTGACGCGGCCGGGGCCGAGCACGTTGCGGCCGGCTTGCGGTGTCGGAGCCTCGGTGAGCAGGGAGACCTTCTCGGGCCGCACGCCGATGGTGACCTGGCCGGCGTGCCTCTTGGCACGCGCTCGGGGCACGGTGATGGGCACCCCGGCGACGTCGACCACGATGGCGTCGGCCGAAGTGCCGGTGACGGGGCCGGTGAACAGGTTCGACTGGCCGAGGAAGTTCGCCACGAACGCGGTGCGCGGCAGCTCGTAGAGTTCTTCGGGAGCCCCCATCTGCTCGATTCGGCCTTTGTTCATCACGGCGACGGTGTCGGCCATGGTCATGGCCTCCTCCTGATCGTGCGTCACGTGCAAGAAGGTCAGGCCCACTTCGGTCTGGATGGTCTTCAGCTCGAGCTGCATCTGTCGCCGGAGCTTCAGATCGAGGGCACCCAGGGGCTCGTCGAGCAGCAGGAGCGCGGGACGGTTGACGATCGCCCGGGCGAGCGCCACGCGCTGCTGCTGACCGCCCGAGAGCTGCGAAGGCCGTCGCGTGGCGAGGTGGTCGAGTTCGACCAGTTTCAGCGCCTCGTGCGCCTTGGCCACCGGATCGCCGACCTTCCGTCGCCGTAGCCCGAACGCCACGTTCTCGAGAATAGTCATGTGCGGGAAGAGCGCATACGACTGGAAGACGGTGTTGACCGGGCGCTGGAACGGCTTGGTCGAGGTGACGTCTTTGCCGCCGATGAGGATCCGCCCGGCGGTGGGCTCCTCGAGACCTGCCACCAGCCTCAGCGTGGTCGTCTTTCCGCACCCGGAAGGGCCGAGAAGCGCGAAGAAGGACCCAGCCGGGATCGAGAGGTCGAGCGCCTCGATGGCGGTGAAGCCCGGGAACCGTTTCGTGATGCCGACCAGTTCGAGGTCGGCGCCCTTGTCGGCGAACGATGCGATGGCCATCAGCTGCCCAACAGCACCTTCTGGAACTGCGCCTGGTAGTCGTTCTCCTCCTGCGGTGTCAGGGTGCGGAACACGTGCACCGTGGAGAGCGTCTCTTCGTCTGGGAAGATCAACTGGTTCTCGGCGAGCTCGGGGTCGAGCGCGATCGCGGCCTCTTTTGCTCCCACCACCGGGGTCACGTAGTTGACCCAGGCCGCGAGTTCGGCGGCGACCTCCGGCTCGTAGTAGTAGTTCATGACCGCTTCGGCGTTCTCTTTGTGGGCCGAGCCCATCGGCACCACGAAGGTGTCGTTCCAGAGCGTGCCGCCGGCATCCGGGATCGCGAACTCCCACTTGTCGCCGGCCTGGGCGTTCAGCGAGGTGATGTCGCCCGACCAGCAGATGGCGGCGAAGGTGTCTTCGCTCTGCAGGTCGTTCAGGTAGGCGTTGCCCTTGATGTTGCGGATCTGCCCGTCGTCGACCTGCTTGGTGAACTGGTCCATCGCGTTCGCGTACTCGTCGTCGCCCCACTCGCCTGTGATGTCGACGCCCTGCGCGAGCATGATGAGACCCATCGTGTCGCGCATCTCGGAGAGCACGCCCACGCGGCCCTTCAGAGCCGAGTCCCACAGGTCGTCGACGCTCTTCAGCCCATTGGGCACCTTCTCCTTGTTCCAGCAGATGCCGGCGAAGCCGCCCTGCCAGGGCAGCGAGAGATGACGGCCCTCGTCGAAGTCGGGGTTGGCGAACGACGGACTCAGGTTCGCGATGTTCGGGATCTTGGCGTGATCGAGTTCCTGCACGTATCCGTTCCGAACCAGGCGGGCGACCATCCAGTCGGTGAGGCACACCGTGTCGGCCCCGATGTCCTGCCCCAGCGCCAGCTGGTCTTTGACCTTGGCGTAGTAGCTGTTGTTGTCGTCGACGGCCACGTTGTAGGTGACGGTGATGCCCGACTGGTCTTCGAAACCCATGAGAGTCGGGTAGTTGCCGGCGTCGTCTTCATCCATGTACGCGGGCCAGTTGTCCCACGTGAGCGTCTTCTCGGTCGCCGAGACGTCTTTCGCGGGCGTCAGCTCTTTCTTCTCGCCGGTCGAACAGGCGGCGAGCGCCAACGCCGTGGCGCCGAAGCCCGCGGCGCCGAGGAATCCGCGACGGGAGAGTGAGAGCGCACGCGCACGCTGCACGGCCTGGGAGTGCCGGATCGCCTGCAGGATCATCGGGTCTTGTGGGGGTCTCAAGGTCATCCTCTTCACGCTTTCCTCTAAGGGGCCAGGCCGTGTGCGAGCCACGATTCCGGGAGGCTGTGGAGCCCGGAAAATGGTAGGTCTGATATTGGCACACGAGGTGCTCGATTCGACAGCATCCACGACGAAAACCAGCACATCGAAACAAACTCTTTACGAAATCAGTGCCACAGCAGCGGAATGACCTCCGTTTTCGTCTGCCCGGGCATGCCGACCAGTACGCTCGCGGCCACGCATCCGTGCTGCCTCGAGGAGGGCAGGGAACTCGGCACGCGAAGTCAGCAGGCAACGGACGCGAATTCGCGCATCAGCGTGGAGAAGCGCCCACGGCACATCGTCGATCGTGAGCCGAGGGGTGTCGCCGTTCGGCGTCGGCGGCGGCGGCCTGACGGTCTCGTCGGTGACCAGCGCCACCACGGGAACGTCGTCGATCGTGATGCGGTCATCGGCCCTCAGGAGCACGGGGGCAGCGCACTGGGCGGTCAGCTGCACGATCAACGACCGTGCGACAGCGAGGACGGGTTGACGCCCACCGACCACCAGCAGACGGGCGTCGGAGGCGCCGAGCGCGAGCGGCACGGGTTCGCCGTGGGCGGTGAATCCGAGGCGGACGACGCGGGAACGGGGCTGGTGGGTCATGCACCCAGTCAACGCGACGGGCTCCCCGTGCCGGCGGCACGCATCCGATCTGTGGAGAAGAATCGGTTCGGGGCGGATTGTGGAGAACTCACCGCGTCAGTGCACGTCGAGGTACTGGTCGCCGATGCCGATCCGGGTGCCGCGGGGCACGCGCATCCGCTCCCCCGGAACGAGATCGATGGGGTCGACCAGATCGAGCCCCAGTCGGGTTCCGTTCGCCGACCCCCGGTCGGCGATCCAGAGCCGGTCGCCGTCGACCCCGAATTCGAAGTGGGTCTTCGAGACGCTGCGCTCCGGGTCGACGATCTGCACGAGGTATTCGAACGACTCGCCCTCGCCAGCCGCCGGATTGCGCCCGACGAGACCGCTACCCGAAACGCGGATGCTCTCTCCCGTGCTGAACACCAGACTGAACAGGGGACCGCTGCGGGAGACCGCGGCGGGGTCTGCGGGCGACGGCGCCTCAGGAGGGGCTGACGGGGCGGCATGCGCGGGCGCGGAGGCGGCATGCGCAGGAACACCGTGCGCGTGAGGGGCGGCCGGCTTCGAGGAGACGTGGGCAGGAGCGGCGTGAGCCGGCGCCGATGCGGACGCCTCCCGCGCCATCGCCTCGAGCAGCGCCCGGCGATCGTGCCGTTCCGTGTCACCGAGCGTCGGACGCGGTGCGATGGCGGAAGTGCCGCACTCACCGCAGAGCAATGCCCCCGCGGTCAACGTCGTGCCGCACGTTCTGCACTTCACCGGATGTCCCGCCTCTTCTCTCCCCTGCCATGATACGTGCGCAACGACCGCGTCGACACTCGCGCCGAGAGCCGCGCGAACCACCCTCGCGACTCCAGCAGACGCCGGCGCTCGGCGTCGGAGGCCTCCCAGATCTCCTCGATCTCGCGGTCGGGCGGGTCGGTGGGAGCGTAGACCGCACCGTCGATCCGTTCGGCCAGGAGAACGGCCGAATCGCCGCCGAGCGACCGGGCGGCCTCGCGCCGGGTCGCGTTCGCCGGGGGTGCCTCGGCGACGTCGCGTGCCGCATCCACCAGTTCCGCCCAGCCACCGGCCGCGCGGGCTCGGGCGGAGCCCTGGGTGCGCCGGCGGGTGCGCCGCTTCTTCTTCAAGGCGAGCACGATCAAGAACGGGGCGAGCACGATCGCGATCACCGCGAGCGAGAGCACCGCCACGAGCGCGATCCGCAGCACAGCGGCGAACACGTCGTCGTCGGGAGCCGGCTCGTCGTCTTGCTGGAGCGGGGCCGCCTCCACCGGGTCGTCGGGGTCGTCAGCAGCCGGCGGAACGACGTCGGGCGGCTGCACCGCGGTGGAACTGTCGTCCCGTTCGGCCTCCGGGATCGGTCGGGGCTCCGGCGCCGCGTCGAAGGGAACCCAGCCTTCTTCGGCGGTGTAGACCTCGGTCCAGGCACTCGCGTCCCGGCCCCGGACGTCGACCGGCGCACCGGCCGCACCGGGTCCACCGGGTCCGCCGCCGGAGTCGCCGTCGCTGGGCACGGTGAACCCCATCGCCACACGCGCCGGGAATCCGGCGGCTTCGGCCAGCAGGGCACCCGCCACCGCGTACTGCTCGTCATCGCCGAGCATCGGCGACACCGTGAGGAGCTCCTGGATGCGGTCGGCCCCGTGGCCGGATCGGCTGAACACCTCCCCGTCGCCCGAGCCGGAGAGGTAGCCGGTGTGGAGTCCCTCGACGATGCCGGAGAGCCGCTCTCCAGGCGAGCCGGACGCGGGCGCCCACTCGGCCACCCGCACGGCGACCGCATCCGGAACCGCCTCGCTCTGCGCGGGCGGCGTGGCGCCGGGCGTCAGTTCGGCGAGATCGACGGATGTCGACGCTGCGGTCGCGGCTGGCGCATCCCGCGTGGTGAGGGTGTAGGAGTCTCCCTCTCGAAGCCCGGCGGTGTCGGCGACCGTGGCGAGGGCAGCGCTGAAGTAGAGCGAATTCTGAAGCGCCTCGGCGCCTGGTCCTGAGAACGAGATCGCCACCGGATCGCCCGTCGTGGGAACCCAGACCGAGTCGTAGTCCCCGACCCGGATCTCGGCCGTGCTCGTCGATCCCCCACCAGGCGATCCCCCGAACCCCGCATTCGTGCCCGATCCGCCGAGGCGCTCGGGCACGCGGGAGAACAGCGCATCCGAGTCCTCGGCACCGCCGACGTTGTAGACCACTCCGTCGTAGTCGTTCATCCGCGCCAGAACGATTCGCGAGCCCGACGCTGCACCCGTGACGGTCAGCACCACCGAGTCGGCCAGCGGTTCTTTCGAGTAAGCACGGAATCCGGAGAGCGGGCTCGGATAGTCGCGGGCATCGAACGGCTGCTCGACCGCATCCCGAGCCACCACGCGGTCGGGAGCGGGGAGCGCGACCGTCACACCGACGGCCACCACGAGTCCGGCCGCCACGACCCCCGCCGCAGCCGCCACCGCCCGCCCGGGCACACGGATGCGCGACACGACGAGCCAAGCGACGGCGACGGCGGCGAACAGTCCGCCGACCGCGATCGGAGCGAATGCCACCGCCCCGCCGAACGCGATCCCGCCGATCAGAACGAGGGCGGGGATCGCGACGGCGAACGCCGGTCGAGAAACCCGGGTGGCGACCGACACGCCGAGCACCGAGGCGACGAGGAGGGCCACGAACACAGGAACAAGCAACGCTTGGTAGTCGCCCACCGGCAGCTCGATGGTGAGCAGCTGCCGCCAGCCGGCCGCGGTCGTGACGACGAGATCGGCGAGGCCTGCCGGGGTCGGAAGAACTCCCCAGAGGGCCTTGGCCGGCACAGCGAGCGGCACGCCGAGCAGGAGCCAGGCGACGAGTGTCGCGAGAAGCACCAGGTGACTCGGCCACGACCAGCGGGCGCCCGCGGCTCCGAGGGCGATTCCGACGGTGACGGTGACCAGCGCGAGCAGCACGAAGGCCGGCGACTCGTAGATCGGCCACCAGGCCGCTGCGGCCACCAGAGTGAGCATCTCGAACACGATCGCCGCCGCCACGATGCGCCCGGTGGGCATCCGATCGCCCGGGCCGCTCGGCGCCCGGCTTGACCGTCCGCCCCGAACCGCAGCTGGCGCGCTCACGCGCCCACCGCCCGCGTGAGAGTGCGCACGAGGTCGTCGAGGTAACCGATCCGCGTGATGCGGAGCGAGTCGATGCGCACCAAGGTCGCCTCCGCCTCGGGTTCGGCGATGACTGCGACCACCTCGACACCGATCGCGAAGTGCGAGGCGGCCGCCCTCAATTGGCGAGCCGTGACCGTCGATCCGCACGCGAGGAAGACCACCGAGGCATCCGGGGCCGACTCGCCCACCGACCGGGCCACCGCGGGCACGCGCGCGGCCCGCGCAGAGCCCGACTCCTCGATCGCACTCAGGTCGTCGAGCAGTTCTCGCGGGGTGCGCACGCGGAGCCGCGCCCCGCCCTGAGCGCGTCGCCTCACACCCTCCCCCGCGAACACCGAGACCGTCGTGCCGTCGGAGATGGCGCGCACCCCGATCGAGCCGACCACACTCACCGCGAGCTCGAACTCCTCGTCTGAGGCGTAGTCCGCCGCACTCAGCGACTGCACCACGATCAAGTGACTCCGCCGGGTCTGCTCGAACTGGCGCACCAGGAACGCCCCGGTCTTCGCCGTGCTCTTCCAGTGGATGTGCCGCCGGTCGTCGCCCGCGACATAGGGCCGGAGCGCATGGAACGACATGTCGCTGTCGGTCAGGTCGGCGGTCGGGATGCCTTCGAGGTCGCGCAACAGACCGGTGGTGCTGACGGGGAGCGACACGATCGTGGGGTGAACGTAGAGCTCAGCGGTGTCCGACCGCACGGATTCGCGTCGGGCGAGGCCGATCGGATCACGTCGCACGATCGTCACCGGACCCACGGTGATGACACCCCGCCGCACCGTCGGAACCGAGACGAGCACCTCGCGGGACTCCCCTGCCGCGAGCGACGGTAGGCGAATGATCTCCGTACGGCCGCCCACCACGAACTCCGCCTGGTGCGCTCGTCGGCTGCGCGTCGCGTCGTTCGTGACACGCACCGCCACCGTGGCCGCCTGGCCCGCCACGACCCGGCGGTCGAGCACGTCGATCTCGATCCGGCCGCTCGACCGACCCACCAGGAAGGCCGCCGCGACGAGTGCGACGACCAGCGCCACCAGGCCGACGACGACCAGCTCCGTCCAGCCGAAGGCGATTCCGCAGCCGAGGCCCACGAGGGCCATTCCGACGACGACCCACCCGCTCGATGCGATCGAGACCGGCAGCCGGCGCTCGCTCATGCGGCCGAGACGTCCCCGGGCGGCGGGACGTCGAGCAGGATCTGCGAGATGACGCCGAGCGAGGTCACCCCGTCGAACTCGGCCTCGGGGTCGAGCACCAGACGGTGGGCGAGCACGGGGCCGGCGAGCGACTTCACGTCGTCGGGCACCACGTAGTGCCGTGCATCGGATGCCGCGTAGGTCTTCGCCGTGCGGATGAGCGCGAGCGCGGCTCGCACACTCGCCCCCAACCGCGTTTCCGAGGCGTCGCGGGTGGCCTGCACGAGCCGCGAGACGTAGTCGTTGATGGTGGGGTCGACGTGCACCGTGCGTGCCTCGGCGGCCAGCAGGGAGACGCCCTCCGCGGTGATGATGGGCGGCAAGGGATCGCCGTGCGCCTTCTGCGTCGCTCCCTCGAGGATGCGCAGGGTCGTGGCGTGGTCGGGGTAGCCGATCGAGGTCTTGATGAGGAAGCGGTCGAGCTGCGCTTCGGGCAACCGGTAGGTGCCGGCCTGCTCGATCGGGTTCTGCGTTGCGACCACCATGAAGGGCTCGCCGACCGGATGCGCGCGGCCGTCGACCGTCACCCGCCCCTCCTCCATGACCTCGAGCAGTGCCGACTGCGTCTTGGGCGACGCCCGGTTGATCTCGTCGGCGAGCACGACGTTCGCGAAGATCGGGCCGGGGTGGAAGGTGAACGCTCCGCTGTTCTGGTCGTACACGCTGACGCCCGTGATGTCACCGGGCAGCAGATCCGGGGTGAACTGGATGCGGCTGCTGGTGCCGCGCACACTGTCGGCGAGCGCCCGGGCGAGCGAGGTCTTGCCGGTGCCCGGGGCGTCCTCCAGCAGCAGGTGACCCTCGCTGAACAGCGCTGTGAGCGCCAGACGGATCACGTGCGACTTGCCGTGCAGCGTGCGTTCGACGTTGCTGGTGAGGCGATCGAAGACGTCGGCGAATCGCGCCGCCTGCTCGGTCGTCATCGTCATGTGCGCACCTCTCCGCTAGCCAAGGTACACATAGCCGTAGCCGCCGATCTGCACATACAGGGCCGGGTCGGCCACCGAGGTGCTCGGGGTGCAGGAGTTCGCACCGACCACCTGGTCTTGCGGCAGATTCTCGGGATGATCCTCGTTGGCGAGGTAGACCGCGTGCGAACCGCACCAGTACTGCGGC
This sequence comes from Herbiconiux aconitum, assembly GCF_024979235.1. Taxonomy (NCBI): domain Bacteria; kingdom Bacillati; phylum Actinomycetota; class Actinomycetes; order Micrococcales; family Microbacteriaceae; genus Herbiconiux; species Herbiconiux aconitum. Next base: position 1,248,677 of record NZ_JANLCM010000002.1, read on the forward strand.
TGGAGGGGGCCGTTCTGCGGCCCGGTCGCCCAAGTCCAGGGTGCGCCGTCGAAGCTCGGCGGAGTCGGGTCGAAGTCGAGGGTGATCGACGGCGCCGGGGCGGTGACGGGCGCCGAGTACGGGCCGCACACCTCGACTCCGCTCCAGACGTTGCAGGCGCGAATGATGAAACGGTAGATCTCGCCGAAGTCGCCGCCGGTCAATTCGCGGGGGAAGTTGCCGAGCTGGATGGCGACGGCTGGGCCGCTCGCGGTGCCGCCGCCGTCGACCGGGCGCACGTAGTAGCGGAGGTTCGCGACCGCTTTCGGCGTGGGCGCCGCATCGAGCCGCACGTCGACGGAGAGCCCCCCGTCGAGTGGCTCCATCGACAGGGCGACTCCGGATGCGTCGATCTGGCCGGGGCTCGGATAGGCGACTGCCGACACCACGGCCGAGGCGACGCAGCCGGCCGCGTTGTAGCCCCAGACCACGAACGCATAGGTCGAATCAACCTTCGTGAGGCCCTCGAAGGTGGCGCTGCGGCCGTCGGCACCGAGGTTCTGCTGGGCGACGACGTCGCCGCCGACGCGCGGCGGATCGACCGTGCCGGGCGCGGGCCTGGACACCGAGCAGGACTGGGCGCCTCCCGGCACCGAGCCGACGCCGTCGGCGAGCAATTGCGCGAAGTATCCCGTCACCCGGTCGCCGTTGCCCGAGAACTCCGGCCAGGAGACGGTGACCGAGCCCGGGCCGCTGTCGAGGTTCGCCACCGCGGAGACCGTCGACGCCGATGGCGGACCGAACGGCGTGCCGCTCGCCGACGCCGACGGCCACACCGCCAGGGCCGGATACGCCCCGTTACGCGCCGTGACCGTGACGGTGCTCGACTGTCCGTTCGCGAGGCCCGTCACCGTCGTCTGGCAGCCCGCGGTCGCGCATCCGCTGCCCATCGCCTCGAGAGTCGCGACCGGGCGCCCGTCGACCGTCACCGCGTATTCGCGCACCGGAGATCCGCCGGCGCCGACGGTCGACGCCGACCAGCGCACGTCGAGCGCACCGTCGCGCGGAGAGACCGTCACGGCGCCCGGTGCCGACGGCAGCAGATCCGACCACACCGGGGTCGCGTAGTCGGCCGCATCCGAGCTGCCGATCGCGTTCTTCGCGGCGACGCTCACGGTGACGGCATTGCCTGGTCCGTTGCCGGGCGTACCGACCACGCAGCTGGTGCTGGCGCACTGGCTCACGATGGCCGATCCGGAGTCGGAGCGGGTCACCACGTCGAAACCGGTGATCGGCGAATTGTTCGCGGGCCCGGCGGCGAAGGAGACCGTGACCGTGCGGTCGCCGAAACCGGTGACCGTGAGGCCGGTGACCGGGCCCGGTCTGTCTTGCACGGCGATGCGCACCGTGCCCCAGGTGGCGCGATCGGGATCTCCGGTGCCGTCGAGCACCTGGTATTGCAGCGTGACGTCACTGGGCGGCGAATCCGGAGCCACGGTCACCTGAAGCACGCTCTTGTCGGCGCTCGGAACCACGGTGACGCCCGCGGGCAACGAGCCGGCGTCGGCCCCACGCACCGCTGCGACGGTGAGCGGCTGCTGCGGGAACGGATTCGTTGCGCTGTCGTTGGCGAGAACGTCGACCGTGGTGGTTTGGCCGCGCGGTGCGATCACCGTGTCGGTGGCCGGCACCGCGAGCGGCTTGGTGGACGGCACGACCGACATCTCGATGCGGCCGGTGGTGCCGGCGCTCACTCCGTCGCCGACGCCGATCGCGAGGGTGCCCTGAGCGCCCTTCTTCGCGCCGACGTCGGCGGTGACGGTGAGGGTCGACCCGAGCAGCAGCGCCGTGAAGCCCGCAGGTTTCGGATCGAGCAGCTGGTAGCGGAACGATGCCGACGACACACCCGAGGGCGAGCTGGTCAGCCGGCCCAGATCGAGCACCTTCTGCTGACCCGGCTCGAACTCGATCGTCGCACCCGAGAACACGGGCGGCTGATCGTCGCGCGGGGTGACGGTGATGGGCAGCACGAGCGTCGCCGTGCGGGCGGTCGCACCGGCCCCGTCGGACACCTCGAACGAGATCGACGCGGGGCCGAAGTACTTGTCGGCGCTGCGGAACACCAACGACCGCGAATCGGCCACCAGCGGCGAACCGTCGGCGTGGGTCGCCCGCACCGAGTTCGGGTCGGTGATGGTCACCTGCCGACCGCCCACCGCCACCACATAATCGTTCAGGGCGATCTTCAGCGGGCTGCCGCTCGGCACCTCGAGCTTCGGCGCGTCCGGGCGCAGCTGAGGCAGCGCGTCGTCAGAGCCCGGCACCCAGATGAACCCGGTCGCCCGCACGTTCGGGTCGTCGGGATGAGCGACGGAGAACGGGATGACCTGCCGCTCCGGTTCGATCCGCACCCGCACTCGCGCCTGATCGACCTGGGCCACCGAGGCGTAGGCGGGGAGCACCGAAAGCCAGAGCTCGCTGTTCGGGCCTTCGGCGAAGAAGACGTTCTGGAGCACGTCGACCTCGACGGAACCCTTGTCGAGGATGTCGGTGAGCGAGAGCACGGTGTCGGTCACCTGCGGGCGGGCCAACGGCGCATCGGCGCTGACGTCGACGGTGGCGAAGCTCGAGCTGGTGCCGCCGCGGGCGTTCGCGATCGTGTAGATGAAGCCGTAACGGCCCGGAGTGCCGGGCGTCACGATCGAGAGCATGTCGTCGACGATCGTGGCGGTAGCTCCCTCGGTGACCGGCGCGGCATCCGTCACGGTCAGGGCGCCGCCGTCGGGGTCGGAGTCGTTCTCGAGCACCCGCATCAGCACGGTCTTGCCCGGGCGCACGAGCACCTCGTCCGGCGTGGCGACCGGATTGCGAGCGCCGTCGAGCCGTGCGCTCACGCCGACCCGGATGCTGCCGGAGGCTCGCGCGCCGAGTCGGTCGACGACGGTGTAGCGGAAGTCGTCGGTGCCGGTCGAGTAGTCGCCCGCGGTGTAGTCGATCCAGTCGGAACCGGTTTCTCCCACCGTGCCTTTGTCGGGCACCGAGTCGATGCCGAGGAACTGCACCGAGTCGCCGTCGGGATCGATGCCGGTGAGCGGAACGGGGATGCGCACCGTCTCACCGGCGATCACCCGCGCCGTGACCTCGTGCGGCACGGGCGCGGCGTTCGCCGTCGCATCCGCCTCGCGCACGCTGATCGTGACGGGTGCCGTCGCCCATTGCCCGTCGGGGGCGTCGACCCGATAGACCGCCGTGAAGTCGCCGGGGGTGTCGGGTGCGAGATAGCGCAGCCGGGACCCGGAGGTGAAGAGGATGCCGGAATCGGCTCCGAGACCCTGCACGAGTTCGGGAGCGAGCGCGAGGGAGTCGCCATCGGGTTGCACGTCATTCGCGAGCACCGGGATGTCGACGACGTCACCCACCCGCACCGACGCGGCATCGGGCACCGCGACCGGTGGCTGGCGGTGGAGAGGGTCGGGGATGCCGACGACGCTCACCGAGCCCTGCGCATCCGCGAGTCCGTTGGTGACGGTGTAGGTGAAGGTGCTGCTGCCGCTCTCCAGCGGTCGGGTGAGCGTGACCCGGATGATGCGCTGATCGATGATCTCCACGCGCAGTCCGTCGGCGGCGGAGACCCCGTCGACACCGCTCACGATCAGCACTCCCCCGGCCGGGTCGAAGTCGGTGGCCAGCACGTCGACCAGCACACTCGTGTTCTGACGCGCGAAGGCGGCGTGCGGCACGGTGACCGGGCGGGTATTGGCGTCCGGCGGGAGGGTCGCGATGATGCGGATGACGCCCGACGCCGTCTTGGCGCCGTCGGACACGGCGTAGTCGATGGTGTCGGAACCGGCGGCCTGGGCGGTCACGCGAACCGTGCCGCCCGCATAGTCGGGCGTGATCTCGAACCCCTCGTGCGCCGGCACGTTCGCGAGCCTGGCCGCCGGTGACGCGCCGCGCACGTGGTCGAGCGGAGTCAGCTGCACCGACTGGCCCACTTTGGCCAACACCACGAAGCCCTCCGCGATCAACGGGACCTCGGCCGCCTGGTGCGCCGAGACCCCGATCGTGCCGGCCGTCGCGGCCAACCCGTCGCTCACGCTGAGCGAGACCTCCTTCGTTCCCGTCGCCTGACCGGCGTCGGTGAAGGTGACGACGCCATCCGGCGTGGATGTGACGACATCCGGAGCGGGCGCGGCGGCCGATTGCACGAAGAACGCGTCGCCGTCGGGGTCGTACCAATCGCTCCGGATGTCGGACTCGGCGCGGCCGCCGGCCGCCACGTCGACGGTCGACCGGTTGCTCTGCACGGGCGGCGAGTTCTCGGTCGGTGCGCGCACCGCGACACGCACGGTGGCGTCGGCCGTTCCGCCACGGCCGTCGGAGATCGTGTAACCGAACGCGATCTCGCCGCTCGCGGTGGGAGGGAGGCTGAGCTGCAGCTGCTGGTCGTCGGTGATCTTCTCGACGGTCCAGTCGACCCCGTCGGGCAGCCGCACCTCGTCGATCACGATGACGTCGCCGTTGGGGTCGTAGTCGTTCAGGAGCACGGGCAGCACCGTCGAGCGGCCCGGGCGGGCGCCCAGCTCGTCGTCGACGGCGACCGGCGGACGCTGGGCAGGATCGACGGTGACGGGCTCGTCGGTCACCGTGTCGTCGGACTGCTCCTCGGCCGTGGTGTCGGGAAGCAGGTCGTTCCAGTTGTCGATCGGCGCGTTGTCGCGCGTGACATCCCAGGATCGCCCCGTGACCGTGTCGCTCAGCAGCACACCGCCCAGGCCGTCGGTGCGGAAGGCGAGCCCGTTGGCCGACGCGGCGCCGGCCAGCGTGCCCTCTTTCGGCTCTTCGTCGGCGCAGCGCTGCCACGACCTGCCGTCGGACCAGCCGGCATACCAACACCCGCCCACCTCGACCGGTGAGGCGGAGAGGCCGGTGTGGCCCGATGACAGCACGGTGGCCGAGCCGTCGGCGAGCGAGAATTCGAGCAGAGCCTCGGCGGTGGCCACGAGAACGCCCGGGGCCGTCGCCGAGGCGGCCTGCAGCCACGACTCGTCGGCGCCGGTCGGGAGCTCCACCTCGAACGAGTCGCTCGCGGTGAACACGCGGCCGGCCGTGCGATCCAGAACCACCCAACGGTCGCCGACGGCGGAGATCGACAGATCGTCGGCCGGGTCGACGGCGATCGGAGTCATCGGGGCGTCGCCGCCGCCGGCCGCGGGATCGACGGCGAACACCATTCCGGTCGCAGCCGAGACCGCGAACACCGTGCCGTCGTCGGCGATCACCGTGTCTCCACCGGCGCCGAGCGTGAGATCGGCCGGCGCGGCCGGGTCGAACGTCGCCAGTGAATCGGGCGAGGTGAGCCAGACGTCGCCCGTGGTGCGGGAGGTGATGACCGCGACGGATGCGGTCAGTGCGATGCGCACGTCTCCCACCGGCAGTGAGACCGTGTCGGCGACGACCGCGCTCGCGGTGTCGAGGATGCGTGCCTCGCCTCCACCGAGGTCGCTCACCACGACCGTCTGACCGTTCTGGCTCACCGAGAGGGAGCCCGACTCCATCCGGATGGCCGTGTTGAGTTCGCCGATCTGCGGATTCGCGCGACCGACGGCCTGGTGCTGATCGCTCGTCACCCAGACCGTTGCATCGTCGAGATCGACCTTCTGCGCCGTGTACCCCGTCGACGCGACGGCGGCCACCGCGACGAGCGCCGCGACCACGGTGCCGCTGGTGAGTGACGCGACGAGGGATTTGTGCGAGGCGACCCAGGTCGCCAGGCCGGAACGGGTGATCATTCCAGGGCTGCGCACTTCTCTGAACTGGCGGCCCCGGACTTGCCGGCGCGCACGACCGCCACCGAGATGCAGACCGACGAGCCGTCGGTGGGGAACGCGGCGAACTCGTTGCTGCGCTGCACGGAGCTCTGGCCGGCACCGGTGGTGACGCGGTAACTGTCGCCGTCGCCGAGTCCCGGGTCGTTCCAGGAGAACAGGATGCGGCCGCCGGTGGTGGCGGCGCTGATCTCGCCGACACTCGGTATCGACCGCCCCGCATCCTGCTGGGAGAGGGCGATGCCTCCGGCAGCGAGCCCGCCGGCCACGACGACCGAAGCGGCCACGATCACGGCGATGCGGATGCCGCGACCTCGCCCGGTGCCGTCGGGGCGCCCCGTGCCGGCGCTCGTTCCCCAACGCTCGCCAGTGTCGGATCGGGAGGTGCGCGTGGGGTGCCGGTCGGCGGAGCCACCCGACGGTGGTGCGATTCCGGCCGCGCCAGGCCCGCCACCGGCCCGCGTGGCGGTCGACGCGCTCGCCCGTCGACGACGCGCAGACGCGGTGGAACCCGTAGCCCCAGCGGCGTGCAGCACGGTGCGATCGTCGGAATCCCGTGCGTAATCGCCCGCCCACTCGGCCATCGCGATCTCGGCACTGGTCTGCGAGAGGCCGAGTTCGGTCTCGACCGCCTGCAGCTCACGCAGCAGTTCGAGCGCCGACGAGGGTCGCTGCGCCGGGTCTTTCGCCATGCCCCTCGCCAGGATGCGTTCGAGCGAGCCCGGAACGTCGCTGCGGCCGATCGGCGCGAGCTTCGCCTTCGCGATCCTGCGGGCGAGGTCGCCGGGCGACGATCCGCTGCCCGGCTGCTCGAAAGGCGAGCGGCCGGCGAGGAGGGAGTAGAGCGTGGCCGACAGCGCCCACACTTCCGACGCCACGGAACCCTGGGTCTCCTCGGAGAGCACCTCCGGCGCCGACCACGGGATCGACATCCCCACGACGTCGACGGCCGCGTTGCCCCGAGTCGACGCAGAGATGCCGAAGTCGGAGAGCACCGGAGCACCGTATGCCGTGAGGAGAATATTCGACGGCTTCACGTCGCGGTGCAGGATGCCCTGCTCGTGCGCGGTGTGCAGCGCGCCCGCGATCTTCACGCCGATCCGCAGCACCTCGGCCACCGGAAGCGGCTCGTTGCGGTAGCGCTGACCGAGCGATGACGAGCACAACTCCATCACCAGGTAGGGGCGGCCGTCGGAGGAGACGCCGGCCTCGTACACGGTGAGGATCGACGGATGCGCGCTCAGCTTGGCCATCAGATCGGCCTCGACCTGGAACATCCGCCGCACTTGCTCGTTCACCACCTCGGGCAGCATGACCTTCACGGCCACCTGGCGGCGCGGCATGTTCTGCTCGAACAGGAAGACGTCGGCGAATCCTCCGGAGCCCAGCACGCGCACCGAGGTGAACCCGGGGAGAGGTGGGGGCGGGGAAGGCAGACGCCGGACCATCGGAACCTCAGTTCCGCCCGGTGCCGCGACGCGTGCCGTGCGACTCGACCGGCTCGGCGAGGGACTCGTCGGCCTCGACGTCGACCACCACGACGGTCACGTTGTCGCGCCCGCCGTTCGCCAGGGCTGCGGTCACGAGCTCGGTGGCGGCCCGCTCGGCCGTCGGCGTCGTGGAGAGGTAGTGGCGGATGCCGTAATCGGTGAGCTCTTTGGTGAGGCCGTCGGAGCAGATCAGGATGCGCTGCCCCGCCACCATCGGCAGGATCGAGTAGTCGGGCACCGGCTTCTCGTGAAAGCCGACCGCGCGGGTGATGACATTGCTGTCGGGGTGGTGCTCAGCCTGTTGCGGGGTGATCAGCCCGGCGTCGATCAGCTCTTGCACGACCGAATGGTCGACCGTCAGTTGACTCAACTCACCCTCGGAGAAGAGGTAGACCCGCGAGTCGCCGATGTTGAACACCATCCAGGCGAGGTCGTCGTCGACTTCGCTGAGCGCCACTCCGGTGACCGTCGTTCCGGTGCCGAGCACCGACTCGTCGCCCACCCGGTCGATGTCGGTCAGCGCCCGGGCCAGAGCCAGTTCGATGGAGTCGGCATCGGTCACCGCCGAGCCGATCTCGCCCAGGCGGTCGACCACGGCGGCACTCGCCACGTCGCCCGCGGAGTGCCCACCCATGCCGTCGGCCACCGCGAACACCGGCACCTCGGAGATGGCGCTGTCTTCATTGGCGGCGCGCTTGTTGCCCTTGTCGGTGAGCGCTGCCCACGACAGGGTGATGCGGCGCGGATGCGCTCCGGCGCGGGTCACGCTGACGCGCGCGCTCGTTCGACCGATCTGGGTCACTAGGTCAACTCCTGACAGCTATCCGGGAATCCTAAACGGTGATCCCGGTGTTTCCCCGGTCTCGCGACGAGATGTGGATAACGTTTCCGTCGCCGATTTCGACGATAGCCGACCCGGATGCGACCACCGAATCTCCTTGACGCAGCCGCATCGCGGGCCGGCCGGGAATCCGGACCGTGGTTCCGTTGGTCGACCTCAGATCGGTGACGACGACCGTGCGGCCGCTGAGCGCGATCTCGACATGGTTCGCCGACACCTCCTGGTCGGGAGAATCGACCGTGATCAGGGCTTGTGCCGGAGCTTGGGTGAACAGTCGGTCGGGTGACCGTCGTGGCTGGGGGCGCCGGCCGATCACGACGGCACCGGTCAACTCGAGAACGGGCTGGTCACCCACCCGGATCTCGTAGAGGGGAACAGGCTCGTCGGCTGCGAGGTCGAAGGGTGCCTCAGCACCGTCGCCCGTCCTCTCCTCCACAACCGGGGCGACGGTGTCGACCGTTGCCCGGGACCGGAGCCCGATGACGGTGTCCCCGTCAGCCGTGTCGGGGTCGTGGTCGATGCCTTTTGTCGGGCTTTCCGCGGTGTCGCCGTCGCGGTCCATCCCTCGCTCGTTCACGATCGTTTCGGCAGATGCAGCCCACAGTATGCGCGAGGCGTGCGCGATCCCGTGATCGAGGCGGCGCGCATCCGTGGGTAGACGCAGGAGCGATTCGGGCACCGGGGGCAGGGCTCCCGTCGAGACGCCGATGACCGAGGGGAACTCGGCGAGCGCCCACGGTTGCATGCCCGCCGAACCGAAGCGTCGTGAGCCGCCCACGGAGAGGAGGTCGACAGCCGCCGAGCCGCGTGCGACGACCGTCGCCGTCCACGCGAGAGGCGGATGCGCCGGGTCGAGAGCAACACCGCCGTCGGGCTCGAAGCGCACCACCGTGAAAGAGGAGTCGGCGGCGGCACCACGGATCGGAATGCTCGACACGACGGATTCGATCGACGCGTCCGTGGCTCCGAGCGCGGTCCAGATCTCATCCACCACCGCATCGGGCACTCCGGCCGAGATGGTGACCACCGTCGGCCACGCCGCCAGCACCGTCCATTCACCGTCGGCGGGCACGAAACGAAGACTCCCCATGCGGTCACGGTACTACCGCCACGCCCCAACCGACCGCGGTCCGCCCCGGCGGTCGATCGATCGCGCGACGCGACCGAACACCCGACTACTGTTGATTTCCTCAGTCGAATCTCTGATTTGCTACGGATTCGCTTGCCGGTGCCCCGTTGACCTGACAGTATCGAGCAATGGGCACCAAGCCGCGACCATCCCAGCTCGACGACACCTCCAAGGCGATCATCGAGCAGCTGCAGGACGACGGTCGTCGTTCTTACGCCGAGATCGGCAAGGCCGTCGGGCTGAGCGAAGCGGCGGTGCGGCAACGCGTGCAGAAGCTGACGGAGTCGGGCGTGATGCAGATCGTCGCGGTCACCGACCCGCTGCAACTCGGCTTCTACCGGCAGGCCATGATCGGCCTGAAGGTCTCCGGCGACACCCGCGTGGTGGCCGACGCGCTCGCCAAGATGCCCTCGGTCGACTACGTGGTGCTGACGGCCGGCACCTTCGACATCCTGGCCGAAGTGGTCTGCGAAGACGACGACGACCTGATCGCCCTGCTGAACTCCGAGATCCGGCAGCTCAAGGGCGTGCAATCCACCGAAACATTCGTCTATCTGAAGCTGCACAAGCAGCTCTACAACTGGGGCACACGATGACAACCACCGAACAACCCGTCTCCTCCGCCCAAGCGCGCGCCAACCGCAGCGATGCCGAGCTGCAGCGGATGGCGAAAGACCACCTGTGGATGCACTTCGCCCGCCAGTCGGTCATGGAGTCCGGCGCCGGGGTTCCGATCATCACCCGCGGCGAGGGCCACCACATCTGGGACTCGACGGGCAAGAAGTACATCGACGGTCTCGCCGGCCTGTTCACCGTGAACGCTGGGCACGGCCGCAAGCGGCTCGCCGAGGTCGCCGCCAAGCAGGCCGAGGAGCTCGCCTTCTTTCCGATCTGGTCGTATGCGCATCCGTCGGCCATCGAACTCGCCGACCGGCTCGCGCACCTCGCACCCGGTTCGCTGAATCGCGTCTTCTTCTCCACCGGCGGCGGAGAAGCCGTCGAGACCGCCTTCAAACTGGCGAAGCACTTCTGGAAACTGCAGGGCCGGCCCACCAAGCACAAGGTCATCTCCCGCGCCGTCGCCTACCACGGCACCCCGCAGGGCGCGCTGGCGATCACGGGCATCCCGGCCATGAAGGAGATGTTCGAGCCGGTGACACCGGGGGGCTTCCGGGTGCCCAACACGAACTACTACCGGGCGCACGAGATGGGCTTCGACGGCACCGAGGAGGCCTTCGGGTTGTGGGCTGCGAACCGTATCGAGGAGATGATCCAGTTCGAGGGCCCTGAGACCGTCGCCGCGATCTTCCTCGAGCCCGTTCAGAATTCGGGTGGATGCTTCCCTCCTCCCCCCGGCTACTTCCAGCGGGTGCGCGAGATCTGCGACAAGTACGACGTGCTCCTGGTGAGCGACGAGGTGATCTGCGCCTTCGGCCGCATCGGCAACTACTTCGCCTGCGACAGCTATGGCTTCGAGCCCGACATGATCACCTGCGCGAAAGCCATGACGAGCGGCTACTCCCCCATCGGCGCGACCATCGTGAACGAACGGGTCTACGAGCCCTTCAAGCACGGCCAGACCGCGTTCTACCACGGCTACACTTTCGGCGGGCATCCGGTCTCGGCCGCCGTCGCCCTCGAGAACCTCGACATCTTCGAGGAAGAGGGTCTCAACGAGCACGTGCGTGAGAACTCGCCGATCTTCCGCCAGACCCTCGAGAAGCTCACCGACCTGCCCATCGTCGGCGATGTTCGCGGAGACGGCTTCTTCTTCGGCATCGAGCTGGTGAAAGACAAGACCACCCGCGAGACCTTCGACGACGACGAGTCGGAGCGTCTGCTCCGCGGATTCCTCTCCAAGGCCCTCTTCGACGCCGGCCTCTACTGCCGCGCCGACGACCGAGGCGACCCGGTCATCCAGCTCTCGCCGCCCCTGACGGTCGGCCCGGCCGAATTCGACGAGATCGAGCAGATACTCCGGAGCGTGCTCACCGAAGCTTGGTCGCGACTCTAGCCGCGCGCCCGATGCGCGACTATCGCGACGTATCGTTCTGGTTCGATTCCCTTGCAGAATCGAACCAGAACGAATTCACCCCTCGGGCGCCGCTTTCGGGCGACGTCTCGACCGGTGTCTGTATCGTCGGCGGCGGCCTCACCGGTCTCTGGACGGCCTACTACTTGAAGAAGGCCGACCCGTCGCTCGCCATCACGATCGTCGAGAAAGAGGTCGTGGGGTTCGGAGCATCCGGCCGCAACGGCGGGTGGTGCTCGGCCCTCTTTCCTCGATCGACGGATGCGCTGCGCCGGCACTACGGCGACGATGCGGCCCGCGCGATGCGACAGGCCATGATCGACACCGTCGACGAGGTCGGCCGGGTGGTCGAGACCGAAGGCATCGACTGCGACTTCCGGAAGGGCGGCACCATCGTGTTCGCCCGCGACGCCGTGCAGCGGGCCGCCGCTGTGGCCGATGTCGACTCGGCGCGCGACTTCGGGGTCGACCGGCTCGAGCTGGTCACCACCGGCTCCCACGACGACCCGCGCACCCGCTCCCTGCAGGCGAGCTCTTCGCTCGCCGCCTCGTTCGACCCGTCGTGCGCCCGGGTGCACCCGGCGAAGCTGGTGCGGGCGCTGGCGCGCGTGGTCGAAGGTCTCGGTGTCGTCATCGCCGAACAGACCGAGATCGTGGAGTGGGCGCCGCGTCGCGCCCTGTACACCGCACAGGGCGGCGAGGGGCTCATCTCCTGCGACGAACTCGTCATCGCGACCGAAGCCTACGGGTCGCAGCTTCCTGGCGTCGGGCGACGGATCATGCCGCTCTACTCGTTGATGATCGCCACCGAGCCGCTGCCCGACGAGCTCTGGGACGAGATCGGCATCGAGCACGGCATGACCTTCAGCGACTACCGGCACCTCCTCGTCTACGGGCAGCGCACCGCCGACAATCGTTTCGCCTTCGGTGGGCGAGGCGCCCGCTACCACTGGGGCAGTTCGATCAAGCCCGACCACGACCGCGTCGATCGGGTGTTCGACCACCTCGAACACACCCTCGGCGAGCTCTTTCCGGCCGCCCGCGGCAGGGCGGTGACGCACCGCTGGGGCGGGCCGCTCGGCGTTCCGCGAGACTGGCACGCCACGGCGAGCTACAACCCGCGCACCGGCGTCGCCTTCGCGGGGGGCTACGTGGGCGACGGGCTGAGCACCACGAACCTCGCCGGCCGCACGCTCGCCGACCTCATCGGCCGGCGGTCGACCGAACTCACCGCTCTCCCGTGGGTCAACCACCTGTCGCCGAAGTGGGAGCCCGAACCGTTCCGCTTCTTGGGCGCGAATCTGGGGCTCGTCGGCACCGGCGCGGCCGACGTGGAGGAATCGGTGACCGGTCGTCGTTCGCTCGCCGCACGCATCCTCGCTCCCCTCACCGGCCACTGACGGCGAGGCGCACATCGGAACGCCCATCGGAGCGCACACCACGATCGTCACCGGGATCGGCAGAGCGTCGGGCCCGCATCGACGCCGATCCACTCGGGAACGAAGCCGTGCTGGATCATGACCTGCAGCAGGCGAGCCAGTCGGTAGTCGGGATCGGCGCGCCGGCACGCCTCAAGGTAGGAGTCGGCCGCCAGGCCGCGGCCTCGCGCCCACTCCAGCCAGGCGAGCATGGTGAGCGCCGGCGCCGTGATCGATTCGGGCGCGCAGGACACCAGGTGCCGGAGGAGCTCGATGGCCGAACGGAGCCCCGCCGCGTCGGGCGGCCGGGTTCCGACGCCGAGGACGGTGTCGTGCACCGCCTGTCCGCCGACGGTGGCATCCTCAGGCTCGGTGGCCTCGTGCAAGGTGATGACCCCGGCATCGAACCCCCAGGCGCACAGCATGAGCACACAATCGCGCACGACCCGGTGGCGAATCGACCAAAGCAGCGCCACGGCCCGGGCGTCGGAGGGCAGAGGTGAACCGGGCCCGGCGGTGAGCACCGCGTTCCAGCGCAGCAGGGTCTCGACGACATCGACCTCCGACAGTTCTTCGGCCCCGCCTCCCCCGCCTCCGCCGCCACCGCTGTCAGGGTGGGCACCCCCGTCGGGAGCGTCGGCTGGCAGGGCGTTCATGAGCACACCGAGGGCGGCCATCGCCCGCGCACGCCTGTGCTCCGACGCCGGGGCGATCGGCACGAACGGACCGTGATGCAGATCGGGCGGATGCGCCGCGATCTCCGCAGGGGCGCCACCGCGCCCCGAAGATCCGACCGGCAGACGGCGCCACGGATCGGCGCCCCCCTCGATCTGCGCGTCAGCCCAGTGACCACGCACGACGAAGAGCACGCGCGGCACCTCGAATCCGGCCGCCACGAGCCGCGAGCGGATCACGCGCACCAGCGGAGCGTTCCCCCGCATCGACGGCCGGTCGTCGGACTCGCGGCCGTAGACCACGATCTCGGCGGAGACCGCGGCGGGCACGCGCGCGACCAGGCCGGTCAACGCCCGCGCCAGCTCTTCGGCGTCTCGCGCGTTCCCGGCCGGTAGATCGACGCGCAATGCCGCGGGTGGCCGTCGCCGCCGACGCAGATAGAGCGCGACACTCGCCACCGGCCGATACCCCAGCAGGGCTTCGACGTCGAGCAAGGATGCGGATGAGGCGGGGGCCGACCGTGGCGGCGATGAGATCGTGGTCATGCGGACAGTGTCGTCGACTGCTCGCGGGCGGGGTCCGTTCGCGCGCGATCTGTGCACGGATCCGGGGGCGACGAGGATTGTGGAGAACTCACCCTCATTCCGGAGACCGCGGAGACCGGAGAGCCCGGAGACGCCGGACGCCGCCGGCGGAACGAATTCCGACCGGCGGCGTCGCGCATCCGGAGTCCTGCGGCCGATGGACCGGCCGCAGCTGCGGGAAAGACTACGGCTGGAGGACTGCCTGGACCTCGATGGTGATGGTGACCTTGTCGCCCACCAGCACGCCGCCGGTCTCGAGCGCCGCGTTCCAGTTCACGCCGAACTCGTTGCGGTCGACCTCGGCCTTGGCGCTGAAGCCGGCCTTGTAGTTGCCGTAGGGGTCGGTGCCGAAGCCACCGAACTCGAAGTCGAAGGTGACGGGCTTCGTGACACCCTTGATGGTGAGGTCGCCGTCGATCTTGTAGTCGCCGCCCTCTTCACGCACACCGATCGAGACGAAGCTCAGGGTGGGGTGGGTGGGTGCGTCGAAGAAGTCGTTGGTGCGGAGGTGTCCGTCGCGGTTCTCGTCGTTCGTGTTGACCGAGGCGACCTCGGCGGTTGCGCTGACGGTGGTGTCGAGCGGGTTCGGAGCGGTGACGAAGGTGGCGTCGAACTTCTCGAACTTGCCGCGCACCTTGCTGATGAGCATGTGACGCACGCTGAAGCTAACTTCACTGTGCGAGGGGTCGACCGTCCAGTTGCCGACCTTGTAGCCGGGAATCTCGATGGTGTCTGTCATGGTGTGTGTCTCTCTTCGTGGATCGTCGATTTCAGGCGCGAAGATGGCCCGCATCCATACAAATGCATAGACCTGATGGTTTATTCCCGCGCGGGTGTCAGTTCAGGCCGATCACCGGAGGATCTCGACCATCAGCACCCAGGCGTTCAGGACCGACGTGATGAAGATCAGGATGAATCCGGCCGCCACGAAGAGCAGGCCAGCCGGGTTTCCCGTCGCGACGAGAACGCCTCCGATCAAGACCGGGAGCAGCTGTCCGACGCCGAGCACCGCATCGCCGATCTTGGCGCGCCGGCTGCCACCCTGGGTCGTCGCGAACATCTGGCGGAGCGCCACCCACTGCAGCACGAGGGCGGCGATGGCGAAGAGGATGAGTTCGCCACCGAGCGCGACGGCCAACTGATCGGGGATGAGCATGGCCACCGAAGCCACCACGATCACCACCACGGAACCGATGGTGGCGCCCGAGCGGGCCGGCAGCGCCGAACCCTGCACGATCTCCTTGATGTTGACCGACATGGCGACGATGATCAGCCCGGCGAGCGCTCCGGCGGCTCCGGCGGAGGCGACGGCGAAGTCGTGCCAGCCATCGATGGCGATGGGATCCATGCCCGAATCGTATCGGGGACGCGCGCGGGAGTTGGGTACATCTTTCACTTCCGTCACATAGCCTGGTGCCCATGTGGAAGCCCTCTGCCCGCGCGCTGGGCGTGGTCGTCGCCCTCGTGGCGCTCGTCGCCACGCCGAATCTGGCGGCGACGGCGAGCCCGGCAGCGAGCCTCGCGGCAGCTCCGGCTAGCTCAGTGCGCGCGGACTACCCCACCTGGGACGAGGTGAACGCAGCCAAGCTGAACGAGCAGGCCAAGCAGACCGAGGTCAACAACATCCTCGCGGCGCTCGACCAACTCGAGAACGACGCCGCCCAACGCACGCAGGAGGCGCTCCAGCGCGGCCAGGAGTATCTGCAGGCCACCTACGACCTGCAAGCCGCGACCACGTACGCCGACACTCTCGACACGCAGGCCGCCGCCGCAACCGAGAAGGCCAGCACCGCGAACACGCAAGCGGGTCAGATCGCAGCTCAGCTCTACCGGGCGGGTGGTGACTCCACCCTCAATCTGATCCTGAACCAGAACGATTCCGATTCCTTGCTCTATCAGCTGGGCACCATGTCGAAGCTCACAGAGCAGACGGCCGGCATCCGCGATGCCGCCGTCGCCGCGCAGAACACGGCCGACGCCCTGACCGATCAGGCCGCCCTCGCCAAGGCTGAGCGAGACAAGCTCGCCCAACAGGCGAACGACCGCCTGGCCGCGGCCGAAGAGGCACAGGAAAAAGCGAAGGCGAAGGTCGCAGAAGAGACGACGCACAAGGACCAGCTCTACGCGCAGCTGGGCTCCCTGCAGAACACCTCCGCAGCACTCGAGAAGGAACGCGCGGATGGCATCGCGCAGGAAGAGGCCGACCGGATCAAGCGGGAGAACGCCGCCGCCGAAGCCGCCGCTGGAGCCGAAGGCGGGGGTGACCCCGGCAGCGCCTGGGTTCCGGGTGACGGCTCGATCATGTCTCCCGGCGAAGCGCAGGCCTACGCGTCGAGCATCATGGGCTCCTACGGTTGGGACGGCGGGCAGTTCGACTGCCTCGTGCGCCTGTGGATCGGCGAATCCGGATGGCGGGCGAACGCGCTCAACGAGTCGAGTGGGGCCTACGGCATCCCGCAATCCTTGCCCGCGAACAAGATGGCGTCGGTGGCTGACGATTACCTCACGAACGCCGCCACCCAGATAATCTGGGGCATGAACTACATCGCCGGACGGTATGGCACGCCCTGCTCAGCACTCTCGACGTGGAACGCCCGCGACCCGCACTGGTACTGAGCCGCGATCGCGGTGCCGCTCAGTGCCAGCGGTGATCCTGGATGGTCATGCGCGGGCCGTGCCGGGGTGCGCGGAAGCCGCTCGCGAACACGAGTCGCACGATCCGCTGCCGTTGGCCCGCCCAGGGCTCGAGCAGCTCGGCCAGAGCGTCGTCGTCGATCGCCTCGCCCACCAACGCCCAGCCGATCTGGGCGGCCAGGTGGTAGTCGCCGAAGCTGACGGCATCCGGATCTCCGTGGGAACGCTGCGAGGTCTCCGCCGCCGTCCACACCCCGACGCCCGAGACCGTGCGCAGCAACCGCTGCACCTCGGCGCCGCCGCGCTCGTGCACGGTGGTGCGTTCGAGACCGCGCGCGACCGTCGCCGCCGCGATCACCGTACGGGAACGCCGTGGGTCGACACCGGCTCGATGCCACTCCCACGAGGGGATGCGTCGCCACTGCTGGGGGGTGAGCGGCACCCGTAACTGCGGGGGCACGGGGCCGGGGGGCCGCTCGCCGTGCGCCGTCACGAGCACCCGCCAGGCGCGGAACGCCTCGGTCGACGTGATCTTCTGCTCGATGATCGCCGCGGCGAGGGAGTCGATCACCCGGCCGGTGCGCGTGAGACGCAGACCGGGATTTTGATGCAGCGAGGTGGCGAGCAGTTCGTGCCTTGAGGCGTCGAGGTCGCTCCAATCGTCGCCTCTGCCGAGCAGCTCGGGCGCGGTCTGCAGAGCAGCGGATGCGCCACTCCCCCAGGCGCGCACCAGCACGCGCCCGCGGGTGCCCGAGACATGCAGGCTCGCGGTGCCCTCGGGCGTGCGCATTGCGATCCAGATGCCACCGCCCGACTCGTCGAAGCGCACGCACGGGTCGCCCGGGCCTCGGCGGAGCGGAGCGAGCGTCGCCCGGAAGTCGACCGGATGCGGCGGCTCGTAGACCAGCTCGAGCGGCTCGCGCACGGCGGGACGCGCATCCGCCGTGCCCTGCTCACCCGTGATCGTCATCTCGCAGCCAGACTACGTGAGCCCGCGGACATCGCGTTGCCCAGCCGGGCGCGCCGAGCGCGGACAACTCCAATCCTCCGTCGAACCGCCGTTCTCTACGGCGCCGCTGCCTGCCTCGTTTGGAGAACTCCGGGTGTCAGGGGCGGATGACGGCGTCGAGGAGGTCGAGGAGCCAACGCGGGCCCCGCACCTCGGCGCCGAACGCCGCGACTCGGTCGGAGAGCTCCCGATCGGCGGTGACCACGATGGTGGTGGCCTGGTCGCCGGGCGCGATTCGCGTCGACCGCGCGACTTCGGCCACGATCGCGTCGTCGCCCGACCCCTCCGCGCGCACCACAGTCACCTCGGGGGTCAGCGCCGCCATCGACGGCTCAACACCGTTCTGCACGGAACTGCGCGACGCTCCATCCGATTGCTCGCCCGGCGATGACGCTCCATCCGATTGCTCGCGCGGCGTCGAGGCTCCATCCGGCGCGCCCTTCCTCGCCTGACCTTCCAGAACCACGGAGAACTGCGGCCACGTGCGCCCCATCGACAGCCCGAACTCGCTCGCGTCGACGCCGGCCGCGCTCAACGCCTCCACCTGCCGAAGGAGCCGTGCCGCCGCGCCCGCTCGGTCCTTCCACCAGCCGTCGGGCCGCGAACCCACGACGTTGGCGGCATCCACGACGATCCGGTGGCTCTCGCCCAACCGCCCACGGAGCTGTGGCCACGACGCACCGAAGCCCGGGTGCAGCGGAAGCGCGTCGACCTCGTCGAGCGGAACCCAGCGCAGCTCGAGGCTCTCGGTGTCGCCGATGCTCGGCTGGAACGGGCGCAACGCCCGCGTCACCACCGTCTCGTACGACCAGAAGCCGAGCTCGAGCACGGACGTGAACGCGATCTCCAGCGCGTCCGCCGGCACCCCGGCCTCTTCGCCGGCTTCGCGGATGGCGCCGGCCATGGCCGACTCGCCCTCGTGCCGCGCGCCACCCGGGAGCCCCCAGGTTCCTCCGAAATGGCTCCACTCGGCACGATGCTGCAACAGGATGCCCGACGCCGGGTCGTGCACGAGCAGGCCGGCCGCGCCGTAGCGGCCCCAGAAGCGCCGGCCGTCGGGCCCTTCCACCCAGGCGTCGCCGCTGTCGCGCGGCGGATGACGGGGCGGGACGTCGGTCATGCTCCCAGCTTCTCACGGCGTGCGTTCCGGTTCGAACGGCCATGATGGAGGAATGCACGAAGCTCCCGGCCTGCCGTATCTGCCTCCGCTGGCACATCCGGTGCGTCAGCTGGGCACGCGGCACTTCGACTTCGACCGCCGCATCGCCGTGATGGCGATCGTGAACCGCACGCCCGACTCCTTCTTCGATCAGGGAGCCACCTTCACGCTCGACCGTGCCATCGACCGAGCGGTCGCGGCGGCCGACGCGGGAGCCGACTGGGTCGACATCGGGGGTGCGAAGTTCGCGCCCGGGCCCGAGATCTCGGCCGACGACGAGCTCGACCGGGTGCTCCCCGTGGTCGAAGCGGTGGCTGCCCGAAGCGACGTCGTGATCTCGGTCGACACCTTCCGCGCCTCCGTCGCCGCCGCGTGCATCGCCGCCGGCGCCCACGTGGTGAACGACACCACCGGACTGAGCGACCCCGACCTGGCCGACGTGGTCGCCGCATCCGGAGCCTCCCTCGTCATCACCCACAGCCTCGCCGAGCCACGCAAGCCCTTTCCCCACCCGCACTACGACGACATCGCCGCCGAGGTGCGGAGCTTTCTCGAAGCCCGGGTCGAGCGGGCGTTGGCGGCGGGTGTGCCGGCCGACCGCCTGTTCCTCGACCCCGGACACGACCTCAACAAGAACACCGTGCAGAGCCTGGAGTTGACGAGGCGGATGGCCGAGATCACGAGCATCGGCATCCCGACGCTGGCGGCGGTGTCGAACAAGGACTTCGTGGGCGAGAGCATCGGCGCCGAGAAGAGCGACCGGCTGGAGGGCTCGATCGCGGCGGCGACCACCTGCGTGCTGCTGGGCGCCCGGGTCGTGCGCATGCACGACGTGCGCGCCTCGGTGGCGGCGATGCGGATGCTCGAAGCCATCCTCGGGTTCCGTGAGCCCGTGCAGGCGCTGCACAACGTGTGATCGGGGAGGCCTGGAGATGACGGAGATCGAGGAGCTGTTCCCTCATCCGGGGGGCGCACTCAGCCCCGCGGAGGTGCTCGCGCGGTACGAACCCGACGACCGCGTCAAGCCGCTCCTGCGGGTGAACTTCATCCAGAGCGTCGACGGGTCGGCCACTCTCGCGGGGCGATCCGGCGGCCTCGGGCAGCCCGCCGACAAGGTCGTGTTCGACGTGCTCCGCGGTGTCTCCGACGTGGTGCTCGTCGGAGCGGGAACCGCCCGCGCCGAGGGCTACGGCGCACTCACCGCGACCGATGAGCTGGTGAGATGGCGGCTCGCACAAGGCCTTCCGGCGCATCCCACCATGGCGCTTGTGAGCCGCAGCCTCAACCTCGACTCCGAGAGCGACCTCTTCACCCGAGCGTTCGCGCGACCGATCGTCTTCACCGTGCCGCCGGCGCCGGCGGATGCGCGAGCGCGGCTCTCCGAGGTGGCGACGGTCATCGACGCAGGCGACGGGGGCACTGCAGGCGCGGGGGGCGCCGGGGGTGCGGCCGAGCGGGTCGATCCGCTTCTCGTGCGCCGCGAATTGATCGCCCGGGGCCTGCCGCAGGTACTCTGCGAGGGCGGACCCCGGCTGTTCGGCGACCTGATCGCCGCCGACCTCGTCGACGAGCTGTGCCTCACCCTGAGCCCGGTACTCGAAGGCGGGGCGGGCCCGCGGATCGCGTCGCCCGCGCCCGGCCCCACCGCTCCGCGAGGGCTCGAGCTCGATCTGCTGCTGCGCAGCGAGAGCATGCTGCTCTCCCGGTGGTCGCGCGACTGACACGCTCGCGGCCATCCCGCAACGCGAAAGTGAACAGCAGCCGGATATGAGCAGTGTCACCCAAACGGGTGGCGTCGCGGCTCCGAATGACTTCCATGCCGCCGCCCATGACGTCGACCCTCGATCGTGGTGCCGCATCCGGTGCACCGGATGCGAGCAGCGCGCTGCCGAACACTCCCCCGGCCGGTCCGCCCCGGCAACGCAGGGGGCCGGCCGCTTGGTTGCGCCGCCATCGGGTGTCGCTCGCCTGGTTCTTGCCGGCCTTCGCGGTGGGGTTCGCGGCGCAGATCGTCAACCTCGCCGGCTCACCGGTGCGCACCGGCTCTGAGGGCACCATCACGGCACAGGCATGGGCCGTCGGCAAGCTCGGCGAATTGTCCCCCTTTGGTTCCGGGTACGACCATCCGCCGCTCGGCTGGCTGCAGCTGGCCGGCTACACGACTCTCACGAGCGCCTTCGAGCGTCACGACATCGCGGTGCTTGCAGGTCGCGAGTTCATGGTGATGGTCACCCTGGTCTCGGCTGCCTTGCTGTGGATGCTCGCCCGACGGCTGCGACTGAGCCGACCCGCAGCGACCGGCGCCCTCCTGCTGTTCACCCTCTCCCCATTGGCACTGCAGTTCCACCGCACGGTCACCCTCGAGGGCATCGCCATGATGTGGCTGCTCGCCGCTTTCGTGCTGGCGCTCAGCCGGCGCAGACAGCTCGCGGCGTTCCTCGGTGCCGCGGTCGCCTTCGGCGTCGCGGTGCTGAGCTCACAGACCGTTCTTCTCACGCTGCCGCTGCTGGGCTGGTTGATGTGGCGGAACGCGCATCCGTCGAGCCGCCGGAGGACCCTGTCGCTGGCTGCGAGCGTGCTGCTGGCGATCGGCGTCGGCTCCGTGCTCCTGGCGTTCCTGAACGGGGCGCTCACAACCGGCGGCGGGCGGGCCGGCCTGATCGACGGCGTGATCATCCACCTCGGCTGGGGTCAGACGGGTGATTCGCTCGCCGATCCCGACGGCCTCGTCTCGACGACGTTCGGCCAGTGGTGGCAACTCGACCGGGTGGGCATCATCGCCGCTGGTGTCGCTGCTGCCGGAGCCCTGTTCATGCGGCGGCTGCGGCCCTTCGGCATCACCTTTCTGCTGCTCAGTGCTTTCCTCCTGGTCAGTGCCTTCCTGCTCCGACCCGGCGGGTCTGTGCCCGCGTCGGTCGTCGTGCTGCTGATCCCGTTCGCGGCACTGCTGATCTCCGGTGTCGTGCTGAGTGCCGCGAGCTCGCTGCTGCCCAAGTCGTCGGACACGTTCCCGCGGCAGGCCATCGGTGTCGTCATGGTCGCGGCCGCCCTGGCCGCGGGTATCGTCGCCGGCCCGCTCTGGACGACCCAGCTGCGCGGCCTCGTTCTCGCCGACCGGGATCAGCCGATGCGCGACGCCCAGAGCTGGATCGAAGCCAACATCACCACGGACTCGCGGCTCATCGTCGACGACGCGATGTGGGTCGAGCTGATGCAAGCCGGCTTCGCCCGGGACGCCGTGATCCGATACTCCACGCTCGACACCGACCCCGACACCGCCGCTGCCGCCGATCCCGACACCGCCGCCGACACCGACACCGCCGCCGCCGCCGACTCGGCCGTGCCCGTGCCGGCACGATCCTCTGACGGCTGGCGGGACTCCGACTACGTCGTCTCGACCGACTCGATGCGGACACTCACGCGCCCCGGAGACGGCGCGCGTCAGGCCATCGACAATTCCCTCGAGGTCGCCCGCTTCGGCCAACGCGAGCAGCGCGTCGACATCCGTGAGGTCGCCCCCGACGGCATCGATGGGGCGAACGCCGAGCTGCAGGCCGCGTACGCGGTTCGCGCGGCGGCCGGCAGCCAATTGGCCGCCAACCCTGCACTCTCGCTCGAGGGCGACTCGGGCGACCTCCTCGCCGGTGGCCGCGTGGATTCGCGCGTCATCCTCTCGCTCGGTCAGCTGCTCGGCGACGGAGCGGTGACGGTCGAGGCATTCCCGCTCGTCGCGGGCGAGAGCGACACCGTGCGCCGGCAGGTGCTCGTGTCGTCGAACGACGACGCGTCGCTCGACGACTGGTTCCGCTCGCTGGGTGCGCCGGTCGCCCCTTCCTCGGTCGTCGCGACCTCCGACGGCGTTCTCGTCACCTTCCCGCTCGGAGAACCAGAAGCACTCCTCCCCCCGGTCGCACCCTGACCGACCCACCCCAGCACCGATCCCACTCAGGAAAGGAACAGACCATGAAGACCCGAAAAGATCACTCCCGGATGAACCGTCTCGCCACCACAGGAGCCGCCCTCGCGGCGACCCTCGCCTTCGGAGCCTTCGGAGTCGTCGGCGTCGGCGCATCCGCCGCTCACGCCGATGAGCCGGGCAACGGCTGGGTGCGCGTCGCCCACCTCTCGCCCGACACCAAGTCGGTCGACGTGAAGCTCACCGCACTCTCTGGTGGCGATCTCGTCTCCGAGCTCTCCGGAGTCGCCTACGGCGCCGTCTCCGACTACATCGAGGTTCCCCCAGGAACGTATGTGGTGTCGATGGTGCCGGCCGGCTCGGCGAAATCGACCGCCCCGATGATCCGGCAATCCGTGAACATCCTCAGCGGACGACCGGTGACCGTCGCCGCCTACGGGCGCAACGCCGATCTCGACACGACGGTCTTCTCCGACGACCTCACCCCACCGGCCGACGGCCAAGCGCGGGTGCGGGTCATCCAGGCCTCGACGACCGCCCGATCGGTCGACATCGCCACCACGACCGGCGTCTCGGTCACCAAGGATGCGAAGCAAGGCACCGCCAGCGGGTATTCGAGCGTCGGTGCCGGGCCCTGGACGCTCAGCATCGTCGGCGACCCGGCCACGTCGAGAAGCCGCACCTCCGAGGCGCAGATCGATCTCGCGTCGGGTTCGGTGGCGACCCTATTTGTTCTCGACACGGCCAACGGCGGCGTCACGGTGAAGCCGGTGGTCGACTCGGCGAGCGTCGGTGATCTGCCGACCGGCGGCATCCAGACCGGCGGCGGCGGAACAGCCACGGAGCACGTCGGCACCGCAGCGGCCGCCGGCACCGCAGGCACCCCCGACGCCACGACCGGCTCGCTCGGCGGCGGAACGCCGTTCGGGGCAGGGAACGCGGTAGGGGTGGGCGCGTTGGTGCTGCTGTTCGGCGTCATGGGCGCAGCCGCCCTGCACCTGCGCCGAAGCGGCCGCGCGGGCGGAACACGCTGATGCACCGTCGCTCGGCCCTCGGCCGGGCGGCGCCGCCGGGGCTGCTCCTCGCCGGAGCGATCGTGGCCGTCGCCGGGCTGATCGCCGGGCTGATCGCCGGATGCACGGGCGTCGGGGCGAGCCATTCCGGAGGCGTCGGCGAGGCCACGTCCGCTGCGACCGCCACAGCATCGGCCTCGGAGTCGGCCGACGCAGGCCGATCCGATCCCGCGATCGGCGCGGCGGGCGGATTCCAGAACCCGCAGCTCGAGGAATCCGCACCTGCCGGACGAACGGATGCGCAGCCCGTGCGGGTGCGCATCCCCGGCATCGGCGTCGACTCCGGCCTCGAGGCACTGACGCGTGATGCGGCGGGCTGGATCGAACCACCCACCGACTTCGGCAGCGCCGGTTGGTATCGCGACGGCGTCGTGCCCGGCCAGCTCGGGCCGGCGGTCATCGCGGGACACATCGATTCCGTCGTCGGCCCTGCCGTCTTCTACGACCTCGTGAAGCTCACGCCGGGCGACACCGTGCAGGTCGAGCTCGCCGACGGCAGCACCGTCGCCTTCCGGGTCGACCGGAGCATCCAGGTGCCGAAGAACGACTTCCCCACCGAGGCCGTCTACGGGCCGACCCCGGATGCCCAACTGCGGCTCGTGACGTGCGGCGGCACCTTCGACGACGCATCCGGCCACTACGTCGACAACGTCGTGGTGTTCGCCACGAAGATCTGAGGGGTGTGCTGTGTTAGTTGCCTCGGGCGCCGTGCTTCGCGCGGCGTCCTCGGGCGGCGCCGGTCCCTGCCCGGCGCCGCGCGACATGTTCCGGTGAGGTCGCTTCGCGGCCTCGCCGTCACCCTGGGTCGTCGAGTAGGGCCTGTTGCGTGCCGTGCCGTGCGCTCGTGTGCGAAACGACGGAGTTTCGGGCCCCACATCGGAAACGACGGAACCCCAGCCCGTAGTTCCGCGCCCCCTCCGTCGTTTCGTTCCCGTTCTCGTTTCCCAAGTGTTGGGAAACGAGACCGCAGGCCGCGGGCCGCGCTCGACGACCCAGGGTGAGCGCGCGGCCGCGTCAGCGACCGCACGCGAACATGTCGCCTCGCGCCGCAGAAGCGGCGGCGCGAGCAGTTAGGGCCCGCCCAGCCGAAGGCCGGGCGAGCCCGAAAAACGGCGAGGCGGTACCCATCCCGCGCCTACAACTGGTCCACCGCAGTAACCCGCACCACCGCAACGCCTGCCTCGTTCGAGGCGGCGAGGTCGATCTCGGCCGAGATGCCCCAGTCGTGGTCGCCGGCCGGGTCGTCGAAGATCTGACGCGCACGCCAGACGGTGGGCGTCTCCTCGAGGATGAGCAGCGCGGCACTGCGCGCGTGCGGGCCGATGCCCACGGCGTCGTGCACGTCGTAATAGTCGTCCATCGCTTCGGCCCAGCGTGTGGCCGAGAAGCCGGATGCGGCATCCAGTTCGCCGAGCTCGGTCCACGCCTCGCGCGCGGCGAGCGTGACCCGGCGGAACAGCTCGTTGCGCACCAGGATGCGGAAGGCCCGCGGGTTCGAGGTGAGCAGCCGCGGCGCCGGCGGCACGATCGCCTCTTCCGAGTCCTCCCGGGCGGCGGCCGCGGCGACCGCCTCGGGGTTGATCAGCGCCTCCCACTCGTCGAGAACACTGGAGTCGGTCTGCCGCACGAGCTCGCCGAGCCACTCGATCAGGTCGAGCAGGTCGTCGTTCTTGTACTCGTCGGGAACGGTCGTGCGGAGCGTGCGGTAGGCATCCGAGAGGTAGCGGAGCACCAGCCCCTCCGAGCGGGCGAGCCGGTAGAACGTGGTGTACTCGCCGAACGACATCGCCCGCTCGTACATGTCGCGGATCACCGACTTCGGCGAGATGTCGAAGTCGCCGATCCACGGCTGCGTCGCCCGGTAGGTGTCGAACGCCTCGCCGAGGAGTCCGGCGAGCGGCTTCGGGTAGCTCACCTCGTCGAGCAGCTCCATCCGCTGCTCGTACTCGATGCCCTCGGCCTTCATGGCCTGCACCGCCTCGCCGCGGGCCACGAACTGCTGCGCCGAGAGCACGGGGCGCGGGTCGTCGAGGATGGCCTCGGTCACCGACACCACGTCGAGCGCGAACGTCGGTGACTCCTCGTCGAGCAGGTCGTAGACGGCGAGCGCGAAGGGCGAGAGCGGCTGGTTGAGCGCGAAGTTCGGCTGCAGATCGACGGTGAGACGGATGAGGGTCTGCCCGGTGGTCGCATCCGTCACCTCCTCCACCACCCCGGCCGTGCGGAGGGTGCGGTAGATGGCGAGAGCTTGGCGGATGAGGTCGCGCTGCCGCGGCCGGGGCTCGTGGTTGTCTTCGAGGAGGTCGCGCATCGACGTGAACACGTCTCCGCCGCGAGCGATCGTGTTCAGCACCATGGCGTGCGTCACCGTGAGGTGTGAGGTGAGCCGCTCCGGCTGCGCCGCGATCAGCTTCTCGAAGCTCGGCTCGCCCCACGAGACGAAGCCCTCCGGCGCTTTCTTGCGCACGAACTTGCGCCGCTTCTTCGGGTCGTCGCCCATCTTCGCGAGCGCCTTGAGGTTCTCGGTCTCGTGCTCGGGCGCCTGCACCACGACCGTTCCCGCCGTGTCGAAACCCGCTCGGCCGGCCCGACCCGCGATCTGGTGGAACTCGCGCGCGGTGAGCTGGCGCATCCGGGTGCCGTCGAACTTCGTGAGCGCCGACAGCAGCACGGTGCGGATCGGCACGTTGATGCCGACGCCGAGCGTGTCGGTGCCGCAGATGACCCTGAGCAATCCGCGCTGGGCGAGGCGCTCGACCAGGCGCCGATACTTCGGCAGCATGCCCGCGTGGTGCACGCCGATGCCGAGACGCAGCAGGCGCGAGAGCGTCTTGCCGAATGCGGTGGTGAAGCGGAAGGGCCC
Source organism: Herbiconiux aconitum (assembly GCF_024979235.1). NCBI lineage: Bacteria > Bacillati > Actinomycetota > Actinomycetes > Micrococcales > Microbacteriaceae > Herbiconiux > Herbiconiux aconitum. The sequence goes on from NZ_JANLCM010000002.1 coordinate 1,275,307, forward strand.
GATCAGCTCGGCGATCTCATCCCGCATCGCCCGGGTGGCGACCGTGATGCTCGAGAGCGCCTGTGCCCGCTCCACCGCCGCGAGCTGGGCGAAGTGCACGATGTAGATCGGTGCGCGCTGGGTGGCGAGCAGTTCCTCGACGGTCTCCTGGATGGGCGTCGTGGCGTAGCTGTAGCTGAGCGGCACCGGGCGGTCGACGCCCGTGATGACCGTGGTCTCGCGGCCCGTGCGGCGGGAGAGGTCTTCAGCCAGCCAGTCGACCTCGCCGAGGGTCGCCGACATCAGCACGAACTGCACGCCGGGGAGGGTGAGGATGGGCACCTGCCAGGCCCAGCCTCGGTCGGGGTCGGAGTAGAAGTGGAACTCGTCCATCACGACCTGGCCCACCTCGGTGCCTTCGCCGTGGCGGAGTGCGAGGTTCGCAAGGATCTCGGCCGTCGCGCAGATGATCGGCGCATCCGCGTTCACGCTCGAGTCGCCCGTGACCATGCCCACGTTCTCGGCGCCGAAGATCTCGACCAGGTCGAAGAACTTCTCCGACACGAGGGCCTTGATGGGCGCGGTGTAGTAGCTGCGGATGCCCTGGGCGAGAGCCACGGCGTGGGCGCCGACCGCGACGAGCGACTTGCCGGTTCCGGTGGGGGTGGAGAGGATGACGTTCTCGCCCGAGACGATGGCGACGATCGACTCGTCCTGCGCCGGGTAGAGCGGGGTGCCGCGATCGGCGGCCCAGCTCGCGAAGGCGTCGTAGGCGGCATCCGCGTCGTAGGGCGCCGGCATGGCCGGGCGGGACGGGAGGGTGGATGTCGGCACCCGCCCAGCCTAGGCGGTGGGTGCAAGGTGCCGGCCGCGCGGGTGGCGCCTCCCTTTCGGGAGGAGGAAACGCGAACGACCCTCCCCACGAGCGGTCGTTCGCGCTTCGTCCTCCCGAATCGACAGCACCGTGGCTCCCGGCCCACGCGCGGCGGGATGTGCGAGGCTGTCGGCATGGTTTCGGAAGGCTCCGTGCGCGTCGACAGCTGGCTCTGGGCGGTGCGCGTCTACAAGACGCGGTCGGCCGCCACCGCCGCCTGCCGCGCCGGCCACGTGCGCCTGAACGGCGAACGCGTCAAAGCCGCTCAGAACGTGCGGGTGGGCGACGAGGTGCGGGCCAGGATCAGCGGCTTCGACCGCATCCTCACCGTGCGCGCGCTCGCGGTGAAACGCGGATCGGCGGCCGTCGCCGCCACCTGCTTCACCGACCTCACTCCGCCTCCTCCGCCCCGCGAATCCGTCGCCTTCGTGCCGGTGCGCGACCGCGGAACGGGGCGCCCGACCAAGCGCGATCGCCGAGAGATCGAACGGCTGCGCGGTGTCAGGGACGACTACTAACCTTGACTCTGACGAGCCGCAGCGACGAGCGGCCGCCATCCCCTTCACCGCAAGGCCAGTAGGAGCATCATGTCTGACGCCACCACGACCGAATACCAGCTCACCGGGCGCGACCGCACCGCTCTGAAGTTCGTGGGGGCGTCGCTGCAGATCGGCAGTCCCGAGTTCCGGCAGCGCTACGAGACCATCGTCGACGAGCTCTACCGCCACCACTTCGTCGACCCCACGGCGCGCCCCGCCTACGAGCCGCCAGTCGTCGTTCCGGTCGAAGAGGTCGAGACCGAAGACCCGCTGGAGATCATCCGCGAGCAGTTGGGCCTCGTCTTCGACGACCGCCGGGCCCGCGACACGGCGAGAACGGATGCCGAGACCCGGCTCGCCGCCACGGAGGCGCAGCTCGCCGAGATGACGGCACGCTACGAGGACACGCAGGCGCGGCTGGATGCGACGGCCGCGACGCTCGCAACCCGCGAGAACGAGTTGGCCGCCCTGCACCAGCAGTACGCGGTGGACACGGCGGCGCTGCAGCAGCAGCTGTCCGACGAGGCAGCACGTCACGGCGCCCAGCTGGCCGACGAGACGGGCCGGCTGCAGGCCGACCTGGCCGCGACGACCGCGCGCCTCACCGAGGAGCAGCAGACCTCCACCGCCGGCTACGAAGCGCAGATCGCCGGGCTGCTCGCCGCTCACGCGACGCAGCTCGAAGAGTTGCACGCGGCGCACACCACCCAGGTGGCGCAGCTCACCGGCTCGCACGACTCCCAGGTGTCGCAATTGACCGACGCCCACGCCGCCCAGCTCGAAGAACTGCAGCTGGCGCACGACACCGAGACCCGGCAGCTGCGTGCCGGACACGCCTCCGAGTCGGAGGAACTGCGGTTGCACGACGAGCAGTTGCGCGCGGCGCACGCCGCCCAGCTCGAGGAGCTCGTCGCCCAGCACAGCGCAGAGACCGCACAGCTTCGAGAGCAGTCGGCGGCGGCGCTCACGGAGCTGCGGGCCGAGCACGCGGCCGAGACCGAGCGGTTGCGCGCCGAGGCCGCTGCGGCCGCCGAGCAGGCGCGCGGCGACCACGAGGCGACGGCGGCGGAGCTGCAGCGCACCCGCGCCGAAGCCGCTGCCGAGACCGAGCGCGTGCGGGCCGAAGCCGACGCTGAGGCCGAGCGGATGCGTGCGGCTGCCGCCGCGGCCGCTGCCCTGCTCGCCTCCGAGCACACGGCGGAGACCGAGCGGTTGCGCGCCGAAGCCGCCGACGAGGCCGAACGACTCCGCGCCGAAACCGAATCCGCCCGCGCCGAAGCCGAAGAGCTGCGCGCCAGCCACGCCGCGGAGTCGGAGGGGCTGCGGGGCGAGGCGACGGCGGAGGCAGAACGGCTGCGCGCCGAGGCGGAAGCCGACGCCGACGCTGCGCGCGCCGAGGCGGAGGCCGAGACCGAGCGCATCCGCGCCGAAGCGCAGGCCGAGGTGGAGACCGCCCGCGTCGAAGCCGAAGCAGCCCGCGCCGAAGCGGAAGCCGAGACCGAGCGCGTGAGGGCCGAGAACGCCGCGGCGCTCGACCGGCTCACGGCGGAGGCCGAGCAGCTCCGCGCCGAGCACGCTGCCACCCTCGCGGGGCTGTCGGCCCAGGGTGAGGGCGCCGAGGCGCAGGCCGCCCAGACCGCCGCCGACCTCGACGAGGCCCGTGCCCGCATCACCGTACTGGAGAGCGAACTCGCCGCCGCTCGCGACGAGACCGAGGCGGCCCAGGCGGCCGTCTTCGCCGACGAGAGCCCGTCTGAGGCCGACGCCGCCGCCCTCGACGAAGCGCTCGCTCGCGTCGGCGAGCTGGAGGAGCAGCTGGCCGAGGCACAGGCCACGGCCGAGGCGGCCACTGCTGCAGCCGCCACGGCGACGGCAGCGAGCTCGGCTGCGGTCGCCGCCGCTGCCGCGCGACCCGAGGTCGAGACCATCGCACCTCCGACCGTCGACCCGATGGAGTTGGAAGACGCCCGCGACCGCGTCGCCGAGCTCGAGAACGAGCTGCGGGATGCGCGCACCGAGATCGGCATCCTGGCCGACGAACGCGACCGAGCACTCTCCGACTCGGCGATCTCACTCGAAGACCGCGAGAAGCTGAGCGACGCGCTCACCGATCTCCAGGCGAGCCAGAACCTCTCGGTCGGCGTCATCGAAGCCGATCTGCGTTCCGCCCGGGCACTGGTCGACGAGATCGAGGAGATCGCGACCGGCCAGCTGTGCGCCGAAGACGAGACGAGCGAGTACGCCATCGGCGCGAACGACGCGGCCGTGCTGGTGCTCAACGCGATCGCGGGCGAGGCCGACTGAGTCGCGCCGATGCGCGATGAGGGGTCATCCGGCTTCTCGATGTGTACACTGTCCACAACAGCGCGGCTCCGGTTGACGATCGGATGCGTGCCCGACCACTCCGAAAAAGCCGTCACCCGGCTCGATCCACCCGGCAGAAGGCTCCGATGAGCGACGATCCCGAATCCCCCGGTCGCACCACCTACCGACACGGCGATCTCCGCGGCGCCCTCCTCGCCGCGGGAGTCGAGATGGCCCGGGAGGGCGGGCCGCGGGCCGTCGTGCTCCGCGAGGCCACCCGGCGCGCCGGCGTCTCGCCCAACGCCGCCTACCGCCACTTCGCCGACCGCGCCGCATTGCTGCACGCGGTCTCCGACACCTGCCTCGGATTCGCGGCGGACCGCATCCAGGAGGCCCTCGACGCCAACCGGCCCACCGGCGACGCCGCGGCCGACGCCCGCATGGGCCTCCGCGCCGTGGGCGTCGGCTACATCGCCTTCGCCCGGGAGGAGCCGGGCCTGTTCCGCACCGCGTTCTCGGTGCCCGACGACCTACGGCAGGCCGCGTCGCCCGCCAAGGCAGGCCGCAACGGCCTCACCCCGTTCCAGCTCGTCGGCGGCGCGCTCGACGCCCTCGTCGCCGCGGGCGTCTTTCCGCCCGAACGTCGTGAGAACGCGGAGTTCCTGGCCTGGGCCGCCGTGCACGGCCTCGGCATGCTCGTGATCGACGGCCCCCTCCGCGGCCTCGACGACCGCATGATCGACTACTCCACCGAGCGCCTGCTCGACATGGTCGATCGCGGCCTCTGACCCGGTACCCAGCTCCCTGTCACCCGGGACATTCGACCCGGAAACTAGACTGAGCGCATGACCGACCGCGAAGTCGACACCTCCCACCCGGGGGCCGACGCGCGGATCGTCGCCGCCACGCTGGCGCTGCTGCGCGACCGGGGGCCGTCGGGGGTGAACGTCGAAGCGGTGGCCGCGGCATCCGGAGTGGCGAAGACCACGATCTACCGGCGCTACGAAGACCGCGAGGCTCTGCTCACGGCCGCGATCGACGCCGCCACCACCGAGGTCACCCTGCCGAGCGGCATGTCGACCTACGACACCCTGCATTGGCTGCTCGGGGCCGCCCGCATCCGGGTGCAGGACATCGTGGGGCGCGGCACGGTCGCCGCCATCCTCATCGACGACGGCGCACCGTTCACCGAGCAGTTGCGCGACATGATCCGGATGCGCAGCCACCAGTTGGTCGCATTCCTCGATGAAGCGGTCGCCCGCGGAGACCTCCGCGCCGGCCTCGACGTGAAGCTCGTGGTGAGCGTGCTGCTCGGTTCGGCCGTCGGCCACGTCATCCGCGGCGGCGAGCCCGACGAGGAGTGGGCCGACCGCCTGCTCACGCTGCTCTGGCCCGCCCTCACCCCACCCGACTAGCCGGAACCGCGCGGCCACAACGACGGACTTTCGGCGCCGAAAACGGAAACGACGGAGGGTCAGCCCGTCAGGGGGCCGATCCTCCGTCGTTTCGGCGGGTGGGAGAGCGGGGAGAGCGCCCGGGTCAGGCCTGGGCACCTGCCGGGGAGGCGGGAGCCGCCGCCGCACCGGGCGCCACGCCGGCGCGCGGTGCCGCTGCCACGATCTCGGCCACGTCGGCCGCCGAGACCTGCAGCGTGCCCAAGACCTTGCCCGGGTTGAAGAGGTGCTGCGGATCGGCCGAGTCGAACAGGCCCTGCATGAGTGCCACGCCGCCGGCCGAGATGTCCTGCTCCATCCACGGCGAGTGCTCCACACCGACACCGTGGTGGTGCGAGAGCGTGCCGCCGGCATCCTGGAACGCCTGCTGGATGGAGTACTTCACCACTTCGTACTGCGCGATCGGGTCGTCGCCGTGCACGAACGCGAAGGTGAAGTACAGGCACGCGCCCGAGTGGTAGGAGTGCGAGAGGTGGCACATGATCCAGCCGTGCACGCCGAGCGCCTCGTAGGCCTTGTCGGCGGCCGCGCGAGTGGTGTCGTACACCTCTTGCAGGCGAGACCACGGTGCAGCCGTCTCCGACACGTCGGCCGCAGCACCCCGATCGAGCAGGAAGTCGCGGAGGTAGGGGGTGTCGAACTTCTTCTGGTCGTAGAGGGCGCCGGGGCCTTTGCCCACCCCGAGTCCGCCGTGCTTCTTCACGATGGCGCCGACGAGCTTCTTCTCGTAGGAGACGTGCGAGGAGGAGCCCTCGTAGCCGATGAACGACAGGCACATCTCGTCGAGGTTCCAGCCGCGGCGCTTCAGCACCGACATCAGCACACCCTGAGCCGCACCCGAGATGCCCTTGGACGCTTTGCGGGTGGCCAGCGAGAACCCGCTCTCCCGCGCATCCGACACGCGGGTGATCGACGGCGAGGCGTCGCTCTCCGAGATCTCGTGCATGGCAGCGAGCCCGGCCTTCCAGTTCGGGAAGAAGTAGGCCTGCACCTCGCGCACCTCGGGCACACGGTGCACCTGCACGGTGACCTCGGTGATGACGCCGAGGCGGCCTTCGGAGCCGATGATCATCTCGCGAACGGATGGGCCGGTGGAGGTCGACGGCAGGGGCCGCAGCTCCACGATCGTGCCGGGGCGCACCATCCGGAGCCCGCGCGCGATGTCGGCGATGTCGCCGTACTTGTCGCTCTGCATGCCCGAGGAACGGGTGGCGACCCACCCGCCGAGCGTCGAGTGCGTGAAGCTGTCGGGGAAGTGCCCGAGGGTCCAGCCTTTGGCGCCCAGCTGCTCTTCGATGTCGGGGCCCTGAGCACCGGCCTGGATGCGGGCGAGACCCGATCCTTCGTCGATCTCGAGCACACGGTCGAGGCGCCCGAGGTCGAGCGACACGATGGTGCGCGTCTCGTCGGGCAGGGGCTCGAGGCTGCCGGCGATGTTGCTGCCGCCGCCGAACGGGATGATGACGGCGCCCTCGGCGACGGCGGCGTCGACGATCTGCTGCACGTCCCACTCGTCGGCGGGGTACACCACCACGTCGGGAACCCGCGCGATCTCGTTGCGGCGGATGCGCAGCAGGTCGCGGATGCTCTTGCCATAGGTGTGCACGACACGAGCCAGGTCATCGGTCTGCGTGTTGTCTTCCCCGACGATCGCGACCAGCGTGGCCTCGAACGAGGGCGAGAGGCGGGGCGGGGCGACGGTGAGCTGATCGAAGTCGAGCGGCGGAACCGGCGGAGTGCGCACATCGAGGGCCACGGCCTTCTGCACGAAGGGCACGAAGTCGGGCTTGTCCTCGAAGTGGAAACCGACGCCCTCGAGGCCCCAGCCCCACCACTTCATGTGCTTGACGTCGGTCATGCTGCCCCTTTCTCGGAGTCTGGGATGGTCGCCGAGGTGATCGGCAACGCGGGGATGGCAGCGGTGCCGGCCCCGGTGGAGTGCAAGCGGCGCACTTCGCGTTCGATGCGGGTGGAGAACTGGTCGGGCGTCTCACCGGGAAGGGCCAGCATCGGCTGGCCGAACACCACGGCGACCGGCGGACGGCCGGGGATCGGCCAGTTGCGCCCCCGCGGCATGGCGAGACTCGCCCCCACGATGGCGACTGGCACGCAGGGCACGTCGCACGACATCGAGAGCGCGGCGGCACCGGGCTTGAAACCGGCCATCGCGCCGGTCTTCGAGCGCGTGCCCTCGGGGAAGACGAGAAGCGGAACCCCGCGTGTGAGCAGCTTCTTCGACACCCCGGGCTTCGCGGCCGTTCCGGTGCGGTCGATCGGGAACGCGTTGAAGAAGAGGGAGGTGAGGATGCGCCGCCACCAGATGTCGAAGAAGTAGTCGGCCGCGGCTCCCGCGGCGAGGTAGCGGCCGAGCCGACGGGGCAGCGCGCACATGATGAGTGGAGCATCGAGGTGGCTGGAGTGGTTCGCCACGGCGATGAACGCGCCGTGCACCCCCTTGACGGCATCGTGACCGCGCACACTGACGCGGGTGATCGACCACACCACGGGCTTCAGCACCATCCGCTGCGCGACGAAGCGCATGCCGGCCATGACCCCGGAGGTGAACCGGTCTTTGGGTGCCCGGATCAGGTGCGGATGCTTGTCGGTCATGATTTCACCGTCGCTTCTGCCGGCTTGTTCCGGCTCGAGGAGATCCGGCCCGAGACCCAGCGCACGACGCGCCGGGGCAGGTGACGGGTGAAGAAGAGGAGCACTTTGAATCGTGCCGACGGCACCGAGATCACCTTGCCGCGAGCCACATCGCGGAGGCACTCCTCGACGAGAGCGTCGGCATCGAGCCAAAGCGCGTCCGGGATGGACTTGGTGCGGATGCCGGCACGGTCGTGGAACTCGGTGCGCACCCAGCCGGGCAGCACCGCGGTGACCTGCACGTTGGTGGCGCGGAGCTCCACGGCGAGCGACTCGGTGTAGGCCGTGGTCCAGGCCTTCACCGCGGAATAGTTGCCCGTGGCGATCGTGCCCGCGACGCTCGAGACGTTGAGGATGGTGCCCTTGTGACGAGCGGTCATCGCCCGGCCCGCCGCACCGCCCAGGATGAGCACCGCGAGGCACATCACCGTCAGCGCCTTCTCCTGCACGCTCACGTCGCGTTCGAGCAGCGAACCGTGCATGCCGAAACCGGCGTTGTTCACGAGGAAGTCGATCGGTTCGTCGGTGCTCTCAAGGCGCGCCGCCACACGATCGATGTCGGCACGCACCGAGAGGTCGGCCGACATGGTCTCCACGCGCGTCGCTCCGTCACGGCCGAGTTCCTCGGCCATGCTCTCGAGCCGCGATTCGTCGCGAGCGACCAGAACGAGGTCGAAGCCTCGTAGAGAGAGTGCTCGGGCGAATGCGGCACCGATACCGGATGTGCCACCGGTCACCAGAGCCGTCGCCATCTGCTTAGGATACGCTACGGAGTGCGTAGCGTCAGACGTACGCCCCTGAAATCCACCCCATGTACGCCGCCCACGCGGAGGGATTCCGTTGTCCGGAGAGCAGACGATGTCGGTCGAAGACGAAGCACCCGAGCGCTTCGACGTGCGCGATTTCGCCCGCACGGCGGTCGGCAGCCATCGCGACTCCCTCGACCTCGAGGCGTTCGCCGAGCATCCGCTCGACCCCGGCACCGTGCGCATCCTCGCCTATCTGCGCGAACTCGAGCGCTCGACCATGACCTACCTGCGCAACGTGCTCGTCACGCCCACGCACAAAGATGCGCGCGTCACCGCGTTCCTCACCACGTGGGCGTTCGAGAAGTACTGGATCGCCGACGCGTTCGACGTGATCGTGCAGGCGCACGGCTACGACCAGGCCGGCATCCAAGACCTCCCGCGCCTGCGCGCCTTCGCGCTCGAGGTCGCCGAACGCGCCACCCCGATCGTGGAGGCGTTCCGCGCCAACGCGATCGGACCGGATGTGATCGGCGTGCACCTCGCCTCGGTCACGGTCGACGAGTGGATCACCGAGGCCGCCTACCTCCGCCTCGCCGAACTCGACCCGCACCCCGTGCTCGTGCCGCTGCTGGAGACCGTGCTCACGGTCAAGGAGCGCCACCGCCGCTTCGTCGAGCCCGAGGCCGAGCGCCGACTCTCCGCGTCGGCTCGCGCCCGCTCGCTCGCTCGCCGCGCGCTCCGCCGCACCAGCTGGCCGATCGGCGCCTCGAGCCTCCGTAAATCGGAGACCGGCGTCTTCTACGAGACCCTCTTCGACGACACCCTGGCCGATCGGATCGACGCCCGCGTGCAGGCACTCCCCGGCTTGGCCTCGTTGCACCTCGTGCGCTCCGCCCGCCGCGCCGCGGGCGCCTCGTCGACCGCCTCGACTACGCTGGGCCGCCGGATGGGGCGCGCGATGTCCGCTCTGCGGCATCCGAAGCGCGCCGTCGCCGGCACCACCGACACGACCTCCACCGACACCGAACAGAAAGGACGAGCGCAGGGATGACCGACGCCTCCCCCACCGACCCCACGACGCCGCACGACACCGCGAACCCCGGATTCACCCTGGGCTCGTCGCACGTGCTGCTCACGGGGGCCACCGGCTTCGTGGGGCAGGCCGTGCTCGAGCGGCTGCTGTCGTCGCATCCGGACACCCGGATCTCGTTGCTGATCCGCCCGAAGTCGACCGCCAGCGGCGAATCGCGACTCACCACCCTGCTGAAGAAGCCCGTGTTCCGGGTCTGGCGGGAGTCGGTCGGCGCCGACGGCGTGGAGCGCGCGGTGCGCGAGCGCATCACCGTCGTGCAGGGCGACCTCGCGAACCCGGGTGAGCTGCCCGGCGACCTCGACGTCGTGATCCACGGCGCATCGACCGTGAGCTTCGACCCGCCGATCGACGAGGCGTTCCAGACCAACGTCGACGGCGCCACCGGCATCTACGGCGCGCTGCTCGCCTCGGGCAGCGACCCGCACGTCGTGCACGTCTCCACCGCCTACGTGGGCGGGATGCGCAAAGGCGTTCGCCTCGAAGCCTCCCTCGAGCACGAGATCGACTGGCGCATCGAGAACGCCGCCGCGAAGTCGGCCCGTCTCCGCGTGGAGATGGCCTCACGTCAGCCCGAGGTGCTGCAGAGCCTCTTGAACACCTCTCGCGCCAAGCTCGGCAAGGTGGGCCCGCAGGCCGTCGCGGCCGACGCCGAGGCTGCCCGTATCGAATGGGTCACCAAGCGGCTCATCGAGAGCGGCCGCATCCGCGCCGAGTCGCTCGGGTGGACGGATGTCTACACCCTCACCAAGGCCTTCGCCGAACGCGCCGCCGAAGAACTCTGGGGCACCGCCGGGCACCGCCTGTCGATCGTGCGGCCCTCCATCATCGAGAGCGCGCTGCGGCATCCGTTCCCAGGCTGGCTCGACGGCTTCAAGGTCGCCGACCCGCTGATCATGGCCTACGGTCGTGGGCAGCTGCCCGAGTTCCCGGGCGTGCCCGACTCGATCCTCGACGTCATCCCGGTCGACTTCGTGGTGAACGCCATCCTCGCCGCCGCGGTCACACCCGCGAAGGTCGACGAGCCGAACTACTACCAGGTGGTCTCCGGCGCCCGCAACCCGCTGCCGTTCCACACGATGTACGAGAACGTCAAAGAGTTCTTCACCACCAACCCGATGCCGCACGTCGACGGGCCGATCCAGGTGCCGTCGTGGCGTTTCCCGGGCGGCCGATCGGTCGAGCGCACGCTCAAACTGCAGGAGCGCCTGGCCTCGGCCGCCGACGACATGGTGGGACGGATGCCGTCCACCACCCGCACCCGCCGCTGGACCCAGGCGCTGCACCGCCGCCAGTCCGGGCTCACCCAGCTGCGCTACTTCGCCGAGCTCTACCGCGCCTACGTGCAGACCGAGCTCATCTTCGACGATCGCAACACCCGAGCACTGGATGCGAGCATCCCGTCGGAGCTGCGGGCCGACCGCTCGTTCGACGTGGTGGACATCGACTGGCACGACTACTTCCAGAAGGTGCACTTCCCCTCGATCACCGGCCTCACCAAGGCCTACGCGTCGCGTCCGGCCGGCAAGGCCCGCGCCAAGCGCGCCCTTCCGGTGCGTGACGATGTGCTCGCGGTCTTCGACTTCGAGGGCACGGTCGTGGAGTCGAACCTCGTGGAGCAATACCTCTGGGTGCGGCTCGGCCTCATCCCGAAAGCGCAGTGGCCTCAGGAATTCGCCTCGCTGATGCTCTCGGTGCCGAAGTACCTGCGGGTCGACCACCGCGACCGGGGCGAGTTCATCCGCACCCTGGTGCGCCGCTACCGCGGCATCAAGGTCGCCGACGTGCAGCAGCTGGTGCGGGGGCGCTTCGGCGCCGCCATGCTATCACGAGCGATTCCGGATGCGCTCGATCGCGTCGCGCAGCACCGCGCCGCCGGTCACCGCACGGTTCTCGTCACCGGTGCCACATCCTCTGCGGCAGAGCCCTTTGCGCAGTTCTTCGACGACGTCGTGGCCGGCGAGATGCACGCGAACAAGGGCGTGCTCACCGGCTACCTCGCCACTCCCCCGCTGGTCGACGAGGCGCGGGCCGCGTGGCTCCGCGAATACGCCACGAAGCACGGCGCGAACCTCAGCCAGTCCTACGGCTACGGCGACAGCCTCGCCGACGTGGCGTGGCTCCAGTTGCTGGGAAACGCCACAGTGGTCAACCCCGACACCGAACTGTATCGGCACGCGCAACGAACAAAGTGGACAGTCGAAGACTGGACCAGGCGTACGTCGGAAAACCAGGTGATTCCGGGTAACCTGAGCCTGCTACCCGACGCACCGCGGCCGACCGCCGCACAGCCCGCACCCGAGGAAGGAGACCGGTCGAACGCGAACGACGCGCGCTGACCGACATCTCTCATGGCATTCGACATCGACAAGTACACGGAGACCTCGCAGAAGGTCGCGTGGCAAGATCTCGACTTCTCGGACTTCCGCGAGCATCCGCTGCCCGAGGGCACGCTGCGCTCGCTCCGCTACATGTGCGACATCGAGTACCACACGGTGTGCTACCTCCGCGACATGCTGGTGACCCCCTCGCACAAAGACGAAGACGTCACGGCCTTCATGACCATGTGGAACCGCGAGGAGTTCTGGCACGGTGAGGCTCTCGCCGCCGTTCTGGCCGAGCACGACATCATCGTCGACTTCGACGAACTGAAGGCCACGCGCCTGAAGCTCGGCTGGAAAGACCGGCTCGACCCCGTGAAGCAGTCGCTGCTCGGCAACATCGTGGGCTCGGGATTCATCGCCGTGCACATGGTGTGGGGGGCGGCCAACGAATGGTCGGCCGTCGCTGCATACAACCGTCTGGCCGATCTCGAGGCGCATCCGGTGCTCGCCGAACTGCTGCGGCGCATCGCGAAGCAAGAGGCGCGGCACGTCGCGTTCTACGCCACCCAGGCCCGCGAACGCCTCGCCAAGAGCAAGAAGGCCCAGGTTCTGGCGCGCTTCGCGCTGAAGAACTTCTGGGGCCCGGTGGGCTCGGGCGTGATGACGGATGCCGAGGTCAAGCACGTGATGGGCCACCTGATGGGAGGCCCCGACGGCCGTCGTGAGGCCGCCAAGATCGATGCCCACATCGCGCGGATGCCGGGCCTCGACGGCCTCACCATCGTGCAAGACGCCCTCGACGCCCGAGGCATCGCGGCGTAACGCCCCCGCTCGTCGCGCGCACCTCCTCGCGGCCCGCGCGCACCTCCTCGCGGCTCGCGCGCACCTCCCCGCTCGTCCGCACCTCCTCGCGGCCCGCGCGCACCTCCTTGCTCGTCGCGCGCACCTCCTCGCGGCCCGCTCGCACCTCCCCGCTCGTCGCGCGCACCTCCCGGCGACTCGCCACAATCCGCCCTCTTCTCGCGATTTCGGGGCGGATTGTGGCGAGTCGCGATGAGGTCAGCGGTCGACGGTCGACATGTCGGGGTAGCGGTCGCCCGCCGCGGGGGCGATGGCGTCGAGACGCTCGAGTTGCTCGGGCGTGAGAGTCAGCGCGGCCGCGCCCACGTTCTCCTCGAGGCGGGTCACATGCTTCGTGCCGGGGATGGGGGCGATGTCGTCGCCCTGCGCCAACAACCAGGCGAGCGCCACCTGCGCCGGCGTCGCGTCGAGTTCGGCCGCCACCGCGTCGACGACCTCGACGATGCGGATGTTCGCTGCGAGGTTCTCGCCCTCGAACCGAGGGTTCTGTCGGCGGAAGTCGCTCTCGTCGAGGGAGTCCAGCGATCGGATCGTGCCGGTGAGGAAGCCACGGCCGAGGGGCGAGTAGGGCACGAAGCCGATTCCGAGCTCTCGGAGAGTGGGCAGGATGTCGGCTTCCGGATCGCGCGACCAGAGCGAATACTCGGTCTGCAATGCGGTGACGGGTCGCACCGCGTGGGCGCGCCGAATGGTCGCCGGAGCCGCTTCGGACAGCCCGTAGTGCAGGATCTTGCCCTCGTCGATCAGCTCGCCGAGAGCCCCCACGGTCTCCTCGATCGGGGTGTCCGGGTCCATCCGGTGCTGGTAGTAGAGGTCGATGTGATCGGTGCCGAGGCGCTCGAGGGAGCCCTCCACCGAGAGCCGCACGTTCTCGGCGCTTCCGTCGAGTCCGCGCGATCCGTCGCCGCGGTGCAGGATCGTGCCGAACTTGGTGGCCACCACCACTTCGTCGCGCCGAGCGCCGAGGGCCTTGCCGAGCAATTTCTCATTCTCGTAGGGCCCATAGATCTCGGCCGTGTCGAAGAAGGTCACGCCGAGATCGATTGCTCGCTGGATGGTGCGGATCGACTCGGCCTCATCCGTTCCCGCGCCGGTGTAGAACGCGCTCATGCCCATGCAGCCCAGACCCAGCTGCGACACCTCGAGGGGGCTCTGCGCGCCCAAGGTCACTCTTTTCATCGTTCGTTCCTTTCTTTGTAGCTCGCGATCTTGTAGTCGATCGCGGCCAGACTCTTGGTCATCTCGCCCAACTGGGCGACGACCGACATCCGGTGCCGCAGCAGCAGTTCGAGCCGCGCCTCCTCGGTGTCGGCGCCGTCGCGGGCGAGAACGGCGTATTCCTTGATGCGCGAGATCGGCATCGCGGTGAGCCGCAGTTTCGTGAGGAAGCGCAACCAGGTCACGTCGCCCTCCGTGTAGCGCCGATGCGTCGATGAGGCACGGCCGATCGGATGCAGCAGCAGGCCCTCGCGCTCGTAGTACCGGAGGGTGTGCGTCGAGACTCCGACCAGCTCGGCGACCTCGGCGATCGAGAGAGGTTCGTCCGTCATCGTCATGTCATTCACGATAGAACTTCGAGTGCACTCGAAGTCAAAGCACTGTCGGCATTCGCGTCGAACGTCCATACTTCACTCATGAAGTTCACGAGCACGATCCTGGCCAGCGGCAAGACGGCGACCGGCATCCCGGTGCCGGAGAGCGTCGTGGAGGAGCTGGATGCGGGCAAGCGCATCCCGGTCGTCGTCACGATCAACGGGTACAGCTACCGCAGTTCGATCGTGTTCTACACGGGGCAGTACTTGATCGCGCTGAGCGCCGAGAACCGTGCGGGTGCGGGTGTTGCGGCGGGCGACGAGATCGAGGTCGACGTGCAGATCGACGACCAGCCGCGCGAGGTTGAGGTGCCGAAAGCCCTTGCCGACGCGCTGGCGCAGGATGCCGACGCCGCAGCCGCTTTCGCCGCGCTCTCCTACTCGAAGAAGCGCGCCATCGTGCTCTCGGTCGAGGGTGCGAAGACCGACGAGACGCGGGAGCGCCGAGTCGCCAAAGCGCTCGACGAACTGGTGTGAGTGGGCGGGGGGTCGGGGGGCCGGAAGGCGGTACCGAGGCTTAGGGGCGCTCGACGGGGGTACCGGCCCGCCGCCCTTCGGGCTCGCCCGGCCTTCGGCTGGGCGGGCCCTTATGCTCGCGCCGCCGCTTCTGCGGCGCGAGGCGACATGTTCGGCTGAGGTCGCTATCGCGGCCTCGGCCTCACCCTGGGTCGTCGAGCGCGGCCCGCGGCCTGCGCTCTCGTTTCCCAAACACTTGGGACGCTCAACGGAACGACGGAGGCGGCGCGGAACTACGGGCTGAGGCTCCGTCGCTTCCGGTGTGGGCCCCGAAACTCCGTCGTATCGCACACGCGGGGGCGGCACGGCACGCAACAGGCCTTTATCGACGACCCAGGGTGACGGCGAGGCCGCGAAGCGACCTCACCGGAACATGTCGCGCGGCGCCGGGCAGGGACCGGCGACGCCCGAGGACGCCGCGCGAAGCACGGCGCCCGAGGCAACTAACTCAGTGCCGACGCTGCGTCGGCAGCACCGAGAACACGATGAACAGCGACGCCGAGACGCAGAGGATGCCGCCGAAGAACACCCAGGCGTTCGAGAACTGGCCGAAGAGGAAGAGTCCGAGGAGGAAGAGCAGGATCGCCCCGATTGCAGCGAGCACGTTCATGGTCAATCCTCCGATATCTGCGACTTCCCCAATACTAGAGGGTGTGAGCGAACGAGCCGACGAGACACCGGGTGTTGTCGTGGGGGCGGACGGACTCGCCCGGCCTCCCTGGGCATCCGTCGACCCGCTGCTGCAGGAGTACTACGACACCGAGTGGGGCATGCCGGTACGGGATGAGCAGGGGTTGTTCGAACGGGTGAGTCTCGAGGCGTTCCAGTCGGGCCTGTCGTGGGCCACGATTCTGCGCAAGCGGCCCGCCTTCCGGGTGGCCTTCGACGGCTTCGATCCGGATGTCGTGGCGGCCTACGGCGACGAGGACGTGGAGCGCCTGCTGCAGAATGCGGGGATCATCCGCAACCGCGCGAAGATCACGGCCACCATCCACAACGCCCGCGCCACGGTGGCGTTGCGCGACGACCCCACGGTGTCGGGTGGGCTCGCCGGCTTGATCTGGTCCTTCCAGCCCACGCGCACGCCGGAGCCGGTGGCGTTGGCCGACATCCCGACCACGTCGCCGGAATCGTTGGCGCTGTCGACGGCCCTGCGCATCAAGGGGTTCCGATTCGTCGGCCCCACCACGATGTTCGCGCTCATGGAAGCGGTGGGTGTGATCGACACCCACCTGCTCGGCAGCCACCGACGGGGCAGCTCCGGGGTCTGGGCGCGGTGACCGCCACCGACTGATCGGGCCCCGGATCGGGCCCCGGATCGCGCCCCGGATCGCGCCCGGCATGGCGCTCGGGCTCGCGGATCGGCCGCGGGTCTGGTTCGCTAGAACCATGAGCGACGAGAAGCAGACGGAGACCGTCATCCGCAACGAGCCGGAGCAGCACCGCTACGTGATCGAGGCCGATGGCCAGGAGGTCGGGTTCACGCAGTACACCGACCGTGGTGAGCAGCGCGTGTTCCTGCACACCCTGATCGACCCGGCGCAGGAGGGGCGCGGTTACGGCAGCACCCTGATGGCGGGCGTGCTCGGTCAGGTGCGGGATGCGGGCCTGCGTGCAGTGCCGATCTGCCCGTTCATGGCGGGCTACCTCGAGCGGCACCACGAGTTCGACGACGTGGTCGACCCGGCCACGATCGAGTTACGCGCCTCGCTCCGCTGATTCGGGAGGAGAAGAGCGCAACGGCGGCCGCAGACGACCGTCGTTCGACGCAGCTCCTCCCGAAAAGACGCGGGTCAGTCGGTGAGCACCGACAGCACGTTGCCCGACGGGTCGAGGAACCACGCGATGTCGGGCCCCATGTTCGCGGCCCTGCCGCGCAGCACACCCTTCTCGTCCTGCTCCTCCATGCCGTCGTAGTGCTGCATCGACACTCCCGCCGCCGCGAGTTCGTCGATGGCCACGTCGATGTCGTCGACCACGAGGTTCAGCACGGTGAAGGTCGCGGGTACGTGGTCGTCTTTCGGGTAGGCGATCACCGACGCACCTCCCGGCAGGGTGATCTCGAGGATGCCCATGGCGTCCGGACTGACCTTGAGGCCGAGGGTCTCGGTGTAGAACGCCCGGGTGGCCTCGATGTCGCGAACGCTGAAGCCGCTGAAGCCGTGTTTCGTGCTGAGCATGTGGTCGATCCTTCCGCATCATGTGAACAGTGTCCACAATGGCACGGACGCCGCCTCGCGTCCACCGCTCATCCGACAGCCGCGTGCCGACCGACCTTCGAGCGCAGATCCTTGCGCAGGATCTTGCCCGAACTCGACTTCGGAATGACCTCGATGAACTCCACCATCCGCACCTTCTCGTGCCCGGCGACCCGCTCGGCCACGTAGGCCATCACGACCTCTTCGTCGAGGTCGGCGTCGGCTCGGCGCACCACGAAGGCCTTCGGCACCTCCTGTCCGTCTTCGTCGTCGATGCCGATCACGGCCGCGTCGACGACCTCCGGATGCGTCAGCAGCACGGCCTCGAGCACGGCCGGGGCCACCTGGTAGCCCTTGTACTTGATCAGCTCCTTCAACCGGTCGACGATGACGTAGACCCCCTCGGCATCGACCGTGGCGATGTCACCGGTGTGCAGCCAGCCCTCCGCGTCGAGGGCCTGCGCGGTCGACGCCTCGTCGGCGAGGTAGCCGGTCATCACCTGGGGTCCGCGAACGAGGAGCTCGCCCGGGGCGCTCGGCCCCGACTCGGGCACGGCGACATCCTCCCCCGTCTCCGGATCGATCACGCGGCACTCGGTGTTCGGCAGCGCCAGCCCGATCGACGAGCGGTCGATGTCGGCACGCGCCACCGGGATCGCGTGGGTGACGGGGCTCGCCTCGGTCATGCCGTAGCCCTGGCAGACGGTGCAGCCGATCCGCTCGGCCACCGCTTGGGCCAGCGCACCGTCGAGCGGCGCCGCTCCGGAGAAGATGACGTCGACGCCCGTGAGGTCGTAGTCGTCGACCAGCGGATGCTTCGCCAGGGCGACGGCGATCGGCGGAGCGATGAACAACCACGTGCACACGTGTTCGCTGGTGACGCGGAGGAACTCGGCCAGCTCGAACTTCGGCATCGTGACGAGGCTCGCGCGCTTCAGCAGCGCGAAGTCGAGTAGCACCGAGAGGCCGTAGATGTGGAAGAACGGCAGCACGGCCAGCACGCGGTCGTCGCGGCCGAGCGGGATGACCTGCTCGCTCTGCAGCACGTTCGCCACGAGGTTCTGATGCGTGAGCATCACGCCTTTCGGGTGACCGGTGGTTCCCGAAGAGAACGGCAGCACGGCGAGATGGGTGGCCGGATCGAAATGCACGTCGGGCGGCGCCGCACGGTCGAAGAGCAGGTCGCGGAGCGAGGGATGCCCTTCGGCACCGTCGATCACCACGAGGTGGTCGTCGGCGATACCCACGGCCAATGCGGCCTCGGCCGCCTGCGGAAGGAGGGGCGAGACGGTGAACAGCCAGTGCGCATCCGCGCTCTTCAGCTGGCTCGCGATCTCGCCGACGGTGTAGAGCGAGTTGATGGTGGTGGCGGTGCCGCCGGCGCGGAGCACGCCGTGGAAGACGGTGGCGAACTCCGGCAGGTTGGGGCAGAGGATGCCGACCGTGTCGCCCACCCCGAGGCCTCGGGCGGCGAGCGCGCCCGCCAGGGCGTCGACCTGCGCGATCAGCTGGCGGTAGGTGGTCTCGTCTCCCGTGCTGCCGTCGACCAGAGCGATGCGGTCGAGGTCGGCGTCGTCGAGGTCGCCGAAGAGCAGCTCGTAAACGCTCTGGGCGGGAATCTCCACATCAGGATAGGTCGATCGGGCCATCCTCTATCTCCTTCGATAGCAATTGAGCTATTTGACTACCCCTCAGCACTTCTCCGCAAGACCGGGGCCGCGGGCACTACCGTGGTTCCCATGAAAGCCGTTCTGATCCGGGAGCCCGGCGACGCATCCGTTCTCGAGCTCGGGGAGGTGCCGCAGCCGGCACCGGGTGAGGGCGAGGTTCTCATCGACGTCGCTGCCGCCGGCGTCAACCGGGCCGACATCGCGCAGCGCGAAGGCCATTACGCGCCTCCGCCCGGGGCTCCGGCGTGGCTGGGGCTCGAGGTGTCGGGCGTGGTCGCCGAGGTCGATGCCGGCGTCGACGGATTCTCTCCCGGCGACCGCGTGTGCGCGCTGCTCGGCGGGGGCGGGTATGCCGAGCGGGTGGTGGTTCCGGCCGGGCAGGTGCTGCCGGTGCCGGCGAGCATCGACCTGGTCGAGGCAGCAGGCCTGGCCGAGGTGGTGGCGACGGTGTGGTCGAACGTGTTCCTGCTCGCCGACCTGCGAGCCGGCGAGACGTTGCTCGTGCACGGCGGATCGAGCGGGATCGGCACGATGGCGGTGCAGCTCGGCCGGGCCTTCGGCGCCCGGGTGGCGGTGACGGCGCGGTCGGCCGTGAAGCTCGAGGCGTGCCGGGAGCTCGGCGCCGAGATCCTGATCGACTACACGAAAGACGACTTCGTGCACCGCATCACCGACGAGACCGGTGGAGCCGACGTCATCCTCGACGTGGTGGGCGGCGACTACCTGAACCGCAACGCGCGCGCACTCAACGTCAACGGACGCATCGCCAACATCTCGAGCCTCGCCGGTCGCCAGGCGAACCTCGATCTCGGAGCGCTGATGATGAAGCGCGGCACGATCCGTTCCACCAGCCTTCGGGCCCGGCCCGCGGTGGAGAAGGCCGAGATCATCGCGAGCGTGCATGAAAACGTCTGGCCCCTGATCGAGAACGGCACCGTGCGTCCGGTGATCGGCGCGCGTTATCCGCTGGCCCAGGCATCCGAGGCGCACCGGTTGATGGAATCGTCGGGGCATGTGGGAAAGATCCTGCTCGTGGTGTGAGGGTCAGTTCTCGGCCAAGACGATCACCCGGTCGCCCGGGGCGAAGACGATGCGGGCGGGTTTCGTGGGGTTCACGTGAACGCCGTAGGCACGGGTGGCGTCGTGGGCGTCGGCGGCCACGCGGTAGCCGATCGCGGTCTCACCGCGGAGGAGAGCAGCCTCGGCGACCGTGTAGAAGTCGACCGCGACGCCGGGCTCGATGTAGGTGTCGGCCGGCCGTAGGTAGATCTCGCTGCCCTCGCTCGAGAACAGCGTGGCGAAGACCTCCGCGAGCATCCGGTTCTCGCTCACCTGCGAGAGCATCAGGCTCACGAGCTTCTCGCTCACGATGAAGTCGTCGGCGTTCGTGACCTCGGCGAGTTCGCGGTTGCGGTCGTCGAGCATCTCGCTCACCACGTTGAGGTCGACGTCGTGCCGTTCGGCGATGTCGCGCAGGTGCAGCAGGGTGATGAGGGTGCGGGCATCGGCGCGCTGGGCCGGCAGCGACTCCTTCTCGGCGAGCACGATGATGTGGTCGTAGCGGTAGACCTCCAACGCATCCAGGGCACCGCGGCTGGTCGGGTCGGCGCGCTCCACCCTGACGTCGAGACCGTCGAGGGCGGGCAGCTCGGGGCAGTCGCCGGCCGCGACCACACGCACCGTCGACCCGGGGGCCACGTAGTCGTGCAACTCGCGGAGCATCAACACCAGCCCCGAATTGCAGCCCAGCACGAGCGTGTGCTCGGGGCGCGCAACCGTCGCTCTGGGGGCGACGATGGCGGCACGGTCGGGCGCGACCCGGTCGGCGAGGGCGATGGTGCTGTCGTCTTCGGCGATGACGATGAGCTGGTCGCCGGGAGCGAGCAGCATCGACGCGGGCGGGTTGATGGTGACCGACGGTGCGGCGACCGGCGCGGTCGTGCCCCGAACCGCGACACCGCTCGCGATGCCGATGACGGTGGATGTCGCGAAAGCGGTCTGCACCTCGCCGAAGTTGCGGCCGACGAGCGTCGGCTGTTCGGTGAAGTAGATCTCGTCGCCTCCGAAGTCGAGCAGTTCGGTATAGACGACGCTGAGCCCGCTCTGCCGGCAGGTCTGCACCGTCACCCGGCTGATGAGGTCGCTCGCCAGCACCCAGTGCGTCTCGTCACGACCGACCAGCCGGGCGGCTTCGAGGTTGGCCGGGTCGTCGAGCTCGGCCACGATGTGGAACTCGTCGGCGCCACGATTCGGGTTGTTGGTGAGGGCGAGGGCGGTCTTGATGACGGTGGAATCCGCATCGTCGTCTCCGTCGGAGGCGAGGATGACGATGCTGCGCGCATCGTGCGGACTGCCGAGCTCGAGGTCGTTGAGGTTCATCGGGTCGCCGGATCGGCAGATCACCCGGGTGCGACCGGTCGCTCCCACTTCGGCGCGGATCGCATCCTCCATCTCCACCTTGTCGCGGTCGGCGAGCACCACGATGGCGCTGCGCCCGCGGGACTCGTTGGCGATGGCGAGTTCGCTCACGATCGAGAAGACCTTCGGGCTCCAACCGAGAATCAGGGTGTGCCCCGATTCGAGCACGCGCGAGCGACCCTTGCGGAGCTCGTCGACCTTGCTGTCGAAGGCGCCGGAGATGATGCCGATCAGGCTCGCCACGATGATGAGGCCGCCGACCGTGACCACGAGCATGAGCGCGCGGAAACCCCAGCCGGTGTCGCCGCCCATGGTGCCGGGGTCGAGGGTACGCATGAGGTTGCCCCAGAGCACATCCCAGAAGTCGGCCGTCGGGGCGTCGTCGGGGTAGGCGCGCACGACGTAGACCACGACGGCGAGGATGATCACGAAGACGGCGGTGGCGGCGCCGAGCAGGAGCATCAGGGCGACGGTGCCACGCGACATCCAGTCGTCGAAGCGATAGCGCACGCGTTCGCGCAGGGTGGGCTTCTGCATCGGGGCTCCTTCGGCCGGGCTGCTCGAACCCTATTGCCTGAGAACCTCTCACGTCTCGCCCTCGTTCGGGGGCGCGTGATCAGGCGAGCCGGATGCCGCTCTGCAGCCGCGTTCGCAGTTCGAAGGCCCGGTCGATGCTCGCCCGGTCGGTGGTGCCCACGCCGTTCCGCAGGAGCTGCGGCAGCAGGGAGCGGCGCACCACGACCGCGCCGGCCAGCCGCCCGCGTTCGACCACCCGCATGGGTTCGGCCAGCGAGTCATCCGGAACCACGACGACGAGCCCGGTGAACTTCACACCGAGCGAACGACCGAGCGAGCGAGCACCGCGGCTCAGCTCGCGCAACGGTTCGTCGTCGGGGTGCACGCCGTCGCCGACGATCTCACCCTTGTGGAGCGTGACCTCGCCGCCCCAGTCCTCCGACTGGATCGCGAACAAGCCGGCGGGGCCGAGCACGACGTGGTCGATGGTCTCGGGCACGCCGTCGATGCGGCGACCGGTGAGCACGTTGTTCCAGATGGTGAAGCCGATGCCGAGCGTGCCGACGATGCCGGCGGTCGACTCCTCGGCGATGGCCTTGGCCAGCCATCCACGGATCTCCCGCGGCGCCGACCGCACGAGTGCGGAGTCGTAGGGGTCGGTAATCGTGACACCGCGACCCACCCACTCACGCAGCAGGCTCAGGTATTGCTCGCGCTCCTGGCCGCCCGGATGCCCGTAGCTGCGGGCACGCACCGACGAGCTCTGCGCGCGGCCGGTGCGGAAGCCGCTCTGGAACCCGGCGCCGGGAGTCGAGGCCGATCCGGAGGCGCCGGCGGTGTGCGCCTGGGCACCGTAACCCTCCGGCGCCATCGTGCGTGCGCCCTGGCCGCGGTCGTAGGCGGCGCGGTCTTCGGGGGTGCCGACCCGTTCCCAGGCGTGCTGCACCTGCACGAAGCGGGCGGCGTCTCCCCCGGTGTCGGGATGCGTCTGCCGCAGCAGCCGGCGGTAGGCCCGTCGCAGTTCGTCTTCGCCGATCGAGGGGTCGACCCCCAGCACTTCATACGGGGTACGCGCAGCGGGACTATCGGACACCTGATCACGATATAGCCCGAATCCGCACGTCAGCCCCAGGCCCGCTGTTTCTTCGCCCACAGCGCACCGGCGTACTCTACGCGGAGAGCACCCAGTAGCCCCTACTCCACGCGCAGCACGATCACCGGGCACGGCGCGTGGATCAGCACGTCGTGGCTGACCGAGCCGAGCAGGAAGCGGCTGAGTCCGCGGCGTCCGTGGCTGCCGATCACCAGCAGCGACGCCTCTTTCGACGCCTTGATGAGGGCTGTGGCGGGCGCATCCAGTTCGACCGTCGTCGTGATCTGCACTTCGGGATGGTCGGGGTCGACCTGCGCGAGCGTGTTCTCGACACCGTGTCGTGCGCGCTCTTCGAGGGCGTCGTAGAGTTCGGAGCCGTCGGCGAAGTCGGGCATCGACAGCGGCGGGACTGTCCAGGCGCTGACGACGTGCAACGGCTCGCCGAGGCGTGCGGCTTCAGCGATGGCGGCCTCGAGCACGGGTGTGCACCCATCCGATCCGTCGACGCCGACGACGACACCCGTGCGGTGCACGATCGGCAGATCGGGAATCACGGCCACGGGCACCTTCGCGGCTGCGGCCACCCGGATGCTCACGGCACTGGTGGTGAGGCGCTCGTAGGCGTCTTTGCGGTAGGTGCCGACCACGAGCAGGTCGGCGCCGATCTTCTCGGCCTCCGCGCAGAGCACCGCGGCCGGATTGCCCGAGACGACCCGCGAGGTGACGGTGACGTGCGGCGCCTTCGTGTCGGCGTTGAAAGCGGCGCTGCCGAGCACGACTTCGCCGTGCTGTTCGAGGAGCGGCGCGGCGGTGAAGGCCTCCGAGTCCCACGAGGTGTCGGCGACGTAGATCACGTCGACGTCGTGCTGCGTGGCCTCCGCCCGACGCAACGCCCAGTCGAGGGCCACCTTGCCCGACGGCGATCCGTCGTACCCCACCACGATCGTGCCGGTCATCATGCCTCTTTCCGCGAGTACTGCGTGTGGTGCCTGTGTGCTGTGACGTCTGGCGTCACTGCGGCATCCCGACGCCAGTATGACCGACGACGGATGCCCGCCGCTCAGCCCGTGATGTCGACTCGCGAGATCCGGTCTCCCTCGAGCGCGAACGCCATCGTTCCGCCGCCGTTGTAACCGTTGCCGGTGACCGTGATGGTGACGGCGTAGACCCCGTTGGTCTCGGTGAACCCCTCGACCTCGAAGTGGCTCTGCACGCCCATGTTCTCGTTGTCGTTCCAGGACGAGATGCCGTCGTGGCCGCGGAAGGAGCGACCCCAGTCGTCGAGAACGGCGTCGCTCGAAAAGGCGGCCAGGAAGCGTTCGCGGTCGGATTGGTTGGTGGCGTCGAAGAAATCGGCGATCGCGGGCGGGAGGTTCTCGAGACCGGACATGCTTCCATCCTGACGGTTCCCGCTCGGGCGCACCAGAGACGCTGGGCGTCTCCTCAGGGTCGCGCTGTCGCGTTTGTTCACGAGAGTGTCGGAGCGCATCCGTAGCCTGGACGGATGAGCGAACACGACACCATCACCGCCCGCTTCTCCGTCACCGGCTGGGAGCCGGCCGAGCTGCCCGGCCTCGCCGGCGACGACGCACCGGCCGAGTGGGTGGGCGCGATAACCATGCGCAAGACGTACTCCTCGGGCCTCGTCGGCACGAGCGTCGCCCACTTCGTCTCGTCGGGCGAGGAGGATTCAGGCCGCGGCTACCTCGCCGCCGAGCGCATCACGGGAACGCTCGACGACGGCAGAACCGGATCGGTGACCGTGCACCACGGCGCGCTCCAGCATCCCGACGACCCGTCGGCGTTCGGATACGTCGTGCCGGGCACCGGAACCGGCGACTTCGCGGGCTTCCGCGGCCAGGCGCGCATCCTGCACGACGCCGAGGGTGCCTACTTCGTGATCACCCTCGAGTCCTGATCCTCCTCGCGCCTCGCTCGCGGGCGGGAGTCAGCTGGCGAGCTGGGGGTAGAGGGTGGTGATGGGGGCCGAGAGACCCTGCTTCACCGACGCGCTCAGCTCGTCGGCCAGCACCTCGTATTCGCCAGCCAGGAGCGCCGCGTACGAATCGCGCACCACCACGGCCGGGTCGTTCTTCGGGTCGTCGGAGTGCGCCGCCATCGGGGTGTCGACCCAGCCGACGTGCAGGCCCGTGACGAGCGTGCCCTGCGGCGCGAGCTCGAGGCGCAGCGAGTTCGTGGCCGACCACAGGGCCGCCTTGGCCGCGCTGTACGCGCCGGCGACGCCGATCCAGCTGAGCACCGAGTGCACGTTGAGGAGAGCGCCGCCCCCGTTCGCCGCGAGCACCGGCGCGAAGGCGCGGGCCACGCCGACGGCACCGAAGAAGTTGGTCTCGAACATGGCGCGGAGTTCGGCATCCGTTCCGGTCGCGATTCCACTGCCCGCACCGACGCCCGCGTTGTTCACGACCACCGTCACGTCGGTGGCGGCTGCGGCTGCCGCGGCGATCGATGCCGCGTCGGTGACGTCGAGCTGCAGGGGCACGACGCGCTCGTCATCCCACTCCCGCGGCGTGCGGGCGGTCGCGTAGACCTTCGCGGCGCCGGCCTCGAGTGCCTGACGCACGAACTCGGTGCCCAGACCGCCGTTGGCGCCGGTGACCAGCACGACGGCCGAATCGAACGTGGTGAGTGACATGGATGCTCCTTCTCGGTTGTGAATCCGAACCTAGCATGCTGAGTCCTAACTCCCTACTCAGGGGTAGAATCGACCCCATGACCGCTCTGCTCGGCAAAGATCTGAACTGCTCCATCGCCCGCAGCCTCGAGGTGCTGGGCGAGAAGTGGACGCTGCTGATCGTGCGAGAAGCGTTCCGTGGCCGCACCCGGTTCTCGGAGTTCACCGACTCGCTCGGCATCGCCCGCGACATCCTCGCCACCCGCCTCAGCACGCTCGTCGAGTTCGGCGTGCTCGAACGGCACCCCTACCGTGACGCCGGCGAGCGGGAGCGGGAGGAGTACCTCCTGACGACCGCGGGCCGTGAACTGATGCCCGTCCTGGCCGCCCTCACGGCGTGGGGCGACCGCCATCGGCCGACGGAGCCCGGGCCGACGGTGCTCTACGAAGACGCCGATTCGGGCGCACGCGCCGAACTGCGCTTCACAACGGCCGACGGCCGCATCCTCGAACTCGCGGATGTCGCAGCCCGGCCCGGCCCCGGGCAGATCGACGCCGAGACGCTCACCTCCTGAGCCCCCTGCACTCGTGCCCGTCTCACGGAATACTGGACCTCATCCCGTCGTTGGCATCGGCGACGACAATTGATGCGTATGCATGAAAAGAGCTGCAAGCGGCTCGAGCGAGGGATGAGGAGCACCCCATGACAGACCAGATCGAGCTCGGACTCGACACCTTCGGCGACGTCACGGCCGACGAGAGCGGCACCCCGCTCCCCCACGCCCAGGTGTTGCGCAATCTCGTGGACCAGGGCGTGCTCGCCGACGAGCTCGGCATCGACTTCATCGGCTTCGGCGAGCACCACCGCAACGACTTCGCGGTGACCAGCCCCGAGGTGGTCTTGGCGGCGGTCGCGGCCCGCACCTCGCGCATCCATCTCGGCTCCGCCGTCACCGTGCTCTCCTCTGACGACCCGGTGCGGGTCTTCCAGCGGTTCTCGACCCTCGATGCGCTCTCGAACGGCCGCGCAGAGGTCATCCTGGGTCGCGGTTCGTTCACCGAGTCGTTCCCGCTGTTCGGCTACGAGCTCTCCGACTACGAGGAACTCTTCGAAGAGAAACTCAACCTCTTCGCCGAGGTTCGGAAGCAGGAGCCCGTGACCTGGTCGGGCAACACCCGCGCGGCACTGACCTCGCAGCAGGTGTATCCGCCGGTCGAGAACGGCCTGCTGAAGACCTGGGTGGGCGTCGGCGGCAGCCCCGAGTCGGTGGTGCGCACCGCTCGCTACGGATTCTCGCTGATGCTCGCGATCATCGGCGGCGACCCGGTGCGGTTCGCGCCCTATGTCGACCTCTTCCAGCGGGCGCAGGACCAGTTCGAGACGGGCCGCCAGCCGATCGGCGTGCACTCGCCCGGCCACGTCGCCGACACCGACGAACAGGCCCGCGAAGAGCTGTGGCCGCACTACTCGGCCATGATGAACCGGATCGGCCGCGAACGTGGATGGTCGCCCATGGGGCGCGCCCACTTCGAGCAGGAAGCCGGGCCGCAGGGCTCGCTCTACGTCGGATCGCCCTCGACGGTGGCTGCCAAGATCGCCAACACCGTCAAGACGCTCGGCGTCGACCGCTTCGACCTCAAATACGGCAACGGCGGCCTCTCGCACGAGAAGCTCATGCACAGCATCGAGCTCTACGGCACCCAGGTGGTGCCGCAGGTGCGCGAGCTGCTCGCGTAGGCATCCGCTCGCAGGCGACTCGTCCCGAACGGGGCAGAATTCGGCGATCCTGCCCGGTTCGGGACGAGTGAGCGCGCGCTCAGGCGGCTTCGCGGGCCAGGAGGGAGCGCTTGACGTGGAGGCCCCAGGCGAAGCCGCCCAGGGAGCCGTCGCTGCGGAGCACGCGGTGGCACGGCACGAAGAGGGCGGGGGCATTGCGCGCACACGCGCTCGCCGCCGCGCGCACCGCACTCGGGCGGTCGAGAGCCGCGGCGAACTCCTGGTAGGTCAGGGGCTGCCCGGGTTCGATCTCGCGGAGCTTCTCCCAGCCGAGCATGTGGAACGCGCCGCCCTGCTGCACCACCACGACATCGTCGATCGCGTGGATGTCGCCCTCGTAGTAGGCGCGCACCGCGTCGGCGGCGGCGAGCGCCCCCGGCTCGAGGGACTCGGGTCGGCGGGCGGGTGCGAGGCGGGCCAGCAGAGCCTCCGGATCGGCGGTCCAGCCGGAGGAGAGCACCCGACCCTCCTCGTCGGCGATGATTCCGAACGGACCGTCGGGGGTGTCGACGAACTGGATGATGGCGGTCATGGGGTGGTCTCCTTCGAGAGAGCAGGGGGCGTGGATGCCGGGCGGCGCCGGGCGGGTGGTGGAGCGGCCGGCGGTGCGGGGGCGGCGGTGCGCGGAGGGGGCTCCGGTGTCGGCGCGTCGGCGGGGGCGGGGCCGGGGCCGGGGCGGGCGGGCCGGCGGGCCGTCGCCGCATCGGCGGCCGCACCCCAGAGGTGCAGGCACAGGTAGGAGCGCCAGGGTGCGTAGTCGGCGGCCCATCCGGCCAACTCGCGCGGCGCATCCGGAAACCCGAGCGACCGGGCTCCGGCTCGCACCGCGACATCGCCCGTGAGCAGGATGTCGGGGTTGCCGAGCACGCGCATGGCGAGGTAGCCGGCGGTCCAGTCGCCGATGCCGGGGAGCGCGGTGAGCCGGCGGCGGAGCTCGGCCGCGTCGTCGCCCGACGAGAGTTCGAGCTCGCCGGACACCAGGGCTTCGGCCACGGCGACCACGGTGGCGATCTTGGCCCGTGGTCCGTAGAGCACCGATCCGGCGTGCTCGGCGATTTGCGCCGCAGTCGGGAAGAGCAGAGTGGGCGCGCTCGGGGTGCCGCCGGCGAGTCCGGCACCCGTCGCCGTCGCCGTCTCCGTCGCAGTCTCCGTCGACTCGAAGGGTGAGCCGGCGGCGACGGCGAGGCGGTGCAGCATCGTGCGGGCGGCGGAGACGGTGATCTGCTGACCGATGATGGCGCGGAACAGCATCTCGTGCGCGTCGACCGCGCCCGGCAAGCGGATGCCCGGCACCCGGGCGATGCGCGCGGTGAGCGCTCGGCGCGCGGCATCCAGGCCACCTGCCGCGATTTCGGGAGGAGCTGCGTGAGACGAAGGTCGTATGCGGGTGTCGTGCGACGCTGCTCCTCCCGAATCGACACCCGCGCCCGTGGCAACGGCCGCGAGGGCCGCATCGATCGCCACGGGGTCGGCATCGAGATCGAAGAGTCGACGGATGCGCGCCACGAGCACCGGCAGATCGCCGAGTGCGGTGAGGTGCGCTTCGAGCAGCAGACGCGACCCGCTGTGCCGCACGGTGAACCACGCCGGTCCGCCGGGCAAGGCGAGCGACCGGGTGTACGAGTCGGGGGCTGCGATCTCCACGCCCGGGATCGCCCGGGCCGCGAGCCACGCGAACACCCCGGCCGCGTCGAAGGGCTCGCGATAGGGCAGCGACAGCGCGATCGACCCCGGTGTCGCGACGTTCGCCCGCGACTGCCGGGCCCGGATCTCGGTGGGCGTCAGCTCGAACACCTCGCCGACCGTGTCGTTGAACTGCCGGATGCTCGTGAACCCGGCAGCGAAGGCGATGTCGGCCATCGGGAGATCCGTCGAGGTGAGCAGGGTGCGTGCGGTCTGCGCCCGGTGTGCCCGCGAGAGCGCGAGCGGGCCGGCGCCGAGCTCCTGGCGCAGCACGCGGGTGAGGTGGCGGGAGGAGTAGCCGAGGCGCCGGGACAGACCGTCGACGCCCTCGCGCTCGATCAGCCCGTCGGCGATCAGCCGCATGGCGCGCGCGGCCAGGTCGTCTCGCAGGTTCCAGGCCGGGGTGCCGGGCACGGCTTCGGGCAGGCAGCGTTTGCAGGCGCGGTAGCCCGCCTCGTGGGCCGCCGCGCTCGTCTCGTAGAAGGTGACGTTGACCGCCTTCGGCGTGCGCGCCGGGCAGCTCGGGCGGCAGTAGATGCCGGTCGAGCGCACCGCCGTGATGAACTGACCGTCGAATCGCGGGTCGCGGGAGGCGATGATCCGGTAGCGCTCGTCGAAGTCCATGGGTCGATTCTGACACGGGCCTCCGACGCCTTCTAGCGGGAATCGGACATCGCGGTGCGGTGTCGGTGGCCCGACGTATGGTCAAGACATGCCGACCAATCCCCGCGACATCTGCCGAGCAGCATCCCCGTCTCGCCCGCCTCTTCGCACCCTCCGCGCCCAGTCGATCGTGCCGCCCTACCTGCTCGCGCGCATCGCCGCGGCCGACGCCTTCGGCATGGCCAAGGCGGCCGAAGCGGCGCGCAGGTCGTTGCTGGCCGACCCGCCGTTGCGGGAGGAGCGGGAGCGCGCATCCGATCGCACGCCCGCGACTCCCCCGTCGGCGCTGGCGGTCCCGGGCGCGGCTGCAGCCGTCGATCGCACCGTCTTCGACGCGGGCAACACCGAGACGCTGCCCGGTCGGGTGGTGCGCCGAGAGACGGATGCGCCGGTCGACGATGTGGCGGTGAACGAGGCGTTCGACGGCCTGGGCGCCACCCACGCGCTGCTGCTGGAGGCGTTCGGTCGCGATTCGGTCGACGGCAAGGGCCTGCCGCTCTTGGCCACCGTGCACTACGGCCGCGACTACGACAACGCGTTCTGGGACGGGGAGCGCATGGTGTTCGGCGACGGCGACGGCGAGGTGTTCGGCCGGTTCACGGCGTCGCTCTCGGTGATCGGGCACGAACTGACGCACGGCGTCACGCAATACACGGCGGGCCTGGTCTATGAGGGGCAGTCCGGTGCGTTGAACGAGTCGTTCTCCGATGTGATGGGCGCACTCGTCGAGCAGCATCAGCTCGGCCAGAGGGCGGATGCGGCGAGCTGGCTGATCGGCGAAGGGCTCTTCACCGACGCGGTCGAGGGGCGCGCGCTCCGGTCGATGATCGCGCCGGGCACGGCCTACGACGACGACGTGCTCGGCAAAGACCCGCAACCGGCCGACATGGCGGGGTACATCGACACCCGAGACGACAACGGTGGGGTGCACCTGAATTCGGGCATCCCGAACCGGGCGTTCGCGCTCGCGGCCACCGAGCTCGGTGGGTTCGCGTGGGAGGGTGTGGGGCAGGTCTGGTACGACACCGTGGTGGGGGTCACGGAGCCTCTCGACCCTCGCGCGACGTTCGCGCAGTTCGCTGACGCGACGGTGGGCGCCGCGCGGGCGCGCTTCGGCGCGGAGTCGGCGGAACTCTCGGCGATCGAGCGGGCATGGCGTACCGTGGGCGTGAGGAGCGATGACACCCCAGGATGACGACACGACCCCCCGTTCACCAGCGGCTGGGGCCTCGGATGCGGGCGGCGACGGCGCCGGCCCGGCGGAGGACGCCGGCGGGCACGAACTGCGCATCACGGTCGCACGCTCGGGCGGGATCGCGGGCATCGGACCGACCTGGTCGGTGACCGCGTCGGAGGAGGCGGATGTCGACTCCTGGCTGTCGCTCGTCGAGTCATGCCCCTGGGACCCACCGGAGACCGCTGAAGCAGGCGCTGCCGGTGACGGACGCCCGATCGGCGGCGGTGCCGATCGCTTCGTCTACACGATCCGCGTCTTCCTCCCCACCGCGGAAGAGCGCGACGCCCGAGTCCCGGAGCAGCGCCTCGACGGGCCCTGGCGAAACCTCGTCGATCGGGTGAAGGATGCGTCCCCCCGGACCGGAGGCGGGCCGCGCTGAGCGGGCACAGTGTAGATCGCTCGGTCGAGCTGTCCGCCGGCACCCGTCGCGTGCCACCTACCGACGCCTGAGCAGGTCGCGGGGGGCTCCGAGCGAGCCACTCCTCGGGCCACGGCAGAATGGGAGGATGAGCTCCGCAGCCGGCCCCGACCGCACCTCGGCCGCACCCGGTTCCGGCGCGGTGCTCGAGTTCCGCGACGTGCGCTTCGTGCGTCGCGGGCGGGTGATCCTCGACGCCATCGACTTCGCGGTGCGCCCCGGCGAGCACTGGGCCCTGATCGGCCCGAACGGTGCGGGAAAGAGCACGATGCTGAGCCTTGGCGGCGCCCTGCAGCATCCGACGTCCGGCGAGGTCTTCGTGCTCGGCCACCGCATCGGGCGGGTCGAGTTGCAGCAGCTTCGGCGATCCATCGGGCACGTGAACCCGCGGCATCCGTTGACCTCGGCACTCACCATCCGCGAGGTTGTACTCACCGGCATCACGGGCACCATTGAACTCGTGCCTCGCTGGGAGCCGACTCCCGCCGAGTTCGCGCGGGCGAACGACTACGTGCACCTGCTCGGCCTCGACGGCAAGGCGGAGGAGGCGTGGACGACGCTGTCCCAGGGCGAACGCGGCCGCACCCTGATCGCGCGGGCCCTGATGACCGACCCCGAGCTGCTGCTGCTCGACGAACCCTCGACCGGCCTCGACGTCGCCGCTCGTGAGCAGTTGCTCGACACCGTCGACCGCGTGCGCATCGCCCACCCCGCTCTCGCCTCCGTGCTCGTGACGCACCACCTCGAGGAACTCCCGCGCAGCACCACGCACGCGATGCTGCTCGCCGACGGACGCATCACCTCGATCGGACGGGCGACGGATGTGCTCACCACCGCGAACATCACCGCCTGCTTCGCGCATCCGATCGAGATCGAACACCGCCACGGCCGCTGGCACGCACGCTCGACCGCGCACGCGGCGCCGTCGAGCTCCCCCTGAGCCGCCCGCGTTGACGGATCGAGTGGGCACGATTCGTGCCTGAACTCCCGCGTAGGGAACGAATCGTGCCCACTCGATGCGGGATCGCCGGTCAGGCGTAGTCGGTGCGGATGCGCGCCACGTAGTGCCGCTGCGGCCAACGCCGCAGGGCGCGGGGCAGCACCCGGTAGACGGGGGTGCCGACGCGCACGAGGCGCGCGAACTTCCGCTGCCGCCTGGACGACCAGGCGAAGCGGTACTCCCGCCGCACCGACTCGGGAAGCAACGCCACAGTCACGAGCCGCGCCACCGGCATCACGGTGCGGATCGGCAGGGGCGCCTTCTCGGCCCGCAGCAGCGCATCCGCCACCCCGCGGATCGTGTCGTCGACGCGCAGTGTCGCCACGGTCTCGTTCCAATAGGCGCGGAACGTCGCGCGATCCGCCGGCCACAACTCCTCGGGCATCTGGAGAGTGGTGCCGAGTCGGGCGTATTCGCGATAGACGTGATCGGCCGACGCGTCGTCGAGCGGGCCGTACACGGTCTGGTACACGGTGAGCGCCGTGTCGTAGAGCGTCGCGGCCACCCAGAGCTGCAGCTGCGGGTCGTAGGCGTCGTACGCCGGGTCGGTCGGATGCGCGGCGCCGGGTGCGGGCACCCCGGCGAGCGCGTCTTCGTGCGTGTCATGGGGCGGCTCGGTCAGCTGGGTTTCGCCAGTGGTGTTCATTTCGGGAGGAGGAGCACTAGACGAGGCCCCCACAGGCCGGTCGTGCGCGTCTGCTCCTCCCGAAACGGAGGCCGAACCGTTCTGCGACGGACGCGGCGGGTTGCGCACCCCCGCGTGCGCCCGGTTCACGGCGCGGCGCATGAGGCGCACGTCGTCGTCCGACCCCGTGGCGAGCGCGTAGATGTAGCTGAGGGTGGCGTTGAGTCGATCCATCGGGCGGTTCGCGAAGTCGCTGTGGCGGGCGACGCCGTACCCGATCGCGGGGTAGGCGATCTGCAGCAGGATGGCACGCCCGGCGCCGGCGAGCAACACGCTCTCGGGGGCGATGTCGGCGAGCGTCAGCATGCTGCGACGGTAGCATCGCGAGCTCGGAGCACGACGATAGCCTGAGGACATGGAGCGCGATCCCGAGCATCCCGACCTTGAGGGCACCGCCGCGCCACGCACCGCCCCCACCCCCGACTGGGCCTCCCCCGTCTGGGACGTGCTCGTCGTGGGCGCCGGCCCCGCCGGCTCCTCGGCCGCTCGCACCGCCGCCGAGGCGGGCGCGTCGGTGCTGCTCCTCGACCGGTCGCCGTTTCCCCGCTACAAGACCTGCGGGGGCGGGTTGCTCGGCGAGTCGCTTCGGTTGATCCCCGAGCGGGCGCGCGCGACCATCGAATCGCGGGTCGCGGACACGCGATTCACGTCGCGCTTCGGCCGCCCGTTCCGGCTGCGCCGGGCCGATCCCTACCTCGCCATGGTGCAGCGAATCGAGTTCGACCAGGCCCTCGTGGAGGCCGCTCAGGATGCCGGTGCCCGCTTCGTCGACGGAGTCGCGGTGCGCGAGATCACACAGCCGGGCGACGACAGCCCACTCGTCGGGGCCACAACGCCGGAAGAGTCCGTCGATCCCGCCGACGACGCTGCGATCGTGAGCGGATCGGATGCGGTCCCCCGCGAGCCCGACGACGCATCCGACCCCCTGATCACCGTGCGCACCACCGCCGGCACCGTGCGGGCGCGCGTCGTGATCGGCGCCGACGGTACGGGCGGTCGCGTGGGCCGCTACGTGGGCGTCACGCCCGGTGGCATCGACCTCGGCCTCGAAGACGAGATCGCGATGCCCGCCGACGACACCCGCTGGCGCGACACCGTCTACCTCGACTGGGGTGGCGCATCCGGAAGTTACGCCTGGGTCTTTCCGAAGGGCGAGTCGCTGACGGTGGGGGTGATCCAGCGGAAGGGCGCTCCGGATGCGACGCGCGACTACCTCGCCGCCTGGCGCGCGCACCTGGGGCTGGCCGGCGCCCGGACGCTGCACTCCTCGGGACACCTCACGCAGTGGCGCACCGACTCCTCCCCGCTCCGTCGTGGCCGCGTGCTGGTGGCGGGCGATGCGGCCGGCCTGCTCGAGCCGTGGACGCGCGAGGGCATCTCGTTCGCCCTCCGATCGGGGGCGTGGGCCGGGGCGGCAGCAGCTGGAGCTAAAAGAGCAGCAGCCTCGACGCCTCAAGCGGCCGGAGACCCTGCCGAGAGGGCCACACCACCGCACCCACCCGCCGAGCCGCACACATCCGCCACCCCGCGCGCAACCACCTCCCCGCGCGCACCCGACGACGCCCTCGCTGCCTACGAAGCGCGCGTGCTCGCGGAGCTCGGCGCCGAGCAGCGTGCCGGCGCTGCCATCCTCGCCACGTTCGAGCGGCACCGCGGCCTCGTCCACACTCTTCTCCGCACCCCGTGGGGCGCGCGCTACTTCGTGCGCTTCTGCCGCGGCGAGACCTCACTAGCCCGCTTCGCCCGCCACCGCTGGGCGATGCGCCTCGTGCGCTCCCTGGACTGACCCCCGCCCAAGCGATGCGCCGCTCATCCGCGGACATTGGCGCTAGCCCAGTCCCGGAATTCGCGAAAGCCCGCGGATCAACGCCGCGCGTGCGTTGCGGACGCCTCGCCCCGGCTGGCCTCGCCGCGCCCAGCGAACGCCGCGCCGCGCCTCGCCCAGCCAAGGCCACGCCTCGCCCAGCCACGCCACGCCTCGCCTCGCGAACCCCAGACCACAGAGCAAACCCTCAGACCGCCGGGCGAACCCCGCAGGCCGCCGGGCGAGCTCGCCTCAGCGCCGCACGATCGCGACGAACGGCTCCCGCCGGCGCAGGCTCAGACGCAGCCAGAGGCCCGAGCGCCGCGCGATCAGCACCCCGATCACGATCGCCGCCACCGCCGGCACCGCCCCCGACAGCACCATCCCGACGTGCGCGCCGAAGTGCTCCACCACCCACCCCATCGCCGGTCCGCCGATCGACTGCCCGCCGAGCAGCACGAGCACGTAGAGCGACATCACCCGCCCGCGAATAGCCGTGTTCGACGACATCTGCACGAGCGCGTTCGCGCAGGTGATGAACATCAGCCAGCCGAACCCGACCAGCACCAGGGCCGCACCGAACAGGTATTCGGTGGGCATCCATCCGCTCGCCGCCTGCAGCACGCCGTACACCCCCGCCAGCCCGATCACCGTGCGCAACCGCACCACCCGCCGGCGGGTCGAGAGCAGCGCACCGGTCAGGGCGCCGACCGCGACGAGGGTGTTGAACAACCCGTATCCGCCCGGCCCCGCGTTGAAGACCTCGCTGGCGTAGGCGGCGAGGATGACGGGCATGTTCTGCGAGAACACGGCCAGTACGGCGATCATCACGATGGTCCAGAGGATGGCGGGCTTGCTGCGCACATAGCGCACACCCTCGATCAGCTGCCCCTTCGCCCGCGGCGCCACCGGAGCCGGGAAGAGCTCGCTGACCCGCAGCCGACTGAGCGCGAACACGACGAGCGCGCAGGCCACCGCGTTGATGCCGAACGACCAGCCGGCCCCCACCGCGACGAGCAAAGCCCCGCTCACGGCCGGCCCGATCAGGCCGCCGAGCTGGAACATCGAGGAGTTGAGGCTGATCGCGTTCCGCAGATACCGCGGCCCCACCAGCTCGTTCGTGAAGACCTGCCGTGCCGGGTTGTCGATCACGGTCACGAGCCCCAGCACGACGGCCACCACGTAGATGTGCCACACCTGCACCGTGCCGGTGAGGGTCAGGATGGCCAGGGTGAGACTGGTGAAAACGGCGGCGGTCTGCGTGATCATGAGCAGCACCCGCTTCGAATAGCGGTCGACGATCACCCCGCCCACCAGCCCGAACACGAGCATCGGCGCGAACTGCAGTGCGACGGTGATTCCCACGGCCGCGACGCTTCCCGAGAGCTCCAGCACGAGCCAGTCCTGGGCGATGCGCTGCATCCACACCGCTGTCATCGCGACGAGGTTCGTCAGGGCGAAGATGCGGTAGTTGCGCACCGAGAGGGAGACGAGGGTGTGTCGCCACGGAGGCGGGGAACTCTGGACGGTGATCGGTTCGGTCTTCGGATATTCGTTGAGAGTCGCTGTCACATCAGTTCCTGGTAGATAGTTCGCCTTCTACAACGGTAGGGGTGCCGGCAGCATTCCGAGACTAAATTGGAGCTATAAGTCCTATTGGTTTTTCGAATGATGAACGGATGCGCCGTGTTCGATCCCGCTCTCCTCCGCACCTTCCTGGCCGTGGCCGAGACGCACAGCTTCACGAAAGCGGCGGCCCAGCTCGGCCTCAGTCAGCCGACCGTCAGCCAGCAGGTGCGCAAGCTCGAGGCCGCGTCGGGCCGCCTGCTCATCGCGCGCGACACCCGGGTGGTGACCCTCACCGACAACGGCGATGCCATGGCGGGGTTCGCGCGCACCATCCTCGCGGCGCACGCGTCAGCATCCAGCTACTTCTCCGGGTCGGCGATGCGCGGGCGTCTGCGATTCGGCGCCGCCGACGACCTCGCCATCACGCAACTGCCGCGCATTCTGCGCCACTTCCGGCAGCTCTACCCGCAGATCAATCTCGAACTCACCGTGAACCAGAGCCTGCCGCTCTACCGACAGCTGAAGGCGGGGCGGCTCGATCTCATCTTCATCAAGCAGATCCCGGATGCGCCCGACGGCGCCATCCCGGAGCTCGGCCGGGTGGTGCGGCGCGACACGATGGTGTGGATCGCCGAGGAGAAGACCATCATCGAGCCGGGCGAACCGGTGCCGATGATCGCCTATCAGGCGCCGAGCATCAGCCGGCAGCTCGCCATCGACGCGCTCGAAGCCGCGGGCCGCACCTGGCGCATCACCTGCAACACGCGCGAGGTGAACGGCGTGCTGGCGGCGGTGCGGGCGGGGATCGGGGTGGCGGCTTTTCCACACACGCTCATCCCCGACGACCTGGTGAAGGTGAGCAACAAGTTCGACCTGCCCGATCTCGGCGACGTCGACTTCACGCTGCTCTCGAACCCCGCAGCCCCCGCCGAGCCCGTCGAGGCGCTCTCCTCCGCCATCCTCGGCCGCGCGCTCTCCCGCACGGGCGCCTGACCCTCCCGACGTCGCGCGAAGTCGCCTCCCCCTCGCGAAGTCGCGCTAAGTCGGCTCTGGGGACGCTCGAAGGGCGACTTAGAGCGACTTCGCGAGCGGGGATGCACGAGGGATGCGGCGAGCGCAGCGGAGGGTCAGCGCTGGAGCCAGGCGAGCACTGCGAGCACGCGGCGGTGGTCGGTGCCGGTGTCGTCGAGAGCCAGCTTCTGGAAGATCGATGTCACGTTCTTCTCCACGGCACCCACGCCGATCACGAGGCGCGCTGCGATGGCCGCGTTCGTGCGGCCCTCGGCCATCAGGGCGAGCACCTCGTGCTCACGCGGGGTGAGCGTCTCGAGCGGATCGTGCCGCCGCCCGAGCAGCTGCCCCACCACCTCGGGGTCGAGCACGGTGCCGCCCGCGGCGATGCGGCGCACGGCGTCGTCGAGTTCGGTGAGCGACGCCACGCGGTCTTTGAGCAGGTAGCCGATGCCGCCGGCTCCGGATGCGAGCAGTTCCTGCGCGTAGGTCACCTCGACGTACTGCGAGAGCAGCAGGATGCCCACTCCCGGCCGGAGCTCGCGGGCCCGGATCGCCGCGCGCACACCTTCATCGCGGAACGTCGGCGGCATCCGCACGTCGAACACGGCGAGATCGGGTGCGGTGTCGGCGAGGGTGTCGAGCAGCGAGTCGCCGTCGCCGTAGGCGCCGACCACGTCGACCCCGGTCTCGGCCAGCACCCGCACGAGCCCTTCGCGCAGCAGCACCGAGTCATCGGCGACGACGACCCGCAGTGCGCGCTCGTCGCTCGCCTCCGAAACACTCACCCGCCCAGCCTAGAGCGCCGGGCGTCTCACCCCTCGGGTCCCGCATCGCCGCGCACGTGACGAACGGATGGAGGTGGTGCCGGATTCGACACCGCCCTCCATCCGTCGTCACGATCCGCCGAGTCGCCACCCGTTCGTCACTCGATCGGATGCGCCGCGCAGGTCAGATGAGCGGATCGGCCGGGTAGGCGCCGGGTCCGGTATCCGCGGGCCGGTCCGATCGCGACACAGCAGCCGACGCTGACCCCGGCACGGCGGTCGACGCCTGCGCCGATCCCGAGGCTGCCTCGGCAGCCGACCCCGCGGACGACGCGGCGGCCGAGGCCGACGCGGCCGCCACCGTGAACGGGAGGTGCGCCGCGAGCACCGTCGGGCCACCGACCGGGCTCATCAGCTCGAGCGAGCCCCCGACACCCCGGAGACGCTGCTCGAGCCCGGCGAGACCGTGGCCCTCGAGCGGTGCCGCTCCTCCGCGCCCGTCGTCCATCACCGTCACGTCGAGCCACGACGGCACACCGGCACCACCGGGCGTCGCACCGCCCACCGCGCCGGCCACCGCCGCGGCCGCGCCGGCCTCCGCGCCGACGGGCGGCCGCACCGCGACCCGCACCTCCACCGACCGGGCTCCCGCGTGCTTGGCCGCATTGGCCAACGCCTCGCTCGCCACGAAGTACGCGTTGCGTTCGATCTCCTGCGGCACCCGCAACCCCACCGGGAGCGCGCTCACGATCCGCGTCGGCACGGGACTCCGCACCGCCGCCGACTCCAATGCCGCCACGAGCCCTCGATCCATCAGGATCGGCGGCGCGAACCCACGCGACAGCGACCGCAGCTCATCGAGCGCCTCGCGTGACTGGGTCATCGCCTCGTCGATCAGCTGCCGTGCCCGCGCCGGATCGGTGTCGATCTGGCGCTCGGCGGCCGCGAGGTCCATCTGCAAGCGCACGAGGCGCTGCTGCGGTCCGTCGTGGATGTCGCGTTCGAGCCGTCGCAGGGAGTGCCCCTCGGCGGCCACGGCGGCCCCGCGCGACGCCGAGAGCTCCAGCACCTCGCGACGCAGCGCATCCGACCGGAACGGGCCGAGCATCCCGCGCGCGATTCCGTAGTGGATCGACACCAGCCCCCGGGTGATGAACGGCAGCGTCACCAAGAAGATCACGCCGGCCACGAACAAGACGATGTTGTCGCCGAGCCGTTCGTCGACGCCCGTGCTCGTGCCCGGAACGAAGAAGTCGACGATGACGCTGTAGAGGCTCCATCCGCGGTCGCCCTGAGGAATCCACCGGCTGTAGAACCAGTACGTCACACCGCCGAGCCCGCTCGCGACCCAGGTGATCGTGATCGACCAGGTCGTCACGCCCACGACGAAGTTCACGACGGAGCCGTGCAGCAGAGCGAGCCAGTAGTGCCCGTTGCGAAACACGGTGAACATCCGCGTGAACCAGCCACCCCCGGTCACCACCCGCCATTCGGGCGTCGGGATGCCCGGGAAGCCCGCCGCGCGCAACCGCAGCACTTCGAAGGCACCGAATCCCCGGGCCACCCACATCGTGGCCACCAGCAGGAAGAAGCCGACCACGATCACCAGAGTGCTGACCCCCGTGCTGAACAGGGTGACCAGGGTCACGAAGCTCGCGATCACGATCGGCAGCGTCGGCAGCAGGAAGCCGAGCTCGCGCGGCACACCACGCCAGAGGTTTCCGTAACGGATGCCGCGACGGGCGGGAGGCGATGACGCCATGCGCGGGCCTCCCTGCTCCTCGTGCGTGTGCTGATCGGCGTGCCGCCGACTCTCGTCGGCCTCGATGCCGACGACTTCGTCGTTCTCAGTGGTGGTCATGTCCGGTCCCTTCGATTGTCCCAGCACCCTGGCCCGGTTCGACAACCACGAACTGGCCCATCATGCCCTGGTCTTCGTGCCACAGGAGGTGGCAGTGGTACATGTACGGCGCATCCGGATCGGCGTAGTCGTCGAACCGCATGATCAGGCGCACCTCGGTGTCGGGTGGCAGGTACACGGTGTCCTTCCACCCCCCGAGCTCGGGTGGAGGAGGCGCACCGCCCACGCTCAGCACCTGGAACTGCACGTCGTGCACGTGGAAGTTGTGGGGCAGCTGCATCTCGTTCCGCACCGTCCAGAGTTCGGTGGCGCCGAGCTCCACGACCTGGTCGATGCGGTCCATCTGCATCACGTCGTCGTCGATGGCGAAACCGTCGAGGGTGATCGTGCGCCGGGCGGTCACGTCGGATTCGCGGAGGCGCTCGATCGTCGTCAGCCTGGCCGGCGCATCCGGGGCCGAGGCTGCCGGTGTCAACGACGCCGCGGCCCGCA
The DNA here is from genome assembly GCF_024979235.1 of Herbiconiux aconitum. Classification (NCBI taxonomy): domain Bacteria; kingdom Bacillati; phylum Actinomycetota; class Actinomycetes; order Micrococcales; family Microbacteriaceae; genus Herbiconiux; species Herbiconiux aconitum. Next base: position 1,315,735 of record NZ_JANLCM010000002.1, read on the forward strand.
GCTGCAGCACGTCGAAGCGGTCGGCGCCGCCGTTGCGACTCGCCACTTCGGGCTCGGTGCCGAGATCGGGCGGGGTGGACCGCAGCGTCGTGGTCTCGCCGGGAACGAAACGCACCACGATCTCGGCCCGCTCTCCGGGAGACAGACGGATGCGCGTCGCCGGCACCGGCGCATCCAGCAGCCCGCCGTCGCTCGCGATGAGCTGCACGGTGCGGTCGTCGGCGAACTCGAAGTCGTAGGTGCGCGCGGTCGAGGCGTTCAGCAGGCGCAAGCGCACCGCCTCGCTCGTGACGTCGAGGTAGGGACCGAGCGTGCCGTTGACGAGGAGCGTATCGCCGAGGGCGCCGACGAAGCCGCGGGTGCCGTCGTCGAAGGCGCCGTCGGAGGTGAAACGTTTGTCTTGCACGATGAGAGGGATGTCGTCGACGCCGTAGTTCCTCGGGAGCGCGAGGGCCGCTTCCTCCGGATCGCGCACGAGGAAGAGCCCCGCGAGTCCGCGTGCGACGTGCGCCTCGGTGCGGCCGTGCGGATGCGGGTGGTACCAGAGCGTGGCGGCGGGCTGGTCGATGGTCCAGGTGGGCGACCATGTGGTGTCGGGAGCGATCGGCTGGTGCGGACCGCCGTCCATCGCGGCCGGGAGGTGCATGCCGTGCCAGTGCACGGTGGTGGCCTCGGGGAGTTCGTTGCGCACGTCGACGCGCACCTTCTCGCCGCGATCCGCGACGAGAGTGGGGCCGAGGTAGCTGCTGTTGAAACCCCAGGTGGGTGTCTGTGCACCGGACTGGAATTCGGTGGTGCCGGTCTGTGCGGTCAGGTCGAAGACGCGGGTTCCGGATGCGTCGAGCCGGCCTTCGTCGAGGGGCGGAACGGCGAGCGCACGGTCGAACTCCACCGCTCCGACCGTGTCGACCCGCCCGCCGTCGAGCAGTCCGGGCACG